>JBKQIH010000073.1:0-10200 GCA_052148445.1 Rhodomicrobium sp.
CTTACGATGGAGAGCAACGGCAAGCACGTGACGCTTGGCGGCATGAATGTGAATTATCAGACCGGCCCGATTTATTGGGGCGAGCCGGGCACCAACGGCCAGCACTCGTTCTATCAGCTGATCCACCAAGGCACGAAACTCATTCCTTGCGATTTCATCGCCTTCGAGCAGCCGCTCAACCCGCTCGGCCGGCACCACGACATGCTTATCGCCAATGTCTTCGCGCAAGCCGAGGCGCTCGCCTTCGGCAAGACCGGCGAGCAAGTCAAAGCGGAAGGCACGCCGGATTGGCTCGTCCCGCACCGGACATTCGAGGGCAACCGGCCTTCGAACATCGTCCTCATGGAACGGCTGACGCCGGCCGCACTCGGCAAGCTCGTCGCGCTCTATGAGCACAATGTCTTCACGCAGGGCGTAATCTGGGAGATCGACTCGTTCGACCAATGGGGCGTCGAACTCGGCAAAGTGCTCGCGCAACGCATCATCGGGGAACTGGAGGGCACGTCCGGCGACGGCCATGACAGCTCGACAAGCAATCTGATCGAGCGGTACCGCAAGGCAAAGGCTGCTCACAATGACAACAGAGTTCGATAAACGGCTCTATGTCCTACCCTTCGACCACCGGGGTTCGTTTCAGACCAAAATGTTCGGCTGGAAGGGAACGCTCAGTGCGGAGCAGACCGCGGAAATTGCCAGCGCCAAGCGTGTGATTTACGACGGCTTCCGCGCAGCCGTGGCTGACCGGGTGCCAAAAGACAACGCTGCCATCCTCGTCGACGAGCAGTTCGGCGCCGCCATTCTGCGCGATGCCGCAGCGGAAGGCTTTATCACCGCGTGCCCTGCCGAGAAGTCCGGGCAGGAGGAATTCGAATTCCAGTATGGCGATGATTTCGCGCAACATGTCGAAGCCTTCCAGCCGGCCTTCTGCAAGGTCCTGGTGCGCTACAATCCGGAGGGCGATGCGGCCCTGAACAGGCGGCAGTCCGTCCGCCTGAAGCGGTTGTCCGAATATTTGCGCGGCAAGGGCAGGAGCCGCTTCATGTTCGAGCTGTTGGTGCCGCCGGAAAAGGCGGAACTCGACCGTCTCCACGCGGACAAGAAGGCTTACGATTTGGAGCTCCGGCCAAGTCTGATGGTGGATGCGATCCGCCAGCTTCAGGATGCCGGCGTCGAGCCGGATGTCTGGAAAATCGAGGGGCTGGATCGCCGTGAAGACTGCGAGCGGATCGTGGCTACCGCCCGGAGGAATGGCCGGGGCAACGTTGTCTGCATCGTCCTGGGCCGGGGCGAGGATGAGCAGAAGGTTCACGAGTGGCTGACCGTGGCGGCTGGTGTGCCGGGCTTCATCGGTTTCGCCGTCGGCCGCACCGTCTGGTGGGACGCGCTCGCCAATTGGCGCGCACAAAAAATCACAAAGGAGGCGGCTGCAGGCGAGATTGCCCGCCGGTACGGCATGTTTGCCGCCACTTTCGAAAAGGCGCGCGCTAGCGCGGAGGCGCATGCCTCATAGGGGCCCGCGCAGCCCCATACAAGGAGACGATCATGCAAATTGGGATGGTTGGACTAGGCAGAATGGGAGCCAATATGGTGCGCCGGCTCCTTAAGGACGGCCACCAATGCGTGGTTTTCGATGTGTCGCCGCAGGCCAGAGAGCCGTTAGTGCGCGAAGGCGCCACCGGCGCTTCGTCAATGGAAGAGATGACCAAGAAGTTAGAGAAGCCGCGTGCGGTCTGGCTTATGGTCCCGGCTGCTGCGGTCGACAGCACCATTGCCAGCCTTGTGCCTCACCTTGAAAGCGGCGACATCGTTATCGATGGCGGCAACTCTTATTACGTGGATGACATCCGGCGCGCCGGTGAGCTTGCATCCAAGCGCATTTCCTACGTGGACGTTGGCACGAGCGGCGGTGTCTGGGGCCTTGAGCGCGGTTACTGCCTCATGATCGGCGGCCCCGAGCAGGCTGTGAAGCATCTAGACCCCATTTTCAAGACGCTGGCACCGGGCGCGGGCGAGATTCCGCGCACGCCGGGGCGCGAGAAACTCGGAGGCACTGCGGAGCTTGGCTATCTGCATTGCGGTCCGGGCGGCGCCGGCCATTTTGTCAAAATGGTTCACAATGGCATCGAATACGGCGTCATGGCCGCCTACGCGGAAGGGCTGAACGTTCTGCGGCACGCTAACGCGGGCGAGGAAAAGCATGCCGCCGATGCGGAGACCACGCCGCTGCGTAACCCCGAACTCTACCGCTACGGCTTCAACTTACGGGATATTGCCGAAGTTTGGCGGCGCGGCAGCGTCATTGCCTCATGGCTGCTGGACCTTTCGGCGGCAGCTTTGACGAAAGATCCCGCGCTTTTGGGATTTGGCGGGCGGGTCTCCGATTCTGGCGAAGGCCGCTGGACGATAAAGGCCGCCATCGATGAAGCCGTGCCCGTGCCGGTGCTGTCCTCGGCGCTTTTCGAGCGCTTCAGCTCTCGGGGCGAAGCCGATTTCGGGGACAAGCTGTTATCGGCAATGCGCTACGAGTTCGGCGGACATTTGGAGAAGCCTCGCGATTAGGTGCCGTCATGCATATCGAAGTCTTTGCCACCCCCGAGCGTGCAGCGAAAGGCGCTGCACAGATCGTCGCCGCCGAGGCAAGGGATGCCGTTGCCAAACGCGGGCGGTTTACCGTGGCATTCAGCGGGGGCCACACGCCCTGGCTGATGCTTCGCGCGCTGGCAGACAAAGAGGTGCCTTGGGATAAGGTCCACATCGTTCAAGTGGACGAGCGCGTGGCGCCCGCGGGAGACAGTAACAGAAATCTCACCCATATGCGCGAAAGCCTGCTGGATCGTGCGCCGGTGCGTGCGGATCATGTACATGCAATGCCGGTGGAAGCATCCGATCTCAACGCTGCGGCTGCTGAATACGCTCGTACCCTGGAGAACGTGGCAGGATTCCCCCCGGTGCTCGACCTCGTTCATCTCGGCCTCGGCCCCGACGGCCATACCGCGTCGCTCGTGCCCGGCGATCCCGTCCTCGAAATCGCAAGCGCAGACGTGGCGCTGACCGGCGCCTACCAAGGGTACCGGCGCATGACCTTGACCTATCCGATTCTCAACCGGTCCCGGCGCATTCTTTGGCTGGTGACCGGTTCCGATAAAGCCGGAATGCTCGACCGCCTGCGCGACGGCGATCCTTCGATCCCAGCGGGGAGATTGCGCCGGGATACGGCTTTAATAGCCGCCGACGAGGCAGCAGGACGGCCCGGCGCCGGCGCCGGCTTAGAGGCGAGACCATGAGCGAGACCGCTACCCTTCAACCGGCTCCTTCCGCTACGATGACCCCGGAACAACTGGACCGGCTATCCATCAATACGATTCGAACGCTCTCCATCGACGCCGTTCAACAGGCGAACTCCGGCCATCCGGGCACCCCTATGGCTTTGGCACCGCTTGTCTACACGCTTTGGAATCGCGTGCTGCGCTTCGATCCGCTGGACCCGATCTGGCCCAACCGCGACCGCTTCGTGCTCTCCAACGGTCACGCGTCCATGCTGCTGTGGTCCGTCCTTTACTTGACCGGAACGCGGGCGGTGAATGCCGATTACGAGCGGCTCGGGCAACCGGCGGTATCGCTTGAAGACATCCGCCACTTCCGCCAGCTCGGCAGCAAAGCGCCGGGTCACCCCGAGTATCATTGGGTTTCGGGCGTGGAGACGACGTCTGGCCCGCTTGGCCAGGGCGTAGCTACCAGCGTGGGCATGGCGATTGCCGAAAAGTGGCTTGCCAGCCGGTACAACCGGCCAGGCTTCGAGATTTTCGATTACAACATCTACGCCATTTGCGGCGATGGCGACATGATGGAAGGCGTGGGCTCGGAAGCCGCGTCGCTGGCGGGCCATCTCGCGCTGGATAATCTGTGCTGGATCTACGACAACAACCACATCACCATCGAGGGCAAGACCAGGATTGCTTTTACCGAAGACATCGCTTCGAGATTTCTCAGCTATGGGTGGAACGTTCTGCGCGTCGGCGACGCGAACGATACGGGCCTTATACAAAATGCGTTGGACATATTCCGGGCCACCAAGGGACGCCCAACTTTCATCATTCTCGACAGCCACATAGGCTACGGTTCACCGCATAAGCACGATTCGGTTGCGGCTCATGGCGAGCCTCTCGGCGAAGCGGAGGTGCGCCTCGTAAAGCGCTTTTATGGCTGGCCGGAGGATGCGAAGTTCCTCGTTCCCGATGCCGTGCCCCGGCATTTCGCAGACGGTATCGGCGCGCGCGGTGCGAAGGCTCGGGCCCAGTGGACCGAACTTTTCGCTACCTATCAAGGCCAACATCCAGGCCTCGCCGCCGAAATCGGCCAGATGCAGCGGCGCGAGCTGCCGGAGGGCTGGGACCGCAATCTCCCGGCCTTTCCGGCCAGCGCCAAGGGAATCGCAGGGCGGGATGCTTCAGGACAGGTGCTCAACGTCCTTGCTCAGAACATTCCCTGGCTCGTTGGAGGATCGGCAGACCTTGGCACTTCCAACAAAACCCTCCTGAAATTCGAAGGCGCCGGAGACATCGAGCCAGAAACACCCGGCGGCCGGAACCTTCATTTCGGCATTCGCGAGCACGCCATGATGGCTGCCGTCAACGGCCTTTCGCTATCGAAGCTCAGGGCCTATGGCGCGACGTTTTTCATATTCAGCGACTACGCGCGCCCTGCCATCCGCTTGGCGGCGATCATGGAGCTGCCCACGATCTTCATCTTCACCCACGATGCGATGGGCGACGGCGAGGACGGCCCCACGCATCAACCGGTGGAGCAGCTTGCCTCGATGCGTGCGGTCCCCGGTCTCGTGGTCATCAGGCCGGGCGACGCCAACGAAGTGGTGGAAGCCTACCGCTCCATCATGCAGCTCCGGCACGAGCCGGCCGCGCTTGTGTTGTCCCGCCAGCCGCTGCCTACGCTCGACCGCAGCAGATACGCCCCCGCCTCTGGCGCTGGGCGCGGCGCATATGTGCTCGCCGATGCTCCCGGCGGCAAACCGGAGGCGATCCTCATCGCTTCGGGCAGCGAGCTTAGTTTAGCCACCGAAGCCCACGAGCAGCTGCTCGCGGAGGGTATTCGATCCAGAGTTGTCTCCATGCCATCCTGGGACATATTCGAACATCAGCCGCAGCAATACCGCGACAGCGTGCTGCCCCCCGGCGTGACGGCCCGGGTCGCAATCGAGCAGGCCTCGACATTTGGATGGGAGCGATATGTAGGCTGGACCGGCCGCGTTATCGGCATGAAAACCTTCGGCGCGTCCGCTCCGCTCAAAGAACTGCAGAGGAAATATGGCTTCGAACCCGGACGGGTCGTAGATACCGTGAAGGAATTGCTCGGCAAAGCCTGATTTCGCGCAGGTATACTTGCAAATGGTGGAAATGGAATGGCTCTACGGATTGAAGACTATGCCCTGGTTGGCAATTGCCGGACGGCAGCTCTCATTGGCCGTGACGGCTCCGCCGATTGGCTGTGCTGGCCCCGTTTCGACTCGGCAGCGTGTTTTGCCGCGCTGCTAGGCACGCCGGAGCATGGCCGTTGGCTCATAGCATCCGCCGACCCAAACGCGCGTGTCAGCCGCCGTTACCGGGATGACACTCTTATCCTGGAGACCGATTTCGAAACCCCCGATGGCGCCGTCACCGTAATCGACTTCATGCCGCCGCACGAGGAGTCAAACGAACTTGTGCGTATCGTCACCGGGCGGCGCGGACAGCTCGCCATGCGATGCGAACTCGTGCTGCGCTTCGACTATGGCGCAACCGTGCCTTGGGTGACACGCAGCGATGACGGCTCGCTGGAGGCAATCGCCGGCCCGGACATGACCGTGTTGCGCACGCCCATCGAGCTGCGTGGGGAGGATTTCAAAACGGTGGGCGATTTCATCGTGAGCGAGGGCGAGGTTGTTCCTTTCGTGCTCTCATATGGCCGCTCCTACCGGGCTGCGCCCGGCTCAATCGATCCCAGCGCCGCACTCGGCGATACGGAGGTGTTTTGGCGCAACTGGTCCTCGGGCTGCACCGGAATGGGCGAATGGGCCGGGCTTGTGCGCCGCTCGCTCATCACGCTCAAGGCGCTGACGTATCGCCCAACCGGCGGCATCGTCGCAGCTCCCACCACCTCGCTCCCCGAACAGTTTGGCGGAACGCGCAATTGGGATTACCGCTACTGCTGGCTCAGGGACGCGACCTTCACCCTGCTCAGCCTCATGCATGGCGGCTTCTACGATGAAGCGCAGGATTGGCGGCTTTGGCTGCGGCGCGCGGTTGCGGGCCATCCATCGCAGGTTCAAATTATGTACGGGATTGCCGGCGAGCGCCGGCTACCTGAAATGCAGCTGCCCTGGCTGCCCGGTTACGAAAGTTCAGCGCCCGTGCGCATAGGCAATGCGGCATCGGATCAGGTCCAGCTCGATATCTACGGCGAGGTTATGGACGCGTTCTACCAGGGACGGAGCGGCGGGCTCGGTCCCCTCGAACCCAACTCGGACCTGATATGCGCGCTCATGGATCATGTAGCGGAGGTCTGGCGTGAGCCCGACGAGGGAATGTGGGAGGTTCGAGGCCCCCGCCAGCACTTCACTCACTCCAAAGTCATGGCGTGGGTGGCGTTCGACCGGGCGATCAAGAGCGCCGAATCGTTCGGGCTTGCTGGACCGGTTGAAAAGTGGAAGGCGTTGCGCCAGGAGATTCACGATGACGTTTGTGCAAAAGCATTCAACGCACAACGCGGTGCGTTTGTGCAGCACTACGGCGCCAATACACTCGACGCGAGCGTTCTGATGATGCCGCTCGTGGGTTTCCTGCCGATGACGGACCCGCGCATGAGCGGAACGGTGGCGGCGATCGAACGCGATCTTACGGTTGACGGTTTCGTCCTACGTTACGATACCGGAAGCGGGCGCGATGGCCTGCCTCCCGGCGAAGGCGCGTTTCTGGCATGTAGTTTCTGGCTCGCCGACTGCCTTTTGATGCTCGGCCGGAGTTCCGGCGCCCGGAAGCTTTTTCAAAGACTTGCGGGGCTTTGTAACGACGTCGGTCTCTTAGCGGAAGAATACGATCCGAAGTCTAAACGCCTCGCGGGTAATTTCCCTCAGGCGTTCTCTCACATCGCGCT
Source organism: Rhodomicrobium sp. (assembly GCA_052148445.1). Classification (GTDB taxonomy): domain Bacteria; phylum Pseudomonadota; class Alphaproteobacteria; order Rhizobiales; family Rhodomicrobiaceae; genus Rhodomicrobium. The sequence continues at coordinate 7,147 of JBKQIH010000073.1, forward strand.
CGTCAACACCGCATTTAATCTCGTTCTTGCTGAGAAACCGGCTCGCGAGCGGCCTGAGCACAAACCAGGGATGCGAATGTGCGCTTCGCACCGCCGGGCACCGCGCACGCGCAGCGCGGCGTAGCCGCCGTATCGCGGGGCTGGGGGAGCGCCGCAACAATCCGGAGAAGATCGACGCCATGCCGTTCAAAGTTGAGGTAGGTCCGCCGCAGATCGCTATCCACCATGGGCAATCGGTGCTCGTCACCGATCTCGACGCCCAAATCCGCTGGCCGGGTGAACGCGGGCTTTTTTTCCTGGATACCCGTGTGCTCAGCAGCTGGACGATTTACGCGAACGGCGAGCCTTGGGAACTCCTGAACGGGGGCGCCACAACCTACTACACCTCGGCGGTCCATCTTACCAATCGCGCCATCCTGACAGAGGGCGGTGCCATTCCGCCGCGTACTCTCGGCCTCTCCGTGAGCCGCTCCATTGCCGATGGCATGCACGAGGACCTCGAGGTCGAAAATCGCAGTATGAAGCCGGTACGCTTCCAGCTTGAAATCGCGCTGCGCTCCGATTTTGCCGACATTTTCGAAGTAAAATCGGGCAATATAGTGCGCCGCGGACGCATCACGACGGCGTGGTCCGAAGTAAAACAGGAACTGTGCACAACCTATCGCAACGCCGATTTTATGCGGTCGCTGACTGTGAGGATTCCGCGCGGCGAACCCAAGGCGGTTTACGCCAATGGACGCCTGAGCTTCGAGGTGTCCCTCGCACCCAGCGAAGCGTGGCATTGCTGCCTTCTCTACACGCTAACGGATTGCGAGCGGCATTTTGAGGCCCCCCAAAGCTGCGTTAAGGACAGTGACAAGCTGAAGCACACCGAGACCCTTGACGACTGGATGCGCACGGTACTGAAGATCCGCACCAGCAACGAGGAGTTCTACCGGCTTTACCGTCAAGCGCTGGAGGACATGGCCGCGCTGCGCCTGCCCATCGCCGGCACCGATCATATGGTGTTTCTGCCCGCCGCGGGGCTGCCGTGGTTCGTCGCGCCATTCGGCCGGGACAGCTTGATCGTCTCGCTTCAGAACATCTTGATCTATCCTGAGTTTGCGCGTGGAGCGCTAGACATACTTGGGTCGCTCCAGGCCAAAGAGGAGGATGACTATCGGGATGCGGAGCCCGGGAAAATTCTTCATGAGATGCGCTATGGAGAGCTTGCGCATTTCAAGCTGATCCCGCACACGCCTTACTACGGCACCGCCGACGCCACGCCGTTATATCTGATTACGCTGCATGCCGCCTGGCGGGCGATCGGCGACAGCGCGCTCCTCGAACGGCACTTGGATACCGCCGAACGCTGTCTTGCCTGGATCGACAAATACGGCGACCGCGACGGCGACGGGTTCCAGGAATACCAGACGCGCTCTCCGGCCGGTTACGAGAATATGGGCTGGAAGGACTCCGGCGATTGCATCGTCTATCCGGACGGATCGCTGGTGAAGGGGCCAAAGGCGCTTTGCGAGTTGCAGGGCTACGTTTATGACGCTTGGCTACGCATGGCGGAAATCTTCGATGCGCTGGGCAAACACAGCCGCGCTCACGAACTGCGGACGAAGGCCGCTGTGCTCTTCAAGCAATTCAATGAAGCCTTCTGGGACGAAGAGTCCGGGTTTTATGCCCTCGCCCTCGATGGCGATAAGAAGAAAGTGCTAACGGTCGCTTCCAATCCAGGCCATTGCCTGTGTTCTGGCATCGTCCCCGCTGCACGCGCCCGCAAGGTGGTCGAACGGCTCATGGCCCCTGACATGTGGAGCGGCTGGGGCATACGGACTCTCTCGGCGCAGCACCCCGCTTTCAATCCTTACAATTACCAGACAGGATCGGTTTGGCCGCACGATAACGGCATCATTGCCCTTGGTTTCAAGCGCTACGGCTTCGGCGCCGAAGCCGCACGGATTGCGCGTGACATCAGCGAGGCCGGGACCTATTTCCTGTTGAATAGGCTGCCTGAACTTTACACCGCTCCCCAGCGCGAAGGAATGGCCTTTCCCGTGCAGTACCTTGGCGCCAACGTGCCTCAGGCCTGGGCCGCCGGCTCGGTGTTCAACCTGCTGCAGGCTATGCTGGGCTTTATGCCGGACGCACCGAACGGCAAACTCTACATCGACCCGCTACTGCCGGCCTGGCTGCCCGATCTCACTGCGTTCGACCTTCGTGTGGGCAAACATCGGCTCGATATCGGTTTCTGGCGGGAAGGCGAGGAGACGAAGTATAAAGTATTGCGCGGCGACCCGAAGATCGTCGAGCGCTGTAGCAGCATCGAACAATGCGAGCGGCTGACGCGGAGCCTCGAAAGTGCTTAGCGAAGGCGGAGCTGCCCGCATGCCGGGCTATGAAGGCGGTGTGCGACGCTGTGCAATGCCAATCGTCATTGAACGCGATCCGGCACGGAAGCTTGGTTATAGAAGATCGGCTGTCTTCCAAAACGCGTTAATACAAATTGAAACGGACTGGCCTGCGCGAATCGTCTTTTTTGGACTTGTTTCGACTCGAGAATTAACTGTAGCGTGGCCATAAGAGCGGGTTGCAAGTACCGGAATGCGCAACTTTACTAATCATTATCATAGCGGCAGACACTGTAATTGCCTCGCTGTGGTGCTATGGCCACACTATTTTTGATTATTGTCAAAATGGCACTTCTGACGACCGGCTAGCTTGACCGTGGGGCAGCTGTAACTCTACAGATTCCAAATATGGGACGCTAGAGTTCATCGTCGGGGGGGGAATGCGCGTGCCGCATCGTATGCTCATGCAAGCCGCTATGTCGAAGGCTGGCCGAATCTCAAGTTTGGAGCGTATACCCTTATCGAGATGGCTGGGCGGAGGCGCACTCGCGCTAACGTCGTTTACGGCCGCTTGGCTCATCCAGCCGCCGGCGGCTTCGGCCGTGCCAGCCTATGCGCGGCAAACTGGACAGCCTTGCGCCACCTGCCACACCGCGTTTCCCGAATTGACCCCCTATGGCCGCCAATTCAAACTGACCGGATACACCGCCGGCGG
>JBKQIH010000074.1:0-3140 GCA_052148445.1 Rhodomicrobium sp.
AATATGGAAGAAATTACAACGCCGGGGGCTACTTCCGCTAGGTGGAATGCGCCTGCTTATGGTTAATTACGAACTAGGAATATATTTAACGGACTTTCTGGATGCAAGATTCGCAGGTGAAATCGCGGAAAATCGCGAACTTTGCGGCGGGTAGAAATTGGACGGCAACGCCGTTTACCAAGGCCGCGTTAACCCTGCCGCGATGGTGGCCGGGCTTTACCGCTTGTTAAGCTCGCGCGGTTCGTTAGCGAATACTTGGCGGTCTTGCGGCTGTTCCAAACGTGTCCGGCGGAGCCCTCCGCGAACGCGGAGCGCGCATTGCTTAGACCCCGATTTCATGGCATAAGACCGTGATTAATTGTTTGTTTGCCGGGAGGGATGCGGTGCTGAAAAGATATGGCGCGGTCGCACTAGTCATCATCCTCGCCACTTTGGCATCCGTCGCGCGCGCCGCCGACCCCCCGCGCTTTGCGCTCCTCATCGGGAATCAGCGCTATTCGGACGCGGTCGGGCCGCTGAAAAACCCAAAGAATGACATCGCGCTTGTCAAATCCGCGCTTTTGAAAATTGGCTTTGCCGATGCAAACATCACGGTTGTTTCTGACGCGGACCGGGTTGGGATGCTCAAAGCTTTCGATGAGTTTGCCAGCCAAGTTGGGCGCGCCGGCCCTGGCGCGATCAGCTTCTTCTACTATTCCGGCCATGGCGCGGCCAACGAGAAGCGCGACAATTTTCTTATCCCCACCGATATAACCGAGGTTTACGCCTCAGGCTTTTGGTATCGTTCGGTCGCGCTCCGCGAACTGCTCGACCGGCTGAATGCGGAGGCGCCTGATGCCAAGCATTTCGTGATCTTCGATGCCTGCCGTAACGCGCTCAAGCTGAAAGAGACGGGCGGCAAAGCGCTGAGCCAGCCGAAGGGCTTTCAAGCCATCCGCAACATTCCGGGCGGCATGCTGATCGCCTTTGCAACGGCGGAGGGAGAACTGGCTTCCGACCAGGGAGCCGAAGGCCGGCCCCTATGCGCGCGCGCTTGCGGGTGAGATTGTGAGGCCCGGCGTCGAAGCCTTCACCGTGTTCCGAAGCGTACAATTGCAGCTGAGCGAGAGCATTGGGCAGAAACCCTGGATGCAGAGCAGCCCGATGCCGGCGGTGTATTTCGCCGGGCGCGAGGCGCCTCCCCCCATCGTGCAGCTCCCGGAGGCGGAGCTGTCCCTCGTGGAACCCCCGAGGTTTACGCAAACGGCTCCGGCCTGCAGCGGTAAAAAGAAGACTGGGAAACCCGGGCTTATATACAAGGTCGTCGGCAAATCGAACAATGTTGTCGCGAAGGTCAGACCGGATGCTGACTATCCCGCCTTCGCCTTAGAACTGCTCGCTCCCTACTACGTCATCTGCGCAGAAAAAGATTTTTACAAAATCACGGACTTGGCGGCTGACATCGTAAATGGGACAGAAACGGGCAAAGTCGGTTTTGTCTTCAAGGCTGAAGTCTATCCGTGGCTAACGCGTGAAGTCCTAAATCTCAGCCCGATTGCGGTAACCGGCAAGCGCCTGGAGATCGTGGCGTGGGATAATCAGACGATCCTGCAGAATTTTCTAGAAACCGGTAACGGTCCTCCCACCTACCGAGAAAATCTCGCCAGCACCATAAATCGCGAACAGGCCGCGCGCCCTTACCCGGTACTTAGTAGCGAGGTCAAATCCGTAAATGGTGCGGCAGAAAAAAGAGTGTTTAACGTACTCTTTCCAACGGTATTTCCGCCTGATGAGTCAATAATGTCCAAATTTGAGGAGGCGGATAACCGCACTACCTTCGTAATCGCCTTCCCGGCCAATGCTGGCATGGACAAATTCGCTCAACAAATTGCAAGGGAACTGAATGCGGCCTTTTTAAGCCTCCCTCCCGACCTGGTAAGCCGATGTGAGATCGGTTTCGTCTTTTACCGCGACGAATTCGAGGAAGAGAAGTATGTGGTCGTTAAACCGCAGCCCGCAGCCGATGCCTTGAAACGGTTGGCTGATGCCGCGACCCCAACATACATGAAGGGTGGCAGGGCATACTGGCCGGTCCTCGACGCGGTTTATATCGCGCATCACTTGTTTCCATGGCCCCAATCTTACCAAGAACGCAAAATCATCATTGCAATCTTGTGGGGCGACGCAACGCCAGTCACTACCGGTAAGCTCCATAGCGGTGTGCCGTCTGAGATCAAGCCCAAAAAGATCGCCGGCGACTTGCTCTTCGACGGTATCCCAGTAATCGCGGTCCAAGCGGGGCCGGGCGTTGGGGAGTACTTAATTTCAGTGCTAACGCAGCTTAGCGACGGAACAAGGGGCTCATTTATTGGGTGGGGAACCGGCGACCCAGACGAGCGCGGCAAGGAGATGAGCGCGGCGATATCCGGCCAGTTGTCTACGAAAAAGAATCCCGCGCCTCTTGCATTCGGGCCTTTTTATTCTCAATTGGATGCGATCCCACTCGACGTGCTTAATAGCAATTGGGCCCGCCGGCTCAGAGATAGTATTTTAAATCGCGGCGGCGGGGGCGCCGTTTTGATCCGTGAGGGATTTGTTCTTGAGAACAAAGATCTGGTTGGACCCCAAATATCCATCGATAAGAAAACGCTCGACAGCCTTGCCGCGCTTTTTTCCGCACTGAGCCTGGCAAACGTCGATGCTAGCAAGGTCAAGGAGAAAGTGGGGCTCGCGCTTTCGGCAATTGCAGGCGAGAACTACGATCCCAAAGAGGACATTGAGACAACGATAAAGCGGCGGCTCGGCATTCAATTCCGCTCGAACCTTCTTTCTTTTAATTTGAGGCGCTTGGCCGCGATGCGCCGCCAAGAGCTTTTGGCCATGACCAGCCGCAGTCAGGACGCCGGCAAGAAACTCCGTCAATTCGAGGAGGCGAACCTCGAAGCGCTCAATAAAGGCCAAAGCGTTTGGATGCCGGTGTCGCAACTGCCCTGAGGCGTCAGAAAAATGATGGGCCGAAGTCGGCAACGCGTCAATGAACGAACGCGCTACGCGCGAGTTTGCCGCTGCCGGAGCAGTGCCCTAAGGCGGCGTGGTAACCATCTGATAGGTTTGAGCTAACGGGGCAGGCGCCCTGTCTTGAGGATCGTGGGGTCCAAGCA
>JBKQIH010000075.1:0-37007 GCA_052148445.1 Rhodomicrobium sp.
CGCCACCCGCATATTCACATCCTCGTAAACAACGCCGGCCTCTTCGCCAAAAGGCGCGAGCTGACGAAAGACGGCTACGAGCTGACCTTCGCGGTCAACCACCTTGCGCCGTTTCTGCTCACAGACACGCTGCTGTCGGCCTTGGAGCGCGGCGGCGGGGAAACGCGGCGCGCCCGTATCGTGACAGTCGCTTCCGCCGCCGCGAACCGCGCCTCGGTCGAGCTGGGCGACCTCATGTCCACGCGCCGCTACAGCATGTTCGGCGCTTACAGCCAATCGAAACTCGCCAACATCCTCTTCACCAAAGAGCTCGCGCGCCGGCTTGCCCCCCGGCCCGTTACAGCAAACTGCCTGCATCCCGGCGTGGTTGCGACCCGGATCGGAAACAAGGGCGGCATCGAGGGTTTCGTCTGGTCGGCGATCAAGCCCTTCATGATTGGGCCGGAGCAAGGCGCGGTGAATTCGCTCTACGTGGCCACATCGCCGGACATCGAAGGCGTCAGCGGCGCTTATTTCGTGAGGCAAAGGCAGGGCCATCCGAACCCGCTCGCGGACGATCCGCAAATCGCCGCTAAGCTTTGGCGCGAGAGCGAAAAGCTCGTGAGCGCGGCGCTTGCGCGAGCCTGATACCGATCCGCCAGCGCGGCGGCCAAGCCCTCGCTTGGCACCGCGCACCGCTTCTCTCGCGCCCGCCGAGCGATGCCCGAATCCGTGAATAGGCTCTAAGTTTTTGTTTTGCCGTGCGTCTTCCCGGAAAAACCGCGAAAGTATGAGCCTTTGATAATTGCCACGCGCGGCTTCTATACCGTATAGTCTCCGCCAATACGAACCGGGCTCGCAAGGGGAGGCAGGGCATGCGCCGGAAAGCGATTCATATTGCCGTGGCGGTGGGGTTTTTGGGACTTCCGGGCCTGGCTAGCGCTCAATCCGGCTCCAATGCTACCGGCCCCGGCCCCAATATCTTTGCCTCCGACATCGACGCCATTATCGGACTTGCGAAAGGCTTCGGCCCGGCAGCGCTCAGCAAGGACCCCAATGGCGATCCTCTGATCAAGGGGCGCATGGGCGGCCTCGACTACTCCGTATATTTCTACGATTGCGAGCGGCACGCCAACTGCAAGACCATCCAGCTTCGTTCGAGTTTCGCCCTCGATCAGAGGATGACCGATCTCAAGAAGCTGAACGAATGGAACCGCGAGAAGCGCTGGGCAAAATCCTACGTTAACGAGAAAGGCGAACCGCAGATCGAGCTTGATGTGCCCATGCGATACGGAATATCGCAGGCTTCGCTCGATGAGACATTCCGGGTTTGGGCGAAGTTCATGAGGGATTACGCGAGCTACATCGGCTATTGAGGCTCGCCGTTCCCGGCTGGCTATTTTCGTTCGGAAAACGGCCGGAAACCCGCCGCGAATGCTTGCGCGCCGTCCGCGAGCGGCATAGCGTGGGTGCGCGATCCCATTTTGGAGTTTTGACCATGGCCTTCCTATCGGACGCGCTTGCGCGCGTGAAACCCTCGCCCACCATCGCCGTGTCGTCCAAGGCGCGCGATCTGAAAGCGGCAGGGAAGGATGTGATCAGCCTTGGCGCGGGCGAGCCCGATTTCGACACGCCGGACAACATCAAGGAAGCCGCCATCAAGGCGATCCGGGACGGCAAAACAAAATACACGAACGTCGACGGCATCCCCGAGCTGAAGGACGCCATCTGCAAGAAATTCAAGCGTGAGAATGGGCTGGACTATAAACCGGCCCAAGCCTTCGTCGCGCCGGGAGGCAAGAAAATTATCTACAACGCGATGATGGCGACACTGAACCCTGGCGACGAGGTGGTGATCCCGGCGCCTTATTGGGTGTCCTATCCCGATATCGTGCTCTTGGCCGGCGGCCAGCCCGTTTACGCCGAGGCCGGGATCGAAACCAAGTTCAAGTTGAGCCCCGAGACGCTCGAAGCGGCCATCACGCCGAAGACGAAATGGCTGATCTTCAACCATCCGTCGAACCCAACGGGCGCAGCCTATAGCCGCGCCGAGCTTAAAGCGCTTACCGATGTGCTGATGCGCCATCCTCACGTCTGGGTGCTGACCGACGACATGTACGAGCATCTCGTCTATGACGGTTTCGAGTTCACCTCGCCCGCCCAGGTCGAACCGGGCCTCTATGCGCGCACGCTAACCATGAACGGCGTCTCCAAGGCCTACGCCATGACCGGCTGGCGTATCGGCTATTGTGCCGGCCCGGAGCACCTCATCAAGGCGATGACCAAACTGCAATCGCAGACGACGTCGAACGCGACCAGCATCAGTCAATGGGCCAGCGTCGAGGCGCTGAACGGGCCGCAGGACTTTCTGAAGGAGCGCGCGCAGAGCTTCAAGGAGCGGCGCGACCTCGTGGTATCGATGCTGAACCAGACGAAGGGCATCGAATGCCCCACACCCGAAGGCGCATTCTACGTTTATCCGTCCTGTGCCGGGCTGATCGGCAAGCGCACGCGCGCCGGCAAGATCCTCGGCAATGACGAGGACGTGGTCACCGCGCTCCTCGAAGACGAAGGCATCGCGGTGGTGCATGGAGCAGCGTTCGGGCTCTCGCCCTATTTCCGCATCTCCTATGCCACCTCGATGCAGGAGCTGGAGGAAGCCTGCCGCCGTATCCAGCGCTTCTGCGCCAGCTTGGATTAGGCCGCACAAACGGCTGCGATCGCCCGCGCCTCATCATCCCGCAAACGCCAAAGGCGTTTTCCGGGATCTTGTTGCACGCCTGCGCCTTTGACAATCCCTGTCTGCGCAGCGGCGTTGAATACCGCAACCCGCGGCATCAGGATTCAGCGTCATGACAGACCGCAATACTGCCATATTCAACAAATGCTTGGGCATCTTCCCAAACAGGATACATATTAAGGAGTTAAGACTTATGAGCGCGAAGGATCGCGCAATCGCTATTTTAGCGAATACACGAACTTACATCATGTCGACGGAACAGATTGGACGACAATATCGGCCGGCGGCCGCGCGTTACATCGACACTATATATCGGATCAGTAGGAACCAAAACGCAGCGCCAAATAAGAAGCATGCCATCCAAGCCGCAGGGGCAAGAACCGGATGCGCGGTGTTACTATTTCTGAGTTCAAATAGCCGCAAATCTGCCTCGTCGCACACGCTCTGGCTGCTTTCGCCGCATTCCACGCCATTGGGCACAGTTAATACCTCGCGCTTGCAGGACTCATTCTTACGAGGGGCGACTCTCAAAATCTTGATCCAAATCAAACGGGCACCCGTGCCTCACACTAAACGCAGTGCAACTTGCGTAGGGCTTTCCGCCCCGGCATTTCCCTGAACGCCCGCCAATATCTCATCTGTCAGGAGGCCCGCAGAGCGCCAGGCACTCCGCTCGAATCGCCATTGGCATAACGTACTTATAACATGTTCCTTTACGGAAAAACACCTGCGCGTAAAAATAGTAGGCGGCGTACCGGGGATTCGGTTGGGCGTGCTATCCTAAACTTGCGGGGCCTTGTGCGGGCCGGCGTTAATGATCGCGGGTACCGCAGTGGACAGGCCCGTACTTACTCCATCAATAAGCGCTGCGCCGGAATAGTCCGAATAATGGCGTCATGATGAGGATCTTCAGGTCGAGCCAAAGAGACCAATTCTCGATATATTCCAGGTCGTACTGGACGCGCTTCTCCATCATCCCAGGAGCGCTTGTTTCTCCCCTAAACCCATGCACTTGCGCCCAGCCGGTCAGGCCAGGTTTCACGCGGTGGCGATTTGCATAGTCCTCCACCAAATCGCCGTAGTAAGTGTTATGCGCAAGGGCATGCGGCCTCGGACCGACTACGGACATCTCGCCCCGGACGATGTTCCAAAACTGCGGCAGTTCGTCGAGGCTGGTGCGCCGCAAAAAGGCGCCGACACCGGTTACTCGCTTGTCTTTCTTCGTGGCCTGCCGAATGGTGTCCCCATCCTCCATGACCGTCATCGAGCGGAATTTCAACACCTCAATAACTTGATGATTATAGCCATGACGGCGCTGACGGAAAAGTACTGGGCCCTTGCTATCCAATTTGATGGCTATTGCGATGAGCGCCATAGCGGGTGCGAACAGGATCAGGCATAGAATCCCGATTATGTAATCCTCGATGATTTTGCTGAAGGCGCTCCACTCGGAGAGCGGCTTCGATACCGTGGTTATAAGAGACAAGCCTGCAATTTGCTGGATGTGCATACCCGTAATATTCGTTCCGCCGAAATCTGGTATTACGTGCACGTCGACCGGGAGCATCTGCACCCGCCGCACGATCTTTTCAAGTTCCTCTCCCCGGGCGGACGGCAACGCGATTATAACTTCGCTGGCATGCATGTCCCGCGCATCCGCGATGAATGAATGCACCCCGCCGGCGGAAGTTGTGTAGTCCAACAAGCTGCCATCCGCTTTCGATGGTGCAGCAGAGGTGGAAAGATCGAGGGTAGCGACGAGATTGAAATGATGTTTATCCAGAAGCAATGCGCACCTGGCCAGTTCAAATTGAGTGCCGCAGCCTACCAATGCTATCGACCGGCTAAGTGCGCCCTTTCGTATTAAGCCATCTAAATAATATGCTAGCATTGCACGGCCGGCAGTCAACAATAGCAACAGCAGAATTGCCCAAGAGAGCAACCACATGCGCGAGAACTCCGCGCTCACTTTAAGAAAGAAGAGTATGGCAAAGGTAACCGCTATAGTCTTTGCAGAGATATAAATCAACGTTGATAGTTGCGAGGAAAAGCTAAATGGAGAACGGAATCTGTATTGGCCACTTTGCCGCGCGATTGTGTGAAATATTATCGCCACAAACGACACTATTTGCATGTAACTTAGCACATTTGCAGATGTGTGCAGAATTAATACGATATATAGATAGTACGCAACTACCGCACTAGAAATAATACAGCCAATGTCATAAACGGCCAGGACATCGAAAAGCATATTCTTTGACAGTAACGGTATGTTTACGTTGCCACAATGAGCGGTGCTGTTCTCATGCGCCTGCGCATAGATGGGTTCCGGGTTTCTTAAGAGTCGCATGCGTCCCCCGAAGGTTTTTAGCGAAGAAGGAAACTTCTGCCAAACTGCTCCGTACACATCTCCTATTAAAATGGTGTACGCAATCTGAATCGGTTTCCACAGTTAATCGCAAAGCCCAATCGGCAGGAACGCATTATTAATGATGTCACGCGCCTAGAGCAGATACATTGATAGTTAGTATCGATGTCAATTTCGCGAAATTCTTAGCCTTTTCGCCGGCTGTTCGCTGTTCTCCGTTTGCCTATCGATATCCTGGTAGCTTTTTACTATAGCTATATGTAAAAACGCGCTGGACGGGCAACTTCTAGAGTGCTTCCGGAAAGGTGTGAAGCGGTTTTCCGATAAGAAGCACGAAAAAACAAAAACTTAGAGCCCGCTTTTGATTCCATTAAAAGCGGATAGGCTCTAGCAGCGCCGTATTTGGCAGGATATGCACGCAAACAAAAAATGCCCCTTGGAAGGGGCCGAGGCAGCCATCGGCAGCGCGGACTACTAGAGGATCCGCCCCGGCAGCACAAGATTTGCTATTTTTCCTTATTAGCCCCATGCGAGACATTCAGCCCATCGCCAATGACGGCACCGAGCCGCATGGACCGTAGGCTATGCCGCTAGCCGCGAAAAGCCGCCCATTGTTACGCGGCTAACAGCCCCGCCTACGCCCCGTTTTACACCGGAGGTGGCACCGTTATGACCTGGCTTCAAAAAGCCGCCCCGCGCGGCGTGAAGAGTGTACAACACGCGCCGCTCCGCAAAGCGCGCTGACAACGTTAAGCCGGCCAGATCTATGCTTTCACATAGCTGCCCGGTGCATCCTCTATCGGCTCAAGAACGCCGCCGCCCGGCTCGCGGGCGGGGACCTGGCCGCCCGAAAGGCCGCCCAGCCATTTTGAGTAATCGGGCCACCAAGAGCCGGCAAACTCCTGTGCCCTCGAAATGAAGGCCTCAACAGATGGCAGAGCCTTTACATCGCCATCCTCGAGTATCCAATGCATATATTTGGCCTTGGAGGGCGGGTTGATAACGCCCGCGATGTGTCCCGATCCTGCCAGCACGAAACGAACCGGCCCGCTAAAGAATTTCGAGCCGATCAACACCGATTGAGCAGGGGCGATATGATCTTCCTTGGTCGCTAGCTCGTAAATTGGGATCGTCACCCGGCTCAGGTCGAGCGGTACGCCGCCGAATTTGAGCAAGCCCTGCGATAGCTTATTGTAGCGGTAGAACTCGCGAAGATAAAAACTGTGATTGGCGGGCGGCATCCGCGTCGTGTCGGAGTTCCAGAACAACAGATCGAAGGGGAATGGCTGCTTGCCAAGCAAGTAGTTATTTACGATGTAGGGCCAAACCAAGTCGTTCGGCCGGAGCATGTTGAAGACGGACGACATGCGCGCGCCGTCGAGGAAACCGCGCTTGTTCATCACCTCGTCAAGCGCTTTGAGCTGTTCGTCGTCGATGAAAACCAGCAAATCGCCAGCTTTGCTGAAATCGGTTTGCGCCGCGAAAAATGTTGCCGATCCGATGCGCTCATCGCCGGTTGCTGCCATATAGGCGAGCGCGCTTGCCAGAAGTGTACCGCCGACGCAATAGCCAAGTGCATTCGTCTTACTCTGGCCGGTGACGCGCAATACCGCGCCGGTGGCTTCTAATACCCCTTCGCGCATATAGTCTTCGAAGGTCTTGCCCGCGAGATTTTCCTTAGGATTGACCCAAGAAACGACGAAAACGGTAAAGCCCTGATCGACGACCCATTTGATAAAGGACTTCGGAGGCGTCAAATCGAGGATGTAATACTTATTGATCCACGGGGGGACGATCAGCAGCGGGATTTCACAAACGCTTTCCGTGGAAGGCGTATATTGAATAAGCTGCATCACATCGTTCTGATAGACGATTTTGCCCGGGGTCACCGCAAGGTTTTTTCCAACCTCGAAGGCCGACATATCCGTCTGGCGGATGCGCAGTAGCTCACCCGACTCCTGCAAATCTTCCAGAAGCTGCGCGAACCCTATTGCGAGGTTTTGCCCACTTGTCGAGAAGGTCGTGCGGATCACTTCGGGATTTGTGAAAGGAAAATTCGACGGCGACAGCGCGCTGACGATCTGGTTGAGGTAAAACTCTGCGCGATGCTTGGTATGCTGATCGACGGTGGCAGCATTTTCGATCATCTCCCCGGCCCATCGGCCGGTGATCAAATAAGCCTGCCTGAGAAAATCGAAGAACGCGTTCTCGGTCCATTCCTTGTCCTGAAAACGCGGATCGCCAGGGGTGTTCTTTATCACAGGCGCTACGTTCTCGCCAAGAAAGCGCCTATAGGTGCGGCCCCAAAGCTCGACCAAATCGTGGCTCAGCTTGGATTGCGCGGCAGCAAGCGCGTTTGGATCGCTCATCCAATGATGCGCGATGGGCGCAAAAAGCTTCGGGACATCCGAAAGGCCGCCAACAACGGTGAATGCACCGTCGCGCTTGTTACGATCGTTGACGATTTTCGCGACGATCTGCCCGCTCAGTTCGAAGGCGCGAAACATGTTCGCGGCGAATTGTTCCGGGGATTGCATGGCAGGCAAAGGAATGGACGGCAGAGCGCTGACCGTGTTCCCTGCTTTCTCGGCTGTCTTGTCGCGTTTCTTGGCCATGCTACTGCGCTCCTCGCTCTCAGGATTTGCATCTGAGACAATATACCGCAACGGGAGTGGAATCACAGCCGGAGCGGAGAATTATTACAGGACGTTAGTCCGTCCGGTTCGCGGAGTCGCTTATATCAATAGCGCCGGAGAAGAGCAACGAGCTTGCCCTGGATCTTAACCCTATCCGGTCCGAATATGCGCGTTTCGAATGCCGGATTTGCAGGCTCAAGAGCGATCGATTGCCCCTTTTTGCGCAACCGCTTGAGGGTCGCTTCTTCCTCATCGATGAGCGCGACTACGATCTCGCCGCTTTCCGCCGACGCAGTCTTTTTCAAGATGACGGTGTCGCCTTCCTGAATGCCGGCGTCGATCATGGAGTCGCCGCGCACTTCAAGCGCAAAATGCTCGCCCTGAGAGAGAAATTCTGGTGGCAAAACAAGGGCATGGCTGTGATCCTCGATAGCGGAGCGAGGCACGCCAGCGGCAATCCGGCCCATCACCGGAACCGATACGCCGCCATCCTCGCGATCCCGGATAAAGGGAACTTGCGCGCTTTCTTCGAAGGAGCGCTTCGTCCCCTCGATGACGGTCGGCATAAATCCGCGTAAACGCCTCTCGCCGTCGAACCCGGTACGTGCACGCTCCGGCATTTTCGTCACCTCAAGGGCACGTGCGCGATGGGGTAACCTTCGGATGAAGCCGCGCTCCTCCAAAGCCATAATCAGGCGGTGAATACCCGATTTCGATTTCAAATCCAGGGCTTCTTTCATCTCGTCGAAAGACGGCGAGACACCCGTAGCTTCAATGCGCTCGTTAATGAAAAGGAGAAGCTGTTTCTGCTTCGGAGTCAGCATGAAAGCCCCAATTCGAGGTTGCTGCGGCAACTTGTACAAACCAAGAACATCAATAAACGTTCTCATTAAGTTCCGCAAGCAAAAACGCGGACGTTCGACAATGACTGCCTAAAAATCGAGCGGAAGAATCGGAACGGGCGCGCCCTCCGGAAGCGCGGGAGCGTTAACCGGCCGGATAATGAGGCAATCGGCGCAGGCAAACGCGTTGACGAGCGAGCTGTCTTGGTCCGCAATCGGGGTAACCGTGCCGCCGGCCGACGTCGCACGCATGTAATGCTCGCGCTCGCCATTGGCCTCGATAGCGCGGCCAAGCGGCATTTGCCGGATGGGCTCGTTGGGATCGAGGCCGAGCAGCGCATCCATGAGCGGCTTCAGGAAGACCCGCGCGCAAATCATTGCGGAGCCGGGATTGCCCGGAAGGCTGAGCACGCGCTGCGCGCCCATAAAGCCGAACATGACCGGCTTGCCTGGGCGCAGGGCAGCCTTCAGTACCTCGAAGCGTGCGCCTTTTCCTTCGAGAGTGCTGCGCACGAGGTCGTGATCGCCAACCGAAGCACCGCCGATTGTTACAATGACATCGGCGGAGTTCGCAGCAGCGGTCTGGGCCGCGATGCTCTCTTTCGTATCCCGTGCTATCGGGGGAACAAGCGCAACACCGCCCCACGACTCGATCGCGGCTTTTAGCCCGGCTGGGATCGACGACACAATCTGACCCGGTTGGGGCACGCATCCTGGCGGCACAAGCTCGTCCCCATTGGCAAGCACCGCAATCACGGGTTTGCGTCGCACAGGCACCGCGGCGTGGTTCATGGCCGCGATCAGCATGAGGTGCCGGCTGCCAAGTTTGCTCCCCGCGGCAAGCAGTACGCCGCCGGCCTCGAAGTCGTAGCCGCGCAAACGGACGTTCTTGCCAAGATTGGCGCCCTCTAGGATCGTGACGGTGTCCGCCGCCTCCACCTTCGTATTTTCCTGGATCACGACCGTATCGGCGCCTTCAGGCAGCGGCGCGCCGGTGAAAATTCGTACAGCTTCCCCCGCACCAACCGTTCCGCCAAAACCATGGCCTGCCGCTGAGACGCCGGTGACCCTCAGGCGAACGGGAATTGTGCCCGCATCGGCGGCGCGAACCGCATAACCGTCCATCGCCGAGGCATCGAAAGGCGGCTGCGTCAGCTTGGCTTTCAGATCCTCCGCGAGCACGCGGCCGCGCGCCTCGTAAACCGGCACCGCTTCGCTTGAGAGCGGCAGCACGCCATTCAAAATGCGGGCCTTCGCCGCCGAAACCGTCATCAAACTCATGATTGATCTTGGCTTTCGCTCGGGAGCGCGAAGAAATCGCCCGATTTCCCGCCGGCCTTGGATAGCAGCCGGATGCCCTCGATGCGCATCGCCTTGTCGCGCGCCTTGAGCATATCGTAGAGCGTGAGGCAGGCAACCGCCACGGCTGTCAGCGCTTCCATCTCGACTCCGGTTTGTCCGAGCGCCTTCGCCATCGCTTCGACACGCACGCAGTTCCGCTCCGGCAGCAGCCCGAAATCGACGCCGGCCTTGGTGAGAGCCAAAGGATGGCAGAGCGGAATGAGATCGTGAGTCCGCTTGGCGGCCATGATGCCCGCAATGCGAGCTGCGGCGAGCACATCGCCTTTGGGCGCGCTGCCCTCCTCGATGAGGCGCAAGGTTTCCGGCGCCATGACCACATAGCCTTCGGCAACAGCGGTGCGCACGGTGACTGCCTTGCCCGCCACATCGACCATGGCGGCTTCGCCCTTATCGTTGATGTGGCTGAGCTCGCTCATTCGGGAGCGCCTGGGATGAATGCGCCGGGCTCGTGCGCGAGAAGGGTGCGTGTCGCGTCTTCCACGTCGGCTTGCCGCATCAAGCTCTCGCCCACCAGAAACGCGGCGGCGCCGGCCTGCATGAGCCTTGCAATATCGGCAGCGGTGAAAATGCCGCTCTCCGATACGACGAGCCGCCCGGGAGGAACGAGGGAAACGAGGCGCTCCGTCGTCTCAAGATGCGTCTCGAAGCTGTTCAGATCGCGATTGTTGATCCCGATCAGCCAAGCGTCCAGCATCAGCGCGCGTTCGAGCTCAGCTTCGTTATGAACCTCGACGAGAACGGACATGTCCCTATCGCGGCCCGCGGAGAAAATCTCGCCCGCAAGGCCGTCCGGGGTGCAGGCCATGATCACGAGGATGCAGTCCGCGCCCATGGCGCGCGCTTCGTCCACCTGATAGGTGTCGACCATGAAGTCCTTGCGCAGTACCGGCAAGGACACAGCCTCCCGCGCCGCGATCAGTGCCTCCGCCGAGCCCTGGAACGAGGGGCCGTCGGTCAGGACCGAGAGGCAAGCGGCGCCTCCCCGCTCATAGGCACGCGCAATCGCGGCGGGATCGAAATCGGGGCGGATCAGCCCTTTCGAGGGGCTCGCCTTTTTGACCTCCGCGATCAGGCCAGGTTCGAGCAGCGCCCATTTCTTGCCGAGGGCTTCGAAAAAGTCGCGCAATGGGGGTGCCGCGCGCACGCGCTCCTCTAGCGCCGAAAGAGGAACTTTCGCCTTCGCGGCGGCGACCTCTTCTTTTTTGTAGGCGACGATTTTGTCGAGAATGCTCATGCTTATTCCGCCGCGTCTAACGATGTTTTCGGGCTTACCTGACTGGCTTCGATCAGGGCGTCGAGCGCGCGCTCCGCACGTCCCTCATCGATCGAAGCTTCCGCCAATGCGGCGCCTTCTTTGAGGTCTGCCGCCTTGCCTGCAATGATAAAGGCTGCTGCGGCATTGAGAAGCACAATGTCGCGGAACGCGCCGCGCTTGCCGCGCAAAAGGGCCCGCATGGCTGCCGCGCTGTCCTCAGGCGAGCCGCCCATGAGGTCCGAAGCGCTCGCGGCGTTGAGGCCTGCGTCGCTTGGATGAATATCGAAGGAAGAGAGCTTTCCGCCTTTCAACTCCACCACGTGGCTCACGCCCGTAGTCGAAAGTTCGTCCATGCCATCGGCGCCGTGAACGGCCCAAATATGCACGGCGCCGGCCCGGTTCAGCACCTCGGCCATGGGCAGGAGCCAATGTTGCGAGTAGGCGCCGATGAGCTGGCGCTTGGTGCTGGCGGGGTTCACGAGCGGGCCAAGCAGATTGAAAATCGTGCGCAGCTTGAGCCCTTGCCGGACGGCCGCTGCGTGGCGCATGGCCGGGTGATGCGCCGGCGCCCAGAGAAAGGCGAGGCCCGCCGCTTCGAAGCACGCGGCCAGACGCTCGGGCGGCAGATTGATGTTCACGCCGAGCTTCTCGAGCACATCGGCCGAGCCGGATTTAGAGGACACCGCCCGGTTGCCGTGCTTTGCGACCGGCACGCCAGCTCCCGCCAGAACGAAAGCCGTCGCCGTAGAGATGTTGAAAGTCCCCTTCGCGTCTCCGCCCGTCCCGACGATATCGATGGCGCCCTCCGGGGCCGTCACTGGCACCATAAGGCTGCGCATTGCCGAAACCGCGCCCGCGATCTCGTCCGCCGTCTCGCCGCGCGCCTTGAGCGCGACGAGGAAGGCCGCGAGCTGGATCTCGGAAACGCCGCCCTGCATGATGCAGAGAAAGGCCTCCCGCGCCTCCTCCTCCGAAAGCGCATGTCCCGATGCGGCTTTCTCAAGATGGGGACGGAATGCGGTGGCTAAATCGAGCATGGCTCGCCTCAAGCCACAGCCGCGCGCGAAGGCGCAATTGCGGCATTAGGCAGAACGAGGCCTTTTTTGCGGGGCTCCCACTTTACGCCGGCGAGCATCAGGAAGTTTGCGAGAATGGCGTGTCCGTTGGCGCTCGCGATGCTCTCGGGATGAAATTGCACGCCGAAAGTGGGCTCGCTGCGATGCTCCAAAGCCATGATAAGGCCGTCGGAAGTGCGCGCGGTGACGGTGAGGCAGGATGGCAGCGTATCCGCCTCGACGATCAGCGAATGATAGCGCGTGGCCTCGAAGCCGCTCTCCAATCCGCGAAACAGGCTCGTTCCCTCATGGTAGATCTTCGAAAGCTTGCCGTGCATCAGCACAGGCGCACGAATGACGCGCCCGCCAAAAGCCTGGCCGATGGTTTGATGTCCGAGGCAGACGCCAAGGAGCGGAATGCGGCCCTTGTTCTTCTTCACAAGCTCAAGGCAGATGCCGGCCTCGTTCGGTGTGCAAGGGCCCGGCGACATCACGATCGCCTCTGGCTTTTCCGCTAGCACCGCCGCCGCCGTTTTCTCGTCGTTGCGGTAGACGCGCGTCTCGACCCCCAGATCCCCGAAATAGTGGACGAGGTTGTAGGTGAAGCTGTCGTAATTATCGATAAGCGTCAGCATTGTCTTTGTCCTTGGCTTCAACCTTGAAGCGAGTTCGGGGTGATGGCAAGCCGCAACTGGCCTGTGCCCGGCTGCAGCTTCGTCCAGCGTTCCGTTTCAAAATCGAAGCATGCCACGGCCCCGGTCGGCAATTTCGCTTTAAACTGCTCCCTTGCCGCGCTTCCGGGCGGCGCGAGCGCGATCGCGAGTTCCTGCAGCCCTGGATTATGCCCGACGATCATGACGTGCACGATGTCCCCGGCAAGCTCCCTCAAAGCCTTGAAGAGGGTTTGAGCGCTCGCCTCGTAAAGCCGCTCCTCGAACCGGACCTCCGGAGGGCTGTCCCAGGCTTCAGGGGCCGCCAGCGCAAGCGTCTGGCGCGTTCGCACCGAAGGCGAGCAAAGAACGAGGCCGGGCCTCAGCTTGCGGTCCCGCAGCACCGCGCCCATTTTCGGCGCCGCTTTCAATCCCCTCGGGGCGAGCGGCCGGTCGAAATCCTCCATATTCGGATTGTCCTTGTCGCCGGATTTCGCATGGCGGAAGAGCGTTACTGTCTTCATGGGACGTCCTAACCAAATCGCGCGCCCGCGCTATTGACCCCGCGCGGCCTGCCCTGCGAACCGCACAGCTTCCTCAGCGGCCCGGAACAAGGCCCGGGACTTATTCTCGCATTCCGCCTGCTCGGAGGCCGGAACGGAATCCGCGACGATGCCGGCACCGGCTTGCACATACATCGTACCATCTTTTACGATGGCCGTGCGCAGCGCAATGCATGTGTCCATCTCGCCGTTAGCCGCGAAATATCCGATGCAGCCGGCATAAATCCCGCGTTTATCGGGCTCAAGCTCATCGATAATCTCCATGGCGCGGACCTTGGGCGCGCCGGAAACGGTGCCGGCCGGGAAGCCCGCCATGAGCGCATCGATGGAGTCGTGCCTGGCGTCTAGGCGGCCGGCGACATTCGAAACGATGTGCATCACCTGGCTGTAATATTCGAGGAAGAAGCTATCGGTCACGCGCACGGAGCCGATTTCGGCGACGCGGCCCACATCGTTGCGGCCAAGGTCGAGTAGCATGAGATGCTCCGCGCGTTCCTTGGTATCGGCGAGCAGCTCGCTCGCAAGGCGCTTATCGTCTTCGGGCGTGGCACCCCGCGGGCGCGTCCCGGCGATGGGCCGGATTGTGACTTCGCCGTCCCGCACGCGGACGAGGATCTCGGGGCTGGAGCCAGCGACCGCGAAATCGCCGAAGTTCAAGAAATAAAGGAACGGCGAGGGATTGACCCGGCGCAGCGCGCGATAGAGCGCGAAGGGGGGAAGATCGAAACGCGCCGAGAAGCGCTGCGACAGCACGGCCTGAAAGATATCGCCGGCCGCGATATACTCCTTCGCGCGGCCCACCATCGCCATATAGTCTTGCGGCGTCATGTTCGAGGTGGCGGAGGCAAGGGCTGCATCGAGACCGTTCGCCGATGAAGCGTGCGCTATTTTCGTGTCGAGCGCATCCTGGACCTGCGAAAGCCGGTCCACCGCGCGCGAATAAGCGGCCTTCGCCGATACGCGCTTTTGCGGCCTCACCGTGGTGACGAGGGTCATCTCGTCCTTCACCGCGTCGAAGATGACCATGATCGTGGGGCGCATCAGGAGCGCGTCGGGCGCACCGACCGGATCGGGCTTTTCGGCCGGCAGCTTCTCGACAAGGCGGACGGTGTCGTAGCCGAGATAGCCGAATACGCCCGCGGCCATGGGCGGCAAATCGTGAGGGATATCGAGCCTCGAAACGTCGAGCAGCTCCCGCAGCGCGTTGAGCGTGCCCGCCTTGCAGGCCTTGAACGCGCCCGGATCCTTAAGCGGAACCTCGTTGATTTCGGCGAGGTTCCCATGGGCGCGCCAAAGGATATCGGGATCGAGACCGATGATCGAATAGCGGCCCCGGACCGCGCCGCCTTCCACCGATTCGAGGAGAAAAGAGTACGGACGCCCGGCGGACAGCTTCAGCATCGCCGAAACGGGCGTTTCGAGATCGGCGATCAAGCGCGCCGAAACGAGCTGGGGTTTGCCAACGGCGTACTTTGCGGAAAAGTCTGAAAACGAAGGCTCGACCTTCATGGAATTGGCAATCTCTTAGAGTTGTGTCTCCTGGCTCACTCAAAAACGGCCTGCACGCCATCGAAATCGATACAACTCGCCGCGAGCGCCGGCGGCACCGCCGCCGTGTCCGCGCCGGCGAAGGCCCAGTCTCCGATCAGGTCCGCCGCAAGCTCCGGCCATTCCTACCGTCCCGATTCCCGTATTCGCCCGGATGCCTGTATCAGTCGTCGTCGCCGCCGCCGCCGTCAAAGTTACCCGAACCTGCATCGGCGGCAAAATTCTTCCGGTCGATGTGAACGCCAGCTGCCTTCTCGACGCCCCTCAGATATTCGGCGAAATTGTCCTCGCCGATCTGGGCGGAGAGCTTCTGCTCCATGCTCTTGGCTTGTGCTTCGTTCAATGGGCCGGGTTCGATGGTCTTGTCCACTAGGAACACCACCCGCGACTCGCCATCGCTTCCCGTTGCTGAGGACGCGGCTCCTACGCCAAGGGAGAATGCCTGCGCGATCGCCGCGGCCGGCAGTTCGGGCACGGTGGCTTCGCGTTTCACGGGTTGCGAGGTCTTCGCCTCAGCGCCTACGCTCTTCGCGACCTCCGCGATGGGCTCGCCATGGTTCAAGCGTGCCACGAGATCGCGTGCCTTCGCGGCGAGGTTGCTGCGGATTTGATCCTTGCGCCACCCCGCCTCGACTTCGGCTTTAACCTCTTCGAAAGTCTTCTGGCGCGGCTTCACAACCTCAGCCACGTCGAACCAGGCATATCCGCCGGGCACCCGCAGGGCTTCATTTTCCACGCCGGGGTCCGACTTGAAGGCGGCGGCGGCGAGCGCGGGGGCGGGGATGGTTGCCGTTTGCACGGGTTTGCCGTCCAAGCCGTTGCCGTTCCGGTCAACAGTGACCTCTTCGAGCGGCAAGCCCAGCTTCTTGGCGCTGTCCTGAAGCGGTACGCCCGAAGCGCGCTCCTCTTCGAAGGCTTTAGTAAGCTTGGCCGCTTCCGCAAAGCTCCGCACGTTCGTAAGGTCGCCGCGAATCTCGTCCTTCACCTCGGCAAAAGTTCTTTCCTTCCCGGGGACCACATCCAAAACCCGTAAGATGACCCAGGAGAGCGGGCCGTTGATGGGATGGCTGATTTCGCCCTTCTTGAGCTCGAAAGCCGCGTTCAGGATCGCGCTGTTCGCTGCGATTTTCTCGCCGAGCTCCTTTTTCGAAACGGTACCGAGCGAAATATCGGCTTCGCTGAAGCCGGCGCGCTTGGCGATCGCTGCAAAATCGTTCTTGGCCGTCAGCCCCGCATACGCTGCCTCGGCGGCTTCCTTGGTCTGAAATGGGATGAGTTCGACCTTGCGCCGCTCGGGCACGGCGTAATGAGCGGCTCTCGCATCGTATTCAGCCTTAACGTCCTCGTCCGAAACGCTAATTTTGCTTGCAATGGTTTGTGGCGTGATGGCGAGCGCGGAGACTTTCCGCAGCTCCGGTGCCTTAAATGCGGTTTTCCGCTCCTCGTAAAAGGTGCGAAGCGCGGCATCGGACGGCGGCTGTATTTCGCCCGCGGCACTGGCGCCGAGCGTGAAATAGGAGAGGGTGCGCTGTTCGTTTAAGTACCGGTTGAAGGCTTCGGCGAGCGCGCCCGGAACGATGCCGCTCTTGCTGAATAGGTTCTGAATCTGCTGCCGGATCAGGTCGCTTCTGTATTCCTGCTCGAAGAACGGCGCGCTATATCCGATGCGCTGCAAGAAAGTTTGATATTTTTCTTGGCTGAACTTTCCCGAGGCGTCGTGAAAGTTCTCGTTGCTCATGACATTTTGACGCAGGCCCTCCTTGGACAGGCCGAGCCTAAGCTTTTGCGCTTCTAAGTCCAGCGCCGTCTCTTGGACAAGACCCTGAAGCACCCTTTCCGGCAATCCGAGCATTTTGGCCTGCTGGGCGGTGATCCTGCGTCCAGCTCGCGCGCTCAGATTCTCTAGCGCCCGCTGATAAGCGCGCTCGAATTGCTGCACCGTGATTTCCATCGAGCCGACCTTGGCAACGGATGGGCGCACATTGCGGTCGAAATAGCTATTACTGCCCATACTGATCGCGAACGCGCCTATGAGAATGGCAAACAAAATGGCGACGGCCACTTTCCGTAACATGTGCATCATGGCAGGCGACAGTCCTTCGTGAGACGAGACGGCCCTTGATTCAGACAAGCATTTCAGCCAGGGTCCGCGGTGCGCCGTAATTTAGAGGATAAAAATCGGCGCGCAATATGAGATTGGCGCGTAACGTCAGCTTTTGAGGGGGTTAACGATGAATTTGCCAGAGCTTATCGCCGCTGGAAACTGGAAGATGAACGGTCTTCGGGCCGACCTTGCCGAGATCGAGGCCGTCAAGGCCGGTATCGGCCCCTCCTGCGCTGCCGGCGTCTGGGTGTTTCCGCCCGCGACATTAATTCACGCCGCAGCTTCGCTCGCCGCAGGATCGCCGGTCGCCATCGGAGGGCAGGATTGCCATACCGAGGGCTCAGGAGCTTTCACTGGCGATATTTCCGCCGCGATGTTGAAAGATGCCGGCGCCTCGTCCGTGATTGTGGGTCATAGCGAACGGCGCAGCTTGCATGGCGAGACGAGCCGCATCGTTCGCGCCAAAGCTGCCGCCGGATTGAAGAGCGGGCTTCGCGTCATCGTTTGCCTCGGCGAAACGAAGGGCGAGCGCGAGGCGGGGCTTGCGCCTGCCGTTTGCACGCGTCAGCTGTCCGATAGCCTTCCCGCGGAGAGCGCGCCCGAAAATACGATTATCGCCTACGAGCCCGTTTGGGCGATCGGCACCGGCCTCCAAGCAACCACGGACGATATCACCGCCATTCACGCGGTGTTGCGGTCGGAGCTCGGCAAGCGTGCAGCGCCGGCCGGTGCGCAGCGCTGGCGCATTCTCTATGGCGGGTCCGTCAATGCGGCCAACGCGGCTTCGATTTTCGAAAGCCGGGAGGTCGACGGCGTCCTCGTTGGCGGAGCGAGCTTGAAGGCCGCTTCATTCCTTGCAATTATCGCGGCTGCAACGCAGGCCCTGGAGCGCCGGCGGCCCTAAATCTTGGTGGAACGGCTCATGAGATATCTTGCTCTTCTTCAGCGCCTCCTGCAGGGCCTGCCCGCTTCCCGCGGCGCCTTGTGCGGCCTCCTTGCGTTTTTTCCTGCGCTAGCGCTCGCCGCGCCCTTGGACAAAAACGCCTGTGCGAAGCTCGCGTCGGACATGCAGAACATGAAGGCGCTCGAAGTCGACAAGCTGATGGAGAGGGGCCCGGCATGGGCTGCCTCTCATCTATCTCCCGCCGATCTGAGCCTCGTCCGGCAATACATCGACCTCGACGAGCAAATGAAATTCCGCTGCTCGGCACCAAGCTCGCTTGTGCATCTTAAGCATCTTGACGAGGAGGAGGAGGAAGGCGGCCAGCCAAAAACGGCTGCCACCGCTGACGACGGCTCCAAAAAGCAGCAAAGCGGAGACGGCGAGGAAGCAGCGGAGAAGCCCAAGGCTGCAAAGGCGCCGGCACAGGAGAAGCGGCCGCAGCGCGACGGCCGGGACACGCGCTAAGCCCGAATCCTGCCAGCAGCCCACAGCTCCAGCTCGCGCCAGAATACAATCCGGGATCGTCGCGGACGCCTACACCTAGAAAGATCCCGTGTCCGCTCGGCGCTACTGGGCGCGCACGGGATGACGGCAGCGTCCGTGAGGCGTCCGGTTTCAGCGTTAGCGCGGGGCGTCAGCCTGCGGCGCGTCGGGCACCTCAAACCAAAGCGCATGTTCCATGATCTCCGACATCATCGCCCGGCCTTGTTCGGCGTCGGCGGCGGTCTCGAACACGAGCTTGAAGCAGGGCGCCTTCGTTGCCTCGTCGAGCAAGCTAAAGCCGTAGCCGGTGCCCTCGGGGAAATCCATTTTCTGCACTGCGGTAATCAATTCGCCTTGAGGTGCGTCGTTCATGCCAGGTGCGTTACGCGGATCGTCCATGACGGTTGTCTCCAAAATTTAAAGGAAGGCGGAGCCGGTATCGTTGCCTCGGCTTAAAGGTTAGGACAGCTCCGGCAATGCAAGCGAGGGACAGCTCCCGCCCACAGTCCGGCTCCGCGGGGGTGCTGGTGCGGGCGAAGGGACTCGAACCCCCACGACTTGCGTCACTGGAACCTAAATCCAGCGCGTCTACCAATTCCGCCACGCCCGCAACGGATTCACGGCCAGCGCGATTCTATATCATAGTTCGCGCGCACGGCTAGCGGCTTCGCATTTTTTCCCAACGCGTCGCGGAGAGCGAAACTCGTCAGTTTTCTGAGGATATGAATAGCCCCCGGTACAAGCCGGAGCGCTTCGAAACATGGGTTGCGGGCTTATCCAGCTGTGGCCCGGCCAGATGAAGAGTGTATTCAGGCCGGAAAGGGAGACCAGTCTGCAGGTGCGAGTTCGAAGCTGTCGAACTGAAATGCCGGCGCCACGATGCAACTTACCAAAGTCCAAGCGCCAAGGCTTGAGGCTTCCTGCCAAATGTAGGGCGGGACGATGCCCTGAAAGGTTTCGCCCGTTCCGGCGTCCGGACCGAGCCGGATCGTTCTGCGGCTTCCATGAGGCTCACAGAGCCCGAGAAGGAGAGGCGCTCCCGCCTGCCATAGCCAAACTTCTGTGGCATCGATGCGATGCCAATGTGAACGCTCGCCGCCGGCGAGAAGAAACAGAATTGAACTCGCGGAGCCTCTATCGCCTGTTTTTGGCGTATCGCGCCACAGCTCACGGTAATGCCCGCCCTCGGGGTGAGGTTTGAGCCCCAAGGCTTCACGAACCTGCGCCTCGGAAAGCAAGGGATCGCGAAAATCGGGAAGCGGTCTCATCGCAGGGCCATTCGCCGCCTTCTATATATGCCGCTCAGCTCAACGGCGAACGGCATCGGCCTTGGGGCGGTTCCATGGCTCGCCAAAGCATATATCGAGGATCGCGCGCGCGGCCAGCGTGTTCGCTCCTGACGGCGCCGGCGCGGCGTCATCTTTTAATCAAGTTCATTGACTAGGCGGTTAGTAGAAGTTTTCCGCGCTTGTGCTGGAGAATTGACAAGGCTAACGTCCCAGCAACGCGGCAGGGCATCCCATGCCGCCGCTAGCTGATATATAAAATTCAAGAAGAACAGCGATGTCCTCTGCCAATTCCGCCGCGAAGGCGAAGCTCCAGGGAGTTTCCTAAGCCATGCCCAAAGAAGTGCGCACCGCTGCCGTGCACCCCAAGTTCACACGTCAGGAAGCGCTGCAGTTTCACGCCGAGGGCAGGCCCGGCAAGCTTGAAATCGTGCCAACCAAGCCGATGGCGACGCAGCGCGATTTGAGCCTTGCCTATTCGCCGGGCGTTGCCGTTCCGGTGGAAGCCATCGCGGAAAATCCAAGCCTTGCTTACGATTACACGATGAAGGGCAACCTCGTCGCGGTGATCACCAACGGCACGGCGATCCTGGGGCTGGGCAATCTCGGCGCGCTGGCCGCCAAGCCGGTGATGGAGGGAAAGGCCGCGCTGTTCAAGCGATTCGCCGATATCGATTCCATCGATCTTGAAATCGAAACGACGGATACAGACGCGTTTGTGAACGCGGTGCGCTATCTCGGGCCCTCTTTTGGCGGCATCAACCTCGAAGATATCAAGGCGCCGGATTGCTTCATCATCGAGAGCCGCTTGCGCGAGCTGATGGACATCCCGGTCTTTCACGACGATCAGCACGGCACGGCCATCATCGCCACCGCAGGGCTCATCAATGCGGTGCACCTCACGGGCCGCGACATTGGAGACGTTAAGGTCGTTTGTAATGGCGCGGGTTCGGCCGGCATCGCCTGCCTTGAGCTGATGAAGGCGATGGGCGTGCGGCATGAGAACGTCACGCTTTGCGACACTACGGGCGTCATCTATCGCGGCCGCGAGAAGGGCATGAACCAGTGGAAGTCGGCGCACGCGATCAACACCAAGGCGCGCACGCTCGCCGAGGCGGTGGACGGCGCCGATGTGTTCTTCGGCCTTTCCGCCGCGGGGGCGATGACGAAGGATATGGTCGCGGGCATGGCCGCAAAGCCTATCATATTCGCGATGGCCAACCCCGATCCCGAGATCACGCCCGAGGAGGCTCACTCGGTCCGCGGGGATGCCATCGTGGCGACGGGGCGCTCCGACTATCCGAACCAGATCAACAACGTGCTGGGCTTTCCCTATATCTTCCGCGGCGCGCTCGATGTGCAGGCCCGCACCATCAACGAACCGATGAAAATCGCCGCGGCCAACGCGATCGCGGAACTCGCGCGCACCGACGTGCCCGACGCTGTGGCCAAGGTCTATGGCAGGCGTCTGCGCTACGGACCGGATTACATCATCCCGGCGCCGTTCGATCCGCGCCTTATCAGCGCCATCCCCACCGCCGTTGCCAAGGCCGCGATGGATTCGGGCGTGGCGCGGCGTCCAATCATCGATATCGAAGGCTATAAAGCGCGGCTTTCGGCCCGGCTCGATCCGGCTGCCGGCTTTATCAATTCGATCTTCGATGCGTTACGCATGCGGCCGAAACGGGTTGTCTTCGCCGAGGGCGAGGAGGAGCAAGTCGTCCGCGCCGCCAGCTCATTTGCGGATTTGAAGCTCGGGCACCCGATATTGATCGGGCGCGAGGCGCAAATACGCCAAGCCTTCCATATGGGCGGGGTGAACCAATACGATAGCTTCGAAGTCCACAACGCGAGTCAATCCGAGCACGGCAGCGAATACGCGGAGTTTCTTTATCAGCGCTTGCAGCGGCAGGGCTATCTCTACCGGGATTGCCTGCGGCTTGTGAACAACGACAGGAATACTTTCGCCGCCTGCATGCTCGCCCTTGGGCATGCGGACGCAATGGTGACCGGCGTCACGCGCAATTGGGCGACGGCGTTCGCCGATGTCCGGCGTGTGCTCGATCCGAAGGCAGGCCGGCGCGTTATCGGCGTGTCCGTTATCATTAGCCGCGGCAGGGTGATCTTTGTGGCGGACACCTCCGTTCACGCCATGCCAACCTCCGAGGAACTCGCGGACATCGCCGTCGAAGCGGCAGGCGTTGCCTCGCGCTTCGGAAGTACGCCGCGGGTGGCGATGCTTGCCTACTCAACCTTTGGGCATCCCGCCAGCGAACGCGCCGAGCGCGGACGCGAGGCCGTCAAGCTGCTCGATGAGCGCGGCGCCGATTTCGAATATGACGGCGAGATGGGGGCAGATGTGGCGCTGAATCGCCGCGCCATGGCGCTCTATCCATTCTGCCGGCTGACCGACACGGCGAACGTGCTCATCATGCCAGCCTTCCATGCAGCCAGCATTTCGACGCGCATGCTGCAGGAACTCGGCGGCGGCACAGTCATCGGGCCGATGCTGGTCGGATTGTCGAAGCCTGTGCAGATCGCCTCGCTCGGCTCAAGCGATAGCGACCTTGTCAACATGGCCGCGCTTGCCGCGTTCGACGTGACGGGCTAGCGAGGTGGCAAAGCTTCGCGAGCGGACGCGCGAAGCCCTAAAGCGTCACGATGACGGAGCCGGTTCGCCGGCTTCTATCGGTCTTCCGCGCGGTCCCCGCTAGGTTCGCGCGGCGGACGCACCACAGTCACCGTGCAGCTTGCCTCGCCTGCCACTTTCGCCGATACGCTGCCAAGCAGCGAACGTTTCAGCGAGCCTTGCCGTGCGCCCATCAATATTTGATCGACGCGGTTTTGCTCGGCATAGCTCATGATCGCGGCGGCAGGGTCGGCCGCCTCCAGCACGTGATAGGTGATACGTCCTTCGCGAAGCTTCAGCGGCTGCGCCCAATATTGGAGCCCGACGAGGCGGTTCACATGTTTGTTGTGCCCCTCATCGTCGAGTGCCGTGTCGCGCGTGGCAATGAAGCTCTGCTTCATCACGTTGAGGCAGGCCAGCCGGGCCTCCGGTAGCATCGCCAGCGCACGGGCAGCAGCCTCCCGCAGCGCCTCGTTGGTCGCCTTGGCTTCATCGGAAAGATCGACGGCGACCGCGATGATCGGCGCGGAAGGAAGCGCGGTTGCGACCGTGCGCGGGGTCCAGTCCTGCTTGTGCTCCGGATTGAAACGGCGCTTCAACCGGGTGGCAAAGGAGTCGCATTTCACGCGCTCGGACCTGGCGGTCAGCTTAATCTGATTGAAATTCTTCAGATCGAAGGCAAGCTGCGCGGCCGACGGGTAGCGCCAAGCGGGCTCGACCTCCAGGCAGCGCAGCACAATCTCCTGCAGCCATGGCGGATAGTCCGGGCGCAAGCGCCGCGGCGGCTTGGGATCGCGCCAGAGCCGCTTTTTCATCGCGCTCATGCGTTCGCTTTCGCCGAAGGGGCGTTCGCCGGTGGAGAAGAAATAGAGCAGTACGCCGAGCGCGAATTGATCGCTGCGCGGATCGTGGCGCACGCCCAAAAGCTGCTCGGG
Organism: Rhodomicrobium sp.; assembly: GCA_052148445.1. Lineage (GTDB taxonomy): Bacteria > Pseudomonadota > Alphaproteobacteria > Rhizobiales > Rhodomicrobiaceae > Rhodomicrobium. Next base: position 23,379 of record JBKQIH010000075.1, read on the forward strand.
CGCCATATAGGGGGCTGTCCCATAGGGAAGCCGGAACTCCTCCTGCATCAAATCGGGGAGCTGGGTATGATGCGAAAGGCCGAAGTCGATGAGCACGGCTTGGCCCGAAGGGCGGAAGAGAATGTTGCTCGGCTTTATGTCGAGATGGATCACATGCTGGCGGTGGAGAGCTTCGAGCGCCGTTGCGACCTTCCATCCAATCTCCGCAACCTCCTCATAGGGCAAGGGCAGTTCGACCAGGCGCGGCAGCAGCGTTTTGCCAGAAATCCATTCCATGACGATATAGGGGTGAACCGCAAAATCGCCGGCGGCCACAAATCGCGGTACATGCTGCCCGGTAAGGCGCGGCATGATCATCTGCTCCATCTCGAAGCTCACAATGGCCGCGGGGTCCCCGCCTTCGCCGAGGATCGGCACCTTCATCAGAAGCGGCATATCGATGTCCGGCTTCGAGACGCTCCAAAGCCCGGCCATGCCACCCCTGTGGATCAGCCCTTCGATAACGAAACCGTCCAGGACATTGCCTGGCTCTAAACCGGGCTTTGCCATGACGCCTTATCTCCCCTGGAAAAGTCTTTCGGCGAAATAGCTCGGCAGCGCCGCGTTGCGGATCGCCGCGGCTGCGCCTTCGATATCGTAAGGAACGCGATGGAAGGCGATCTCTCGCTTACCGGCGTCGAACATGGCGTAGGAAGCGGCCGGGATGCCGTCGCGGGGCTGCCCCACCGATCCGAGCACCACCTGCCAGCGTCTCATTCCATGCAAGGGGATCGGCACGTCCGTTACCGGAACGAACGCCGTCATCTTGGCCATAGCCGTGACGCTGAAAATCGCCGGCTTGTGGGTATGGCCGCAAAACACGATCTGCGCCCCGGTCGCACGCAGGCTCCGCGATGCTTCCTCGACCGTCAGCACATAGAGCCATTTTTCCGGCGCGCTCGCATCGGCATGGACATGGAGCATGCTGCCTTCGTCTTCGCTCATGGGCAATTCCGCGAGGAAACGGCGCTCTTCCGCGCCAAGCTGACCGCGCGTCCAGTCGATGACGGTCATCGCGGCGGCGTGCATGCTAAAGGCTGGGTCGCCAATCGCCGCGTCATGGTTGCCGAGTACGGCAAGGGCACCGCCAGCGACCAGCTCCATGGCCTTGGCGACCGCCCAGGCAGGATCGGCGCCGTAACCCACATAGTCGCCAAGCAGCACGTAGCGCTCAGCGCCCTTCTCCGCGGCATGCTGAAGGCACGCACTGAACGCCTGCCGGTTTGCGTGAATATCTGCGAGCAAGGCAATCCGCATTGGCCCTCCCAAACGTTGTTTTCCGCCAGCTTACAGAAAAGCTGCGCTGGCGTCGTACGATTTTCGTCGAAAGGTGCCGTTATCCCGCCGGATGGCGATCGTCCAAAACTTCGCGGGCCGGGCACTGAAGCCGCCAGATAAGCCCCGTCTCCGCGAAATCGAGATCGACTATGGCCTCGAGGTTCATCTCCGCCAGCTGGCAAATAACCGTCGAACCGAAGCCCTTGCGATCCGGCGCGGCGACGCGGGGACCGCCGCTCTCGCTCCAGCTTAATTTGAACGCGTCCGGTCCCGCCTGGCCGGGCTCTAGGCGCCATTCGATCGCGACCCTGCCATCGTCATTCACCAGCGCCCCGTATTTGCCCGCATTGGTGGCAAGCTCGTGCAGCGCCATGCCGATGGTCTGAGCCGCGGATGCGTTGATCGAAATGGGCTGCCCTTTCAGTTCGATGCGCGCGCCGGTGAGGTCCTTGAAATGGGCAAGCTGAGACAGGATCAGCTCCTCGATGTCCACGCCCTTCCACTCGCTCTTGACCAGCAAATCCTGGGCCGCCGCCAGCGCCCGGATGCGCTCGCCGAAGCGGCCGATAAAGTCATCGGGCGTTGCCGCGACGGTTTGCCGGGCGACCGCTTGCACCAGCGCCAGCATATTCTTGGAGCGGTGGTTGACCTCGCGCATGAGGAGCCGGATCTGCTCCTCGTGGCGTTTGCGCTCGGTCATGTCGGTCACAAGTGCGACGATGTTAGTGGGCTGGCCGGCCGTGTCTCGCAGCAGCGAGAGGTGCTTGTGCACCCATATCGTCCTGCCGCCCTTCGCGATGTACCGGTTGACGATCTCGAACGACGGAATCTCCTGCGCCAGGAGCCGGCGGATCTCAACCATATTGGCGTCGCGATCCTCGGGATGCACAAGCTCCAGAAAATTGAGCGTGCGAAGCTCGTCCTCCATATAGCCTAGCATGGCGGAGTGGGCGGGATTACAGGACTGGAACCGGCCCTGCAAATCGGTGATGGCGATGCCGGTGGCGGCGTGCTCGTAGATGCCGCGGAAACGCTCCTCGCTCGCCGCGACGCGCAGCTCCGCCAGCTTGGGTGCGGTAATATCGTAGATAACGACGATTACGTTCGTCACGTGGCCCCTATCGTCGCGCAGCGGGTCGTAAACGACGGTGTAGTAACGCCGCTCTCCCAAGGCATCGGCCTTGACCAGCTCATAGGTCACGCGCTCGCCGGCAAAGGCGCGGTCGAGCCGCGGCGAGATTTGGTCCTTATAGAGATCGGGCAAGACCTCCGCAGGGCCCTTGCCCACGATATCGCCGCTGCCGAGCCCGAGGATGACGGAATAGGCCCGGTTGGCGAACAGGTAGCGGCGGTCGCGGCTGAGCAAGACGAGCCCCACGCCAGCGTTGTTCGTCGCGGACTTCAGGAGCGCCTCGCTGCGGCGGATCTGCTCCTCCGCCTGCCTGCGCTCCGTTATGTCGGTTACGAGCGCGATGTGGTGGGTCGGTCTTCCGGCCGCGTCCCGCAGTATGGAAACTGTCTTGTGCACCCACACGGTCTTGCCGTCCTTGTGGACATAGCGGTTGAAAACTTCGAACAAGGCTATTTCTTGCGCACGTAACTGGGCACCCGCGACGACATTCGCTTCGCGGTCGGCCGGATGGACGAGTTCCGGGAAATTCAGGCCCCGAAGCTCTTCCTCGGTATATCCAACCATGGCGGAAAAGGCCGGGTTGCAAGACTGAAACTGGCCCTCGAAGTTTGTGATCGCGATGCCGGTGCCGGCATGCTCGAAAATGCCGCGGAACCGCTCCTCGCTTTGCCTGAGGCTTTCCTCCATCAGCTTGCGCGCGGTTATGTCCTTGACGACGCCGATATGGCGGACCGGCGTTTCGCTCTCGAACGTCACATCGCCATCGGCAAATATCCAGCGGACCGCGCGATCGGCCGTGCTGACGATGCGATACTCGCAGTGATAATGATGGCTACCGGCGGGGTCGAGGGCCTGCTCCATCGCCGCTTCGACCTTGCCCCTGTCATCCGGATGCAATCTTGCTTCGAAGCTCTCGTAAGTGACCGCCTTCCCCTCGGGAATTCCCCACAAGCGATGCATCGCGGCGTCCCATTCGGTGCGCCCTGTGCGCAGATCGCGGTCGAACACGCCGAACTCGCCGGCCCGCAGCGCCAGAGCGAGCCGCTCCTCGCTTTCGCGCAACGCCGTCTCGGTCTCTTTGAGGGCGGTGATATCGGTCTGCACGCCGTCCCACGTGACGCCGCCGTCCGGCACCCGATGCGGGCGGGAATGCAACCGCATCCAGCGCACCTCGCCGTCGGGACGGCGCATGGGGACGACCATCTTGAAATCGGACATGGCGCGGGCGCTTTCCCGCTCGGCTTCTACAAGAGCCGGCAGATAGTCCGGGGGTATCTGGCGGTGCAACGCGCCTGCGTCGCGTAACACGTCCTCAACACGCACGCCGTTCAATTTTTCGATCCCAGCGCTGACATATTCGAAGCGAGGCCTGCCGTCAGCGCTGTGAGCGTAACGGTAGATGGCGCTGTCCGGAAGACTGTCGCCGAGACGGCGCAATTGCTCCTCGCTCTGCCGCAGCGCTTCTTCCGCGCGCGCCCTTTCCGCAGCCTGCCAAGTCCTATCGAGGGTCTCTTGTGCAAGTGCGGTCTCCGCCGCGGTCCAGACGCGGGGCTCGGCGCAGCCGATGAACAGATACGCGCGCAGGCTTCCTCCTCGCGTGAGCGGCACGTTAAGCGAGGCTCGCGCGCCGAAAGTCTTGTACACGGCCTGCGCCCCTTCATCCGCGGCCAAACGGAGGTCGGCGGTAACGTCCGTCACGGCCACGGGTCCGTTGGATAGAAGCTCCGCGATGCGCTTGGCGCCGATATATTGGTACCGTCCATGAATTGGCGGCGTAGCGCCGGTTCTGGTCCATGCGCTCTCGACAATGGTGTGCTCAGAACCGGGTTGCAGCTCGCCCACGCCGGCAAAAACGGCGTCAAGCTCGAGGCCGATTGCCTCGCAGGCGGCGTTCACCGCTTCGCGCGCCGTGCGGGCTTCCCGCAATCGCTTATCGAGTTCCAGGAAATAGCGGTTGCGCTTCTCCCGTTCGCGGGCGGCTGCCTCGGCTTGTTTCAGCGCGCTGATATCGCGGACGATCTTGGAGACGCCGGTGATGGCGCCGGCGGCGTCGCGGATGGGCGAGACGGTGACAGAGACGTCGATGGGGTGGCCATCTTTGTGGAGCCGGACCGTCTCGTAATGCTCGATGTCCTCGCCTGCCGCGATCCGGCCGAGGATGAAGTCTTCCTCATCTAACCGGCCGGCCGGGATCAGCCGCCGGACTGATTGGCCGATCATCTCGCCGGCGCGATAACCGAACAGGCGCGCTGCGCTCTCGTTCCAGCTCGTAACGGTCCCATCCAGCGTCTTGCTCATGATGGCGTCTATGGACGAAGTGACGATGGCGGCAAGCCGCGCCGAGGTTCGCTCCGACAATTCCTCGATCCGCCGCACGCTCGTGGCCATCTGCCATGTCAGCGCGGAAGAACTCGCAGCCACCACGAGCGCAAACAGCGCTGTATTGAGCCCCGGATCGTACGCACCGATGTGCGAGCCCCAAACTACGGCGGCTCCGATGACAAGCGGCAGAGAGAGGGCAAGGACAAGGAGTCTCTTGAACGATTTGAAAGCGGCGGGGCGTCCGGCAAACCACCGTCGCCAGCCGTTATCGGGCAGGGTGTACACCAGAGCGATCGCGCTAAGCCCGCACGCCATGCCCGTATTGAGGGAAACCGTGTTGAAGGGGCCAAAGCTATAAAGATCCTTTACGCCGTACGCATAGCCTGCCAAGCTAAAGTAGCTCACGCTAGCGGGCACCAATGCGAGCAGATGCGCTGCTACGACGCTGTGCCAGCCTGAGCGCTCCAACCGGCGGGCGGCACGGGCGAGCAACAGGACCGCCACGCCGCCAGCAGCCAAGGAAGCCGCGGTCGCGACCGCCGGGCGGCCTGGGTGCGGCGCGGCCCTGTCCCAATCGGTAAAGAGCAGCTCATCGATGCCGAACGATAGGCCGGACGCATATTCGGCAAGCGTCAGGACGCCGATGGCAAGAGCGATTGCACCGGATGCCGCCGCTAGGACGGAGCGCCATGCCCGTATTGCGGGTTCTTCGCCGGTGGCCGGCAGTAAGAGGAGGCCGGCGCCGATGGCGATGAAGCCGAAGGCGGTGCTCGCGACCATGGCTGTGAACCCCGGAGACATCTGAGTCAGCAGCGGAGTGCCCGTTGCCCAACCCAGCATCGCGGCGCATCCGGCGAGCAGCGGGCCGAGGGCGAAGAGCTTTTGAAGCCTAGCACTTCCGGCGCGGTATTGGTTTGCGAGGCCGCCGCTTGGCACGACTAGCATTGGCCGCGCCCTCCCTGGAACACATTGCTGCCACGTCCCGGGCGTTGGCTTTCTTCCGGAAATTGGCTGCGCCGGTAAGACACGGCCCACGCATATGCTATGCGTGCACAGCCGCGCCAGCCGATCCGCCCGACACTAGGGAATTGGCGCAACATAAATTTTCGCCGCTACTCCATGCCCGTCACTCATGCGGCAAAGCGCCGCTTAAATAACGTCATTACACCGCCGGCGCTCGTTGCATCAAGCCCCGAGTGAGAACTAGCTTTGCGCCAGGTTCACACCGGAGCGTTTGCGGGACGCGGCTGGAGATTTTACTCGGCCGGGGTGTAAAAGCCTGTCGCGGAGTCGTAAACGAGGGGGGTGCCGGTGGGCTGCATCCGGCGGACCCGCCGTTCGGCCTTGCGCAAAGACGTATCGACACGGTCATACTCGCGGCGCACCCAACGCAAAGCGCAGTAAACCGAGACGGCGCCCGCGGCAATAACTAGAACTTGCGGCATAACAAACACCCCGCTGCTAACGCTGACCACACGCCTGGCGCCCTCCAGGCTCACAACCCGAAACGCGCCCAAAGCGCGCGCTCTTCCAGAGCGGAGATCACATCAGCAGCCAAACCTTGAGTGAAGCTGACGCTGTATTCCCCGCCTGCAACTGAAAACCCCAAGCCGGTTTTCCGGCGGAGCAGTCCGCGCTCCAAGGCGATGAGCTTCAAGTTCACATCCTCGCCGTAGAGCGCGCGCATTTTCGTTCTGAGATCCATGATGCCATCGATCAGCCCAAGCTCAAGAGCCTGCCGGCCCGACCAGAACTCGCCTGTGAATAAACTATCGCCGGCGGCTGCGATCCGCTGCCCCCGGCTATCCTTCACAAGCGCGATGAAATCCTGATGAACGATTTCCTGAATTTTCTTAAGCCTTGAAACTTCCTCGGGAACTTCAGGCTTGAAAGGATCGAGCTGGAACTTGTTCTCGCCCGAGGTGTAGACGCGGCGCTCGACACCGATCTTGTTGATAAGGTCTGCAAAACCGAAGCCTGACGAAACGACCCCGATCGATCCCACAAGCGAGGACGCATCCGCATAGATCTCGTCGGCCGCGCAGGCGAGCATATAGCCGCCCGATGCCGCGACATCCTCCGCGAACGCAAAGACCTTTTTCGACTTCTCCGTGGCGAGTGCCCGGATGCGCTCATAGATGAACCGCGATTGCACCGGCGAGCCGCCGGGCGAATTAATCTGGATCGCGACCGCGGGCGCGCTCTTTACGGCGAAGGCGCGCTCGATGGCATGCGCGCAAGCCCCGATGGTCAGGCCTGGCCGCAAAGGGGCCGAGGCGCCGATGGTGCCGGAGAGCCGTACAACGGGAATCGTTGGCCCTTTGGCGGAAAACGGATTGACCCGGTCCCAAAGCGGCCGGAACCCGAAGCCTAAAGAACGCTCGCTATCGATCTGCATGAACAACCCGCGTGAACAACTGCGAAGGAGGCCTTCGAATGGTCTTCAAATGTGTACAAGATGGGCGTTAACAAGGCTTTCGCGGTAGCGAGCATGTTTGCAACTGTGTCAAAAAAGCCCCACTCCGTCTCGCAGGATCGCTTTCGCGGCCGGTGCGGGCGTGCCGTCCTCCTCGTGAAGAACGATCCCAGATCCCAGCGAGAACGGGGCGCGGCTGCCCTTTATTCCGCATAAGATAACACGGATTGCCGGCGCCCCCGCTTTGGGATGAAGCGGGATGAGGCGTAAGCCGCCGAACCGGCCCTCGAAGGCGTTGAGAAGCTGCGGCACAGCCTCTGCGGTGTGGATTACCGTTGCCGTGCCGCCCGGCTTGGCGGCCGAAGCGAGAAAGCGAAGCCACAGGTCGAGGCCGCCCTCCGGCATGGCGCGGGAGCGGGCGTTGCGCCCCTCTTTGGAGAGCCGCGCGCGCCCGTGCGCATAGAATGGCGGGTTGGCGATGACGCGATCGTAAGCCTCGCGGCGCAGGCGCCCATCGAGCGTGCTCCACGGCGCCATCACATCGCCCATGACGGCCTCGAAGCTTTCGCCGAAGCCGTTTTCCAAGGCATTCTGGCGGGCGAGCACTGCGAGGGCGGGGTCGGCCTCGATGCCGGTGACCGCGATGTTCTCAACGCGGGCAAGCAGGCAGAGCGACGCCGCACCCGCTCCGCAGCCCGCCTCTAGGACCGCGTCGCCGCCCCGCGCCGGACACGCCGCGGCCAGGAACACGGCGTCGAGGCCGGAGCGGAAGCCCGCGGCCGGCTGGCGCACGTGTATGCGGCCGTTGAGGAAGGCGTCGCGGGTCGTTTCGAGTGTATCCATACGCCTGCCATTCTAAGCGGTTCGCGTCTGGCTGCCAACATTCTGAGACGATGCTAACGAGGGGATCGGGCAGGGCATAGCTGCCTAATGGCTGTCGCGGGGCACGCCGAAGCGTTCGGCGATGCGTTGAAACTCCACCGCGTTCTCCAGTACCGCGCCGGTATCGAGCTGGCCAACATGCGCGCGATAGAGTTCCTGCCATGGCGTCTGGCTGACAAACTCCGGCAGCTTCAGCTCGCGCCGCCGCTGCGCCAGCTCTTCCTCCGGCACCAGCATATCGGCGCTGCGCTTGTTGAGGTCGATGCGGATACGGTCGCCGGTGCGGAGCAGCGCGAGCCCGCCGCCGATGGCCGCTTCCGGCGAAGCGTTCAGGATCGACGGGCTGCCCGATGTGCCGCTCTGCCGCCCGTCGCCCATGCAGGGTAGCTCCGCGAAGCCCGCCTTCACCAGCGCGTCCGGCGGCAGCATGTTCACCACCTCCGCCGAGCCCGGATAGCCGATGGGGCCGCAATAGCGGATCACAAGGATGCAATCGGCACCGATGGCGAGCGCGGGATCGTTGATGCGCGCGTGATAATCCTCTGGGCCGTTGAACACAATGGCACGGGCCTCGAAGGCGTTTTCATCGCCGGGCCGCTCCAGATAACGCTGGCGGAAGGCGGGCGAAATCACCGAGGTTTTCATGATCGCGCTGTCGAAGAGATTGCCCCTGAGGTTCGCGAAGCCGGCCATCTCCTTGAGCGGGCGCCCATAGGGGCGGATCGCATCTTCGTTCTGGATTTTTGCGTCCGCGATGTTTTCGCCCATCGTGCGGCCGGTGACGGTGAGCGCGTTTGCGTGAAGTTTGCCATGAGCGCCCAGTTCGGCCATTACAGCCGGAAGCCCCCCCGCGCGGTAATAGTCCTCGCCGAGATAGGCGCCTGCCGGCATCATATTCACAAGCAGCGGAATCTCGTAGCCGATGCGGTCCCAATCGTCATTGCTCAGCGCAACGCCGATATGCCGCGCAATTGCGTTGATATGCGGCGGGCAGTTCGTGGAGGCGCCGATGGCGGAGGCGCAGACGATGGCGTTCTCGAAGGCGTCGCGGGTGAGGATTTTGGACGGCCGCAAATCTTCCTGCACAAGGCCCACCGCGCGCCGTCCGGTGGCATAGGCCATCTGCCCTCGCTCGCGATAGGGCGCGGGGATCGCAGCGCAGCCGGTGAGCGACATGCCGAGCGCTTCGGCCATCGCATTCATGGAGCTTGCGGTGCCCATGGTGTTGCAATGCCCGATGCTCGGCGCGGAGGCCACGACGAGGTCCATCAAGCCATCGTAATCGATCTCGCCCGCGGCATAGCGGCGGCGCGCCTCCCATTTGACGGTGCCGGAGCCCGCGCGCTTGCCCTCGAAATAACCGTTCAGCATCGGGCCGCCGGAGAGCACGATGGCGGGCAGATCGACGGTCGCGGCGGCCATGAGGGCCGCGGGCGTGGTCTTGTCGCAGCCCGTCGTCAGCACCACGCCGTCGAGCGGATAGCCGTAGAGGATCTCGACCAGGCCCAAATAGGCCAAATTACGCTCCAGCGCGGCGGTGGGGCGGATGCCGGTCTCTTGCAGCGGATGCATCGGAAACTCAAGCGGAATGCCGCCCGCGTCGCGGATGCCGTCGCGCACGCGCGCGGCCAGCTCAAGGTGATGGCGGTTGCAGGGGACGAGGTCGCTGCCCGATTGCGCGATGCCAATCACCGGACGCCCGCTTTGCAGTTCCTCGCGCGTTAGCCCGTAATTCAGATAGCGCTCCAGATAAAGCGCCGTCATGCCGGAGCGATTGGGATTGTCGAACCAGGCGCGGCTCCTAAACGGCCTTCCGCCATTCTCCACCATCGAAGCTCTCCTTCTAGCAATCCAGTAAATATGGGTTCGCGCGTTCGCCAGTTGCAATGCAGGTCGAATGCTTCGACAAGAGTTGCATTCGCCGAGTCCATCGGCCAGTGCACATTAAGCCTGTCTTGAGGGAGAAAACTCGTGTCCGCTAAGCCTGCATTCGTAGCCTTGATGCTTTGCCTGATAAATGGAGCCGCCATGTCTGAAACCCGTATGCCGCCCATTCCCGAAGACCGATACACCGTGGCGCAGAAAAAGGCCGCGGAGCAGTTTCTGGAGACGCGGAAGATGCCGGTGTTCGGCCCCTTCGTGCCGCTCATCCGCAGCCCGGAGTTGATGCTGCGCGTCAAGGAGATGGGCGATTATTTGCGCTTCCGGAACTCCATCGGGCAGAAGCTCTCCGAATTCACCATCCTCATCATGGCGCGCGAATGGACGCAGGACTATGAGTGGTATGTGCACCATCCGCTCGCGCTGAAGGCGGGGCTCAAGCCGGAGATCGCCGAAGCCATTTTCGTGGGGCGGCGGCCGGACGGCATGGCGGCGGACGAGGAGGCGGTCTACAATTTCGTCACCGAGCTTAACCATACGAAGCGGGTGAGCGACACCACTTACAGCCGCGCGGTGAAGCACGTGGGCGAGCAGGGCGTCATCGATATCGTCGGTCTGCAGGGCAACTACACGCTGATCGCCATGACCCTGAATGTGTCGCGCTTCGAACCGCCGGCAGATGGGCGCCGTTTCCCGCGCATCCCCGATTAATGGTGCTTTGCGCATGGACCGGACGGGCTATTGCGCCGCTTCAGGCCGGTTTTCATTGGGGTCGCTCCCCTCACCCTGTCCCTCTGTGGCCTTCAATTCAACGTCCCTCTCCCATCGGGAGAGGGACGGGGTGAGGGGCGATGCCCCAATGAATCATGCGATTACCTGCCCCGCGCCGCGCGCCAAGCCTGGAAGCGCGCCTCTTTCTCCGCCGCGTCGATAGCCTCGAACTCCGCGCGCAGCGCCCGCTCGGCTTCGGCCCTCGCCATCTCCGCGTGCTGCGCCTCGAACCGCGCCCGAGCTTCAGCCTCCGCCCGCGCCTCCTCGGCCCGTTGGACCTCCAGCCGCGCATGCGCCTCAATCTCCGCCGCTTCGAGAAGCGCCACGAGATTGCGCGCCTCGGCCGCCGCTTGCGACTCCTTCAGCAAGCGCTCGCGGTTGTCCGGCGGAAGCTGCTCCAAGAGCCAGGCGATCTCCTCCGGCGAGGGCTGGCGCGCGCCCTCCGGCATGCCGCCCCACACCAGCCGGTTGCAGGCGAGCACCCAGCGTTGCAGATCGTTATTCGCATGCAGCTTGGCGTTCGAGAGCTTGCTCGGCATGAACATCGCATGCTCGATCTCGCTGGCATGCGCCGCCTTGACGTCATCGCCGATGGGGCCGGTGTAGGCGAAACTCGCGTCGAATTGGCTGGTCATGGGAGGCGTCCTTCTGCGGCGGGAGGGCGGAATAGGGTTAAAGTTTCATGGCCACTTTAGCAGCATTCCGCAGGCCGCAAGTCAACCCCGCGCGCGCCTTCCTCGCCGTTCTTTGCCGGACGCGCCGCGCGGCATCTTGGAATAATCCGTTCTCATTGGCGTTGTCTTATGCACGCAGAACGCTTTTTTGGGTGAAAGCATGCAGACGCATTCGGAAAGGCTTAATCAGGTTCTCACTGGGTGGTGGCGTAGGAAAGCCGTAACCGAGTGCCAAGATATCCCCGAGATGTGGAACTATTGGCAGTACACGAAGGATATCGAGCAAAACGCCGGTTCGCCGGAAGCCAAACTCAAGAAAATGACGTTCGAGAGGCAGCCTGGAGTCCTGACTGCCGCAACATGAGTCCTAAATCGCAGGTTTGCGGCCGGAAGATACTGAAACCCCCGGACGTTTCCCCGTTCGGAAATAAGTGTGCTCCAGCGCTACGAAAATAGGCCTGGATGTATTGGCACCCGCCGTCTCGCGCCGCGCATCGCCGGCGTGCACCGGAAGGGCGACGCCGTAGCTTCCCCGTGGGAGCCGCTCCGCGCTTTGTCATGGGCGCACTTGATGAGGCCGTCTGCAATTTTTTCAATTCGTTTACGAGCCGAGTCCGGCCATGACATCACAGTTCGCTGCGGAGCTCGATTTTCATCGCTCGCTGTTAAAGCGGGATGTTATCGTGCTTCTTCCAGGGCATCTCTTCCTTTTTATTGCGCAGCATGTTGAGTGCGCGCGTGACGCGATAGCGCGTGTTGTAGGGCGCAATGACCTCGTCGATATAGCCGCGCTCGGCCGCGATGAACGGATTGCCGAATCGGCCGTGATATTCCTTGATGCGCGCGGCGATCTTCTCCGGGTCGCTAAGCTCGGAGCGGTAAAGGATTTCCGCCGCGCCCTTCGCGCCCATCACCGCGATCTCAGCCGATGGCCAAGCGTAGTTCACATCGCCGCGGATGTGCTTCGAGCTCATCACGTCGTAGGCGCCGCCATAGGCTTTGCGCGTGATGACCGTTACCTTGGGCACCGTCGCCTGGGCATAGGCGAAGAGCAGTTTTGCGCCGTGCTTGATAAGGCCGCCATATTCCTGCGCGGTGCCGGGAAGGAAGCCCGGCACGTCCACGAAGGTCACGAGCGGGATGTTGAAGCAGTCGCAGAAGCGCACGAAGCGCGCGGCTTTGCGGCTGGCGTCGCTATCGAGCACGCCGGCCAGCACCATCGGCTGATTGGCGATAATGCCAACCGACGAGCCACCGAGCCGTGCGAAGCCGGTGACAATGTTGCGCGCGAACGCTTCTTGGATTTCGAAGAAATCGCCCTCGTCCACGACCTTCAGGATCAGCTCCTTCATGTCGTAGGGCTTGTTTGGATTGTTGGGGATCAGCGTGTCGAGCGACATGTCCTGCCGGTGGATATCGTCCTTGGTCGGCAGATACGGCACTTTATCTTTATTGTTCTCCGGCAGAAAATCCATCAGCCGGCGCATCTGCAGCAAGCATTCGACATCGTTGTCGAAGGCGCGGTCGGCGATGGAAGAGCGCGTGGTATGGACGCTGGCGCCGCCAAGCTCCTCGGCGGTGACCTCTTCATTCGTCACCGTTTTTACCACATCGGGTCCGGTCACGAACATGTAGGACGTGTCGCGCACCATGAAGATGAAATCGGTCATGGCCGGCGAATAGACGTCGCCGCCTGCACAAGGTCCCATGATCACCGAGATCTGGGGGATCACCCCGCTTGCCAGCACGTTACGCTGGAACACTTCGCCATAGCCGCCAAGCGCCGCCACACCTTCCTGGATGCGTGCACCGCCGGCGTCGAACAGCCCGATGATCGGCGCGCGGTTGCGTAGCGCCATATCCTGGACCTTGGTGATCTTCTGCGCGTGCGCCTCGGAGAGTGAGCCACCGAACACCGTGAAATCCTTGGCAAAAACATAGGTCACGCGGCCGTTGATCGTGCCCCAGCCCGTGACGACGCCGTCGCCTGGGATTTTGCTCTGCTCCATGCCGAAATCGATGCAGCGATGCTCGACGAACATGTCGTACTCCTCGAACGATCCATCGTCGAGGAGGAGCAGGATGCGCTCGCGGGCGGTCAGCTTGCCGCGCTTATGCTGGGCGTCGATACGCTTGATGCCCCCGCCAAGACGGGCTTCGGAGCGGCGGCGTTCGAGTTCGGCGATGATTTCTTTCATGATACGCTTCTCGTTAGGAACAAAGGATCTCCGCCT
>JBKQIH010000076.1:0-5931 GCA_052148445.1 Rhodomicrobium sp.
GTCGATCCTCTTCGGTTCGCCGCCCCTGCGAGGCCGGCGGCGCGACCCTAGAGTGCTTCCGGAAAAGTGTGAAGCGGTTTTCCGGTAAGAGGCACGGCGGCTAAGCCGCGCACCCAGCCCGATGGAAAGAGAGGTACCGGTCCCGATAAAAAAACCGCACTTACGAGGCCTTGCAAAGGCAGACGCCGGGCGCCGGTGCGATAGCGGGACGTAAAAACGGCGCCCGTAGGCGCCGTAATTTGCCGAAGCGTATGGCGATACCCTATTTGAGGGGCTCGTAAGCGGGCGCGAAGTGATAGTTCAAGCCCACGCGCACCGTCTGATAGGCGTCGGAGAAATCTCCAGTTCCGGTGGCTTTGTGGTGGTACAGCCAATTACTCGCGGTTAGCACGTCGCTGCCGAGGTCCATATATTGATACTCGACCTTGAGCGTCCATTTCGGCATAATCTGGTATTCGGCACCTGCGCCGAGGACGTAGCCAACCTCTGTGTTGCTGTTGCTGACTTTGCTGGTGTTCGTTGCGCCCGTCCAGCTGTGATTGATGACCGTCAAATCGTGGTCGGCATTGCCGTAGGCCAAGCCGCCAGTGACATAAAGCAGGAGCGGATCGATGACGGTAAGGCCGATGCGGCCGCGAACGGTGCCGAACCAGTTGAGATCGCTCGACGCTGTTGTGGAGTTCCAATGCCAGGCGTTGCCCGCCTTGAGCGTTTCCGAACCGTTGATGTCCGCGCCTTGGATATCTGCTTCAAGGCCGTATACTAGGCGGTCGCGCTGCCAGTTATAGCCGATTTGGCCGCCGCCGAAACCGCCCGATGGATCGAGGTCGCCAGACTTCGAGTAAGTAACTTGATATGGCGGCGCCACGTAAGGGTGGTCCCAATGCATTTCTTTAGCAGAAACGTCATCACCTGTGCCCCAGCCATAACCGCCGTTGACGCCAACGTAAAAGCCGGCCCACGTGTTAACCGGAACGTACTCGTCCTTCAGGCCGCCCGGACCCGCATACATATCCGCGGCGCTTGCCGTAGCCGCAAGCGCCATCACCCCAACCGCACCCAACACAACGTGACGAAGCATATGCCCCTCCCTCGATCAAGTCCCACCAGAAGGCGATTAAAATCGCTCTTCCTTTTTTATACGCCGGCGATTTGGCAGAGGAAGGGATATTCTGCGTAGGTGCGACCTATTTGCGCCCCTAGTTGCATTTGCGCCACGGCCACGCCGAACGGATGTAAGCCCGCGACTATCACGGCCCCAGGGAATCCGTGCCGGCTAAAATGTATCCTTGCGCCGGCGCAGTTCCTCGAACACCTTTGCATTGGGCGCGTCTGGGCTAAAGCCGAGGTTCCGCCGGATTTCCGGGCTATCTGGACGAAGGAACGGGTTCGTGGCGAGCTCAATGGCGAGCGGAACCGGCAGCGTGGGTTTGCCTGCGGCTCGAAGCGCATCCACCTCTGCCTTGCGCTTGAGCAGCGCCTCGTTATGGGGCTCGACGGCGAGCGCAAACCGAAGGTTAGACTGGGTATATTCATGCCCGCAATAGATGAGCGTGGAAGGCGGCAGCGCGGCGATCTTTTCGAGCGAATGCCACAATTGCGCGTGCGTCCCCTCGAACACTCGGCCGCAGCCGCCGGAGAACAGCGTATCTCCGGTGAAGGCCGCGCCGGTTCCGGGCGCGATGGCGTCCGGTATGTAATAGGTGACGGCGCCCCGCGTGTGGCCGGGCGTCTCCAGCACCTGCACCTCGAATGCGCCAAAGGGAAGCCTGCCGCCGTCCTTTACCGCGGCGTCGATGCCCGGGATTTTGGCCGCTTCCCCCGCTGGACCGTAAATCGTGCAGCCGGTCTCGCGCTTTAGTCCAAGATGGCCTTCGGTATGGTCGTGATGGTGGTGCGTTGTGAAAATATGGGTCAGCTTCAGATCCGCTTCATGCAACGCCTCGCGCACGGCGGTTTCCTCCGGCGCGTCGATGGATGCGGTAAGACCCGCGTCCCTGTTGTGGATTAACACGCCAAAATTGTCCTTCCAGCAGGGGAATTGCAGAATTTCAAGTGCGGCCATGGCTTTCGTCCCGGTTGATTCGTTGAGACTGTCTTAATAGAAAATGCGCGAGCGCTAGAGCATGATCCGTAAAAGCGGGGTCCGGTTTTGCGATAAGATCATGCGGACAAAAAATTTAGAGCGTTATCGCCTTCGATTCTATCGAAAGCGATAACGCTCTAAACTCGGATCGAGAACATGCTAATGTGCTTTGTCATGTCTGACGATGCTGCCCGCCTCCGAGATTTTTATGCCTCGCCGCTCGGCCAGCTCGCGCGCCGGATCGTTGCCCGGCGCGTCCGGGAGCGATGGGCGGATGTAAAGGGCATGGACGTGATCGGCCTCGGCTACGCCTCGCCCTACTTGCGCATGTTTGCCGGCGAGGCGCGCACCACGGTGGCGCTGATGCCGCAGAGCCAAGGCGTCGTGCAATGGCCGCGCGAGGGACCCTACCGTTCGGCGCTTGTGCCGGAGATCGAGCTGCCGCTTAGGGACAATTCGGCGGAGTACGTGCTGGTGGTCCATGGCCTCGAGCATGTGGAGGCGCGCCAAGATTATTTGCGCGAGATTTGGCGGGTTCTGATGCCGCAAGGCCGGGTCATCGTCGCCGTTCCGAACCGGCGCGGCGCTTGGGCGAGGTTCGATACGACGCCATTCGGCCATGGCACGCCCTATAGCGTGAGCCAGATCGAGAAATTATTGCGCCAGGCGTCGCTAGAACCGGTTGGCGTGACGCCATGCCTGTTTGCGCCCCCGTTTAGAGCGCGCGTGCTGCCATCGGCGGCCCTCGCTTGGGAGCGCGCCGGTGTAAGGCTGTGGCCCGCTTTTGCCGGAGTCATGATTATCGAGGCCATCAAGCAGGTTTATGCCGGGATACGGGTGCAGGCCAAGAAGCCGGCCTTCGTACCGGTTCCCGCGCTTTCCGGCCTCAGCCCCGTCCGGCGCAAGACCCAGTAGTCTCGAACGCCTAAAGGCGCCTCCCTTGTTGTATTTTTCACGGCACTTCTACCCGATGCAGGATGCTAGCGGCTTATTTCGGCATCGCTGCTTGCGTGTGGCACCGCAGATTGCTAACCAAGCTCGGGGCAAAGGAGAATTTTGGGGGCGATATGAGTGGGACGGGCTTTTCACTAGTCTGGCAGGGCTGGGACGTACTCTCGGTCATGGCCGTGCTAACCGCGCTGCTCGGGACGATCCTCGCTTGGCTGCTTCCTTTTCCGGAACGCTCGCTCAGCGTTCAGCTGGCGAATCACGCCGACCGGATCGCGCTGAAAGCGCGGCTCGGCACGGTGCCACCGTTCCGCGCTTACCTTCTCACGCTTCAACGCCTCAATGTGTGGATGATGGACTGGTTCGGGCCGTCCTTTAGCGGGCAGGCGTTCGAGCGGTGCCTTGCCATCGCTTTCATTTTTCCGATCGTGCTGTTTCTCGTCACGCTCATCGCGCACGGCGTCAACAAGGACAGCATCTCGCTCGCAAGCGTCGGGCTGTTCGCGCTGGCCTTCACCGTTATTGCCTATGTCATTGTTGCCGCCTTCCGGAACCTGCTCGGGCTGATACGGCACACCTGGACACGGTTCGGAGGCGACGAGGACACGGCGCAAACCATCTCGCAGGTGTTGCTTGGCGCATTCGCGGTGATGGTGGCCTTTACGATCTCCTTCACCATCGCCACGACGTTCCAAGGGCAAGAGTCCAATGCCAGCTCGGTGCTCGGTGCCATGGCCGGCGGGTTTGCGCTGGCGTTCGCGCTGGCGATTGCGTTTGCGCTCGCCGGTGCCACGCTTTTCTCCATTGCCGTCGCTATTCTCGCCGGTGCGGCGCTTGCCTTTGCCAGCAAGTTTGCATTTCTTCTGTTCCTGTTTTTCGTTCTCCTGCCCGTCGTGAACGCTTGCGTCGACTGGCTTTCCTGGGGGTCGACACGCTTTTTGCTGAAGCAGGCCGAAACGGCCGGCCCTGACCTTGTGGGCGGCCTCAAGGTAATTGGCGCGATTCTCGGCACGTTTGTTGCAGGCGCGATCCTCATGATCATGCTCTCGGCGCTCCTGCCAAATGTCATGGAAGGCCTGAATCACCTGTTCGCGCTGGCTCATATCAATCGTTTCGAATGGCAGCCTTTGGTCGCAGAGGCCGTCAAAGCGCCGTGGACCGACGGGCTTTTTGTGACCGGAATGCTCATGACGGCGATTGTACCGGCTTCCGCGCACATGATCGTTGGGCTGACGGGCATGCTTGCCCGGCTCACTCCCGGAGCCCGCACCGCCGCGGAAACCATCTCGGAACATTCGGATATTCCACTGTCGCCCGGCGAGGAAGCGCCCGTAAAGCTGACGCTGATCTTTTCGCACATCTGGTACCTCGTGTCGGCCGCGATCACGATTGCCTTCATCGCCACCGCAGGATGGCTCATCTCTTACACCCACGCCCCGGTTGCAGACTTTTTGTCCGATGTGGCGCACTGCGCCACGTCCTGGAGCCACGGGCAGTGCGTCTGGTATTAGAGCCACGCGCGCTTAACCGGAAGCACCGTCATCGCGAGGCGGCCCTTGCCGCCGTGGCGATCCATAACGGCAGCCGTAGGCTATGGATTGCTTCGCATCGCTCGTAAGGACAGGGTTCCGGTTTCACGGTTTCACACACGCCGCTTTGGCAATCGGCGGGGGCCGCTGACGCTATCGCGTTGCCGCGATGAAGAGCCGCGGGAAGGGCAGGATCGCCGTGCCATCGGCAAGCGGCTTATACGCCTTCGCCAGTTCGGCCTTATAAGCGGCGATGAAAGCTTGCTGCTCCGCTTGCGTAAGAGGCTTGAGGAAGGGGGTCAAGCCGGTTCCTTTCAGCCATTCGACGATGGCATCGAGGCCGCCGGGGAGGGGATGAAAGTAGGTTGTCCGCCAAATATCCACGCGAGCGCAAAGCGGCTTGAGGAGGGCGTAGTACCAATCCGCTTGAGGCAGCACCGTGCGCGCCTTAGCCGCCTCGCCAAGTTTTGCCGCAAACGGCGCGCCTGAAGCTACGGTCCGCATCGCCACATGCGAGGGCTCGTCAAGATTGTCCGGCATTTGGATGGCAAGGCTTCCGCCGGCGGCGAGCCGCCCCGCAAGCCGTGGCAGCAAGGTCTCATGGCCGCCCACCCACTGCAGCGCGGCATTCGCAAACAGCAGATCCCACGGGCCTTGCCCGGCCCACTCCTCGATGCCGCAAAGTTCGAAGCTGACGCCCGGAAGCCGCTCTTTTGCCGCCGCGATCATGTCCACCGAATTGTCCACCCCTACGATGGACGCCCCCGGGAAACGTGCCGCTATCAGCTCCGTCGAGTTGCCGGGGCCGCATCCAAGGTCGGCCGCTCTCCGGACCTCGCCGGCTGGCACGGATTGCAGCAAGTCGCGTGCGGGCCGCGTGCGCTCATCCTCGAATTTTAGATATTGCCGCGCCGACCAAGTCATGTCTGTCTCCGTTATCGAGCCCGCGAAGGGGCCTTGATATCATATCCCCGGCCGCGGTCATGCCGTGCGCGCTGCCCTTGATTCGTCATCCCGTGCGCGCTGCGGTGCGTAGTACCGCCGCGCAGACACGGGATCGTTGCGAGCGCCGGCGCCCGTTACGATCCCGGATAATGCCTGCGGCATTTCCGGGATGACGGGGAGGGGTATTTCTGCGACGGCGAGAAGGGGGCGTTTCCGGGACGGCGAAAGCGGGGGCATCGGTCGAGATTGAGCTGCGGCGTCAAAAGCGCTAACAATTATTGCAAAGATCGTGGCATCGCGGCGCGGGCCGCCATTGTCATCCCGGAAGGGCGCTGGCGCCCTATCCGGGATCGTAATAAAGCAGGCGCGGTGTCCGTTACGATCCCGGATAAACGCGATGCGTTTTCCGGGATGACGATAAGG
>JBKQIH010000077.1:0-8802 GCA_052148445.1 Rhodomicrobium sp.
CGTCGAGGCGGGCGAGGGCCATGACGGTGCCGGGAATCGTCTTGTCACACCCGCTCAGCGCGATGACGGCGTCGAAGAGGTGCCCGCGGGCCACCAGCTCGATCGAGTCGGCGATGACCTCGCGCGAGACGAGCGACGATTTCATGCCCTGGTGGCCCATAGCGATGCCGTCGGTGACGGTGATCGTGCAAAACTCGCGGGGCGTGCCGCCTTCTTCGGAAACGCCCTTTTTCGCCGCCTGCGCTTGGCGCATAAGCGCAATATTGCAAGGAGCCGCCTCATTCCAGCAAGAAACCACGCCAACGAAAGGCTGGGCGATCTCCTCTTCGGTAAGGCCCATCGCATAGTAATAGGACCGGTGAGGAGCGCGGTCGGCTCCAACCGTGACATGCCTGCTCGGCAATTGCGACTTATCGAACATCCTGACGACCAAGACAGCACCCTCCACCGGGAGAATCCGGTTTCGATAACATGTGGCTTTTTTTTGTGGAGAGAAGCGCCGGATACTCAAAACCATCGGCAGCCTCGTTGACATAAGCTGCAATTTTAAACTGTACCGGTTTCTTTGCGGGTCTCCGATGCCGCCAATGTGTTTGGGGTTTATGGCCTAAACTGGGCAGAGAAGCCTCAGTCCGTGACATTGGAGCAACAGACCCTTGGGAACCCGCACAGCGCGAAAGCCGCGCCGCTCAGGAGTACAATCAGGAGCTAAAAATGGGAGAAAATAAGCGGGCAAAACCATCGCAATGCCGCTTCGGCTTAAGTTCGGTCCTTGCAAGGTTCAGCCAATCGAGCGTGGACGGACCGAACGCTTTCATGCCTTCCTCAAAATGCGCCGCCACGATCGAAACGTCCGGACCGCCGGCGAGCGCTTGAGCCAACGCCGCATTGTTGACTGAGTCGGCAAGCGCTCTCAGATCGGCGCCGGAGTATCCGGCTGCTTTGCGCGCGATGCGGTCGAGTGCAATCTTATCGTGGCCGGGGACGCCCGCGATCGCTGTGGAGAGGATCTTCTTTCTTGCTTCCAAGCCGGGCGCCGGCACAAAGAATGCGCGGTTCAAGCGTCCGGCCCGGAATAATGCCGGATCGAGCAGCCAGGGCGCGTTCGTCGCGGCGATAACGAGAACGCCGGTATTGTTGCGAACGGTCCCGTCAAGCTCCGAAAGAAAGGCGGAAATCAGCGCGGGCGCGGTCTCGGTCTTCGAGGCGTCCCGCTTGAAAGCCAAGACCTCGAAATCGTCGAAAAACAGGATCGCAGGCGGATCCGATCTCGCCTCGTCGAAAAAGACACGCAAACGCTTCTCGGCTTCGCCGGCGTATTTATCGAGGATCTCCTCGGGGCTCACCGACAAAAAGCGCGCATCGCTTTCGCCTGCTGTCGCCCGGGCGATCAGTGTCTTGCCGCAGCCTGGAGGCCCGTAAAGCAACAGGCTGCCGCCGGATTTTTGGCGGTAGCGCTCGAAAAGGCTCGGCTTCAGGTAAGGCAAAACGATGCGGCGGCGGACCTCGGCCTTGATGTCGTCAAGACCCGTAACGTCGCCAAAAGTTACGGCGGCATCGTCCAAGTCTTCGAGAAAATTGTCGGCGGGCGAGTCCCGGCGCTCAGGCTCGCTCTTATTGTCCCGCCGCGAAGAGTACGTGGTCAGCGAGATGATTTTAGCCGGGGGGGAAGAGAAATTTGCGCCTGGGCGGATGCCGAGAAGGCGCTCCAGCTCGCGGTTGCGCATGGCCGGATCCTGGCCGATGGCCAGCCGGTAAAGTTGAACGGCCTCTTGCTCGCGGCCAAGACCATGCAATGCGCGAGCGCGCATGGCGCGGTCCTCGGGCTGCTCAGAGCCCCGGGCCAGGCGCTCGGCCAATTCGAAATCCCCGGCAATGAGGCAGAACTGGCAGGCTTGGCGCCGGACCGGTGCAAACTCATCGTTGGAAAGAGTTTCCGCCGGGACCGAGCGCAAGAGCTCAAGCACGGCGGCGCGCCCTTGCTGCCCCTCGGCTTCGTCCATGACGATCGAAAGAAGATCGGTGCTGGCGCGAGCCCGGTAAACTTCGATGAGCGCTTGCAGCGTCTCGTGATCCATGCGCGGACGGCCCATCACTCTTGGGGCAAGTCCGCGGTGCGTCCTGTGAAGAACGGCTTCATGTCCGGTACCCCGTCTGTTGCGTGCTGGATAACAAAGGTCCAGAACGCAAAAGGCAAGAGAAGCCCACCTAGGGAGTGCGGTTTACGCGCCTTTGTGGCGCGGGCGCCACGGCGAGCCAATGTGACCGTACAACCATAAGTACGATTCGGTCGCAGAAAACTCGCGTGGCGAGGATTTACGGAATCTGCGGGAGGTCCAAAAGTCTCCCTCGCTCTGTCTCTTTGCTCAAGGTGAGATGAGCTTGCATTCCCCCGGGGCATTCGCTTGCCGCAGCGACGGCAGCAAGCGCGCCGGGGCGGGCTTGCTGGAAGAGGGTTGGGGTAAGGGAGTCAGGCGGCAACCGCTGCCAAACGCTGGAGAGCCGCTTTGAGCCTAAGGGTTGCGGCCTCGGCCTCTGCACGGCGCTCGCGGTTCTCCTCGACCACTTCTTCGGGGGCTTTCGCCATGAATTGCTCGTTAGCGAAGCGCGCATCGATTTTTTCGATTTCCTGCTGAAGCTTGCCGATCTCCTTGGAGAGCCGGTCCCGCTCGGCGGCGAGATCGATGACATTGGCGAGCGGAAGCGCCATGGTGGCTTCGCCAAGCACGAATTGAGCGGAACCGGAGGGCGGCACCTCCGCAAGGGCAATCTCGCTGAGCCGCGCCATCCGTTTCATAAAGCTGCCATAGCGCTTGGCGCGCGCCTTTGTGTCCTTGTCCGCTCCCGTGACGGTGAGCGGCAGCATCGCAGCGGCCGGGACGTTCATTTCCGAGCGCAGCGAGCGGATTTCGCTGATCACGCCGATCACCCAATTCACTTCGTCCACCGCCTTGCGGTCTGCTTTCTTCGCAACCTTCGGCCAGTCCGAGAGGCATAGAAGCGTCTCGCGCTTCGGCCCTTCCTCGCCAAGCACAGCCCAAAGCTCCTCGGTGATGAAAGGCATGAACGGGTGCAGCAGCTTCAAAATTTCATCGAGCGCCCAGGCGGCCATCGCTTGCGTTTCGGCCTTTGCGGCCTCGTCGGAGCCCATGAACACGGGCTTGGCGAACTCCACGTACCAATCGCAGAACTTGTTCCAGACGAAGCGGTAAACTTCGCCCGCTGCGTCGTTGAAGCGGTAGCTTTCGAGCGCTTCGGTTACCGCGGCCGCGGTAGCGCCGGTCTCGGCGAAAATCCACTTGTTAAGCGTGGTCTTGGCCTTCGCAGGATCGAAATCGGCTTGGCGGACGCAACCATTCATCTCGCAAAAACGCGCCGCGTTCCAGAGCTTGGTCGCGAAATTGCGGTAGCCCTCGACGCGGGCGATCGAAAGCTTGATATCGCGCCCTTGCGCGGCCATCGCCGCCATGGTGAAGCGCAGTGCATCCGCGCCGTAATCGTCCATCACCGAAAGCGGATCGACAACATTACCCTTAGACTTCGACATCTTAGCGCCCTTCTCGTCGCGGACGAGCGCGTGCATGTAGACGTCGCGGAAGGGCACCTCCTTCATGAAGTGCATGCCCATCATCATCATGCGGGCGACCCAGAAGAAAATGATATCGAAGCCGGTGACGAGCACCGTGGTTGGATAATAGCGCTTCAGTTCCGGTGTTTTATCCGGCCAGCCCAAGGTGGAGAACGGCCAAAGCGCCGACGAGAACCAAGTGTCGAGCACGTCTTCGTCGCGCGTCAGCTCAACGGCCTTGCCGTAATGCTTTTTGGCAAGTGCGGCGGCTTCCTTTGCGTCATGAGCGACGAATATCGTCTTGTCCGGCCCGTACCATGCAGGGATCTGGTGCCCCCACCAAAGCTGGCGCGAAACGCACCACGGCTGAATGTTTTCCAGCCATTGGTAATAAACGTTGCGCCAATTCTCGGGGATGAACGTCGTTTTGCCCTCGCGCACGGCTTCCAGCGCCGGCTGCGCCAGGGTTTTCGCGTCTACATACCATTGATCGGTGAGATAGGGCTCTATGACCTCTTGGGAGCGGTCGCCATAAGGAACCTTCATCGCGTTCGGCTCGATTTTCTCGACAAGGCCGAGCGCTACAAGGTCCTCGACGGCTTTGATGCGTGCCTTGAACCGGTCCATGCCGCGATAAGCCTCGGGCACATTATCGTTCAGCTTGCCTGTGTCCGTGAGGATATTGACCGGCTCAAGATTATGGCGGCGGCCGACTTCGAAGTCGTTGAAGTCGTGGGCGGGCGTGATTTTAACCGCACCGGTGCCTTGCTCGGGATCGGCGTGTTCGTCCGCGACGATAGGAATCGCGCGGCCCACGAGCGGCAGCGAAACTTGGGCGCCTGCTTTGAGAAGCGCGGCATACCGTTTATCGGCGGGATTGACCGCTACAGCCATGTCTCCCAGCATGGTCTCCGGGCGTGTCGTAGCGACAACGATATGATTTGCCTTGTAGCCCTTCACTTTCTGGGTCAGGGGGTATTTGAAATAATAAAGATGGCCGTCTGGATCGCGGCCGATCAGTTTCGCAAAGGCGGCGGCGTCGAAGGGCTTC
Source organism: Rhodomicrobium sp. (assembly GCA_052148445.1). Taxonomy (GTDB): domain Bacteria; phylum Pseudomonadota; class Alphaproteobacteria; order Rhizobiales; family Rhodomicrobiaceae; genus Rhodomicrobium. The sequence goes on from JBKQIH010000077.1 coordinate 4,620, forward strand.
TCGTCCTTGGTCTTTTCGGACCAAGTGAAGGTGCCGCGTTTCTCGACCGAGATGACTTCGAGGTCGGAGATTGCGGTTTGCAGCTTCGGGTCCCAGTTGACGAGGCGCTTGTCCTTATAGATGAGGCCCGCTTTGTGCAGTTCGACGAACACCTTAATGACGGCGCGCGATAGCCCTTCGTCCATGGTGAAGCGCTCGCGGCTCCAATCGCAGGACGCGCCGAGGCGCTTCAGCTGATTGACGATTGTGCCGCCGGAATGCTCTTTCCAGGCCCAGACGCGCTTCAAAAATTCCTCGCGCCCAAGCTCGCGGCGGCTTGGCTGCTGCTTCTCCATCAGTTGCCGCTCAACGAGGCTTTGCGTCGCGATGCCGGCGTGATCGGTCCCCGGCTGCCAAAGCACGTCGCGGCCACGCATCCGCTCGAAGCGCGCGAGAACGTCCTGCAGCGTGTTGTTGAGCGCGTGCCCCATATGCAGCGAGCCCGTCACATTCGGCGGCGGAATCACAATGGAGAAAGGCTTGGCCTTTGGATTTTTCTTGAGCGCAGCCCCAGCGCGGAAGGCTTGCTCCTTCTCCCACGTTCCGGAGATTCGCGGTTCGATGTCGGCGTAATTATAGGTTTTTTCCAGCATTGGCGTCGATGCGATTGGAGTGTTGGGAGTGCGCTAGCTTTAAAAAAAGGGCCGCCCCGGCAACCGCCGAAGCACTCCCGTTGTAAAATCGCTGTGCGCGAAGATTCTTTTTGGGCTAGCCGTCGGATTTTGGCAATAAGCCGCGCACGGCGATTTCCTCTCGAATCGCATTTTCGAGGATGCGCGGCATGTTTTCGTTCAGCCATTGCACGAGCAGCGGACGCAGCATTTCGCGCACGGCCCCTTCCAAGGAACTGCTCCCCTGCGCCGTCATGGCCGGTTGCGCGGTGCCAAGAAATTGCGCCTGCGCGAGAGCTGGCGCTGGGATCGGCGCCGGAGCATTGACGGGCTGGGGAGCGATTGGCTCTGCGGTGGCCCGCTGGGGCTGTTCCGGCTTTGCTGCTGAAGCGGAAGGTTGCGGCGAAGCCGGCTCAATCGTGACATGGCGGACGCTCTCCTCCCTGAGGGCCTGCGGCGCCGGCTCGGGCTCCTCCTCAAATTCTACGTTTACGTCGGCGCCCTCATCACCGGCCGGCCCGTCCGATGGCATTTCTTCGGCGGGCACCGGCGCTTCGATTGTCTCCTCATACGCCTCGTAGGCGGTTTCTTCTTCAGCTGGCTCGTCGCCCGGCTCCGGATCGCGGATGAACTCCTGCCGGAATACCTCATCGAGGAGGCTGGGAAGCTGGGATGTCCCGTGCGCCGAACTCTCCCGTTCGATTGCGTCCGCGAACTTCCCAGTGACCGCGGCCCTGCTTTCCCCATCGATATGCTCGAAATCGACCGCTTGCGCGTTCTCGAGCTCGCTTGCTTCCATGGCGCCCATAGCCGATCGTGCGAGTCTCTTCGCGAGGGCTGCCACGGCCGCGGCCTCATTTTTACCGTTCCATCTGCCGGCATGGCCCTCGTAGCCCTGCTCACGGTCCTGTCCGCCCGTGTTCCCGCCGGTTGCATCCACCGGCTCCGTAAGCGAAGACTTCGTGCTTGCAGAAGGAATGAGGGAAACCGGTCCCTCGTTTGGAACCGGCATTTGAATATCCGCAGCCCAATTCCGGGTCTGAGGTCTCGCAGGTGTCGCGTCCTGCCGCGGCTTTGGAGCCGGAGTTTGAGACGGAGCGGCAAGCTCGCGCCGCGACCAAAGGGGCCGGGATGCCGGCGGCAGGCCATACTGCTGGCGCACAGCTTGAGGGCTTTCGCTGTGCCTTCGATTAGCGGCTTCCGGTGCGGGTAATGGCAAGGGCCCGCTGTCTGGGGGCGTTTTATGGCCAGACGCGGTGAGGGAATCCTGTCCGGGCCGGTCTTCGAGTTTGCTTTGCCCAAGCCGCGTGCCTCCACGCGGAGCCGGCCGCTCGTCAGGGAAGACCAGCTCGTCGGTCAGATCGAGGACTTCATCGCCGGCTATCGCAGCCCCCGGTCCCGCCAGCAGGGATCCCTCGCCGGCCGAAAGCCTTGGATGCGCGCTGTCCCTTTGCGCCGGCCCCTTCTTGTCCGCGTCCGAAATGATAAGCCTGATCGACGCGAGGAGCTCCTCCATAGACGGCTCAGGAGCCTGATCTGCGCGGTTCATTCCATTTCACCTCGAGCGTCCGGCGCTCTTCAATCCCACTGCGTGCGCCAACGTCAATACCGTTGCACATTTCCAGACACCAGGCGACTCACTTCGCCAGGCAGGAAGGGATGCCATACGCTAATGATGTTGGCAGCCAAGCGCTACCGATTCATGGGATCTGCGGCAATTTTTGGGTATAAGCTGGACCGTCGGCCGATCTCTGGCCCGGAGCGCGGCCAGGATCTTCGACTGGCGCAACCCGGGGATCCTCGCGGCTTTCGATTGAGGCGCCCCAGCCGTACCACGCATCCTTAACCTCGCCATAATAGCGGGTGGGATCGTAAAGCTCGGCTTGGAGCGCGATATCGGAGGCCGTCAAGCGGCCCATGCCGGCGAGCACGCCATAGGAGGCTACGACAAGGTCGCGCTGGAACGAAACAAGGTTCACTTGCGCGTTCAGATATTGCTGTTCCGAATTGAGGACATCGAGAATCGTGCGCTGGCCGACTCGCTCCTCCTCCCGCACGCCCTGCAGGGCAATCCGCGTCGCTTCGGTCGCCGATTTTCCCGCGGCGACGTTGCCTCTTGCCGCGATGACCAGCCCCCATTGTGCGCTGACGTTAGACCTCGCCAGCTCGCGCTGCTCGTCGATCTGCTGCCGGCGCTGCGACAGGGTCTCGATATTTTGGCGGATCTGCGCCGATACGCTTCCTGCTTCGTATAGCGGAACGGTGAGGGTTCCGTACACCCTTGTATCCTCAAACTGAGTGACGCTTGGCTCACCGAATGGCTGATCGGCTTTGGTATAGCTCGCACTTAAGGAAACGCTCGGAAGAAGCTGGCCCTTGACGGATTTAACCTGATGTTCTTGCGCCCGTTCGCGGAAGATTGATCCCAGGATCCCAGGATTCTCCGACTCCGCAACATCGATTGCGGCTTGCAGGTTTTTTGGCAATAGCTTGGTGGGCGGGCCAGGATCTCGCAATGTCCCCGGTGGATGACCGATATATTGCGCGAACTGTGCCTGGTCGCCGTAAAGGGTGCCTTGGGCTATGCTCAAATCGGCTTGGCTTTGGGCGAGCCCAGATTGCGCCTGCGCGACATCGGTGCGGGTAACCTCGCCAACCTTGAAGCGGTCCTGAGTGGCACGAAGCTGTTCGGACAGGACCCGCACATTGTTCTGGCGAAGTTTTACAATCGCCTGATCGCGGACGACGTTCATATAGGCGGTCGCGGCGTTGAGAAGAACGCTTTCTTCCGAGTTGCGAAGGTCTTCCCGGCCGGCTTCGACCGCCGCCTCCGCGCCCTTGACATTGTTGTAAGTGCGGAAGCCGTCGAAGACGTTTTGCTGTAGCGCGACTGAGGCCTGGCGTGGATGGTACGAGCCGTTCGCGGCACTGGCGCTGGCTAGCGAGCCGAAAGGAATGGAAGAGTTTGCATTACAGGGCGTCCCCGGAGCAGTGGCGATGGTGCAGAAGGGCAATGAACCTGGGCTGCTCTTGATTCCGGTCCGGCTGTCCTCAAACCCGTCCTGAAACGTCGCCGTGATCGTTGGCCGGTATCCGGACTTGGCAAGGGAAACCCCATTATCCGTCGAGCGAAGTTGCGCGCGCGCCGATTTCAATGTCGGATTGTAAAGGTATGCTGCCGCCAAGGCTTCCTTCAAAGTCTCTGCGCTGACCGGTCCGCTGGCGGCAAGCACCACCACCACCAGCGCACATCGTGTTTGCAACTTCCGCGGAAGCCGGAATCGTGAAGACTTTAGAAACTGCATGGAATGCTTCCGCCGTTTGGAGAATCGCCGTCAGTCCGCGCTGACGCTATCATTCAACGCTCACACGCAATGTGACTTAATCACGGAATTTCCAACGCAAAAGTTAATTCATTTTCAAGGAAGGCCTTTTCTAGCCGAAGCGTTGCTCTTTTGCAGCGCAGCGGAGCCTAGAAAACAAACTGAGGTTCCGGTTCGAAACCCGGCAGGAATTCGGCAGCGGCGTCGAAG
>JBKQIH010000078.1:0-8859 GCA_052148445.1 Rhodomicrobium sp.
TTGTTTGTGATAGGAATTTCGCCCGCGCTGCTTGCTCTGGATTATGCAAAAAATTCTGAAGCAAAATCTAGTTAGATCGCTGCACGGTCGGAGTTGCGAACACACTGCAATCGACGAGGTCTGTCATAGTAACCTGGGCCACCCGATCATGACTGACAGCGAACCTTTTCTTCACTTCTCGCTCGAGCGCTTGACTCGCCTTTTCCATAGCGATCTCACGAGCTTTTTCCTCGTTTTGGCCACCACCCCAGCTATCATCATAGTAATGTGCCTCGCCTACAATTTGACTTTCAGAAACGCTGCCTTCGGTACTACTGAGCCCCTGTCGAACGGCATGTTGCGAATACATTTCTTCAGTGCTCAGTCTATTTCCTGGACCACCTGCTGCCGTTGACTGGAGGCTGAATTGCAGCTCGTCACCATCCCTTACGCCTTCCTGGATTAATGTAAGATCGGGATCCAGGCGCCGACCATATCCTTCGTCGGAAACGAGGTCCAAAACAATTACAGAAGCTGAGGCCAAAGGGCCCCCGTATTGATGCTTCAATTCCACCGCCAGTGCTCGGACTAGCGTCGATCCAGAAACATCCGTAAGTATGAATCTACTTCCATCTGGCCCTTCAGCTTTAAGCTGGCTGTACACAAAACCCCTGTTCGACACCGCAATCGCATCACCCGCAATTTCTGAGACACTCTTGCGGCGACGTAGCAGCAAACCGCCCAGAGCACCCAAGACGGCGACAACGACCAGGATCAAAGCAATTTTTAACACAAGCGCGGTCACTTTTTTACCCCAAAGATTCGTTCGCCTTATGAGTTGGTCTCTCCATACCAAAAGGGAACATAAACTGCACTTATTGCCCGGTTTGGCCGGTTGCTAGAACGCAATTGCGGTTAGTGGCGAGCATTCGTTCGCTTTGCGAAGTCGCGCTCGGACTAAAGAAACTTCATTTGGAAGGCCAAAGAATGTCGGCTAGGGCCCGACGCGTCGCACGGGGCAGTCCGCTTCCAGCGCGAACCCGCCAGGGAGGGATTACGTGTTCTTGCGTGCTGCCGACTCCGCAGCAGATTCATTTGTGCACCTCCGTTGCTCGGCTAACCGTCCGCTAACTGATCCAAAAGCAAGTATCGCGACCTAAGTAGTTTGCCACACCCGCCGTGTCCGAGTTCGGCCTTATGCAGCAAAGGTCCCGTCCAAAATCACTTCGCCCATGACGGCCGTGAGGCCGGCATCGCCCCGTATAAAAAGCAACATGAGAAGCGGTAACGTCAAAAGACGGGACCGGTAGATTTGGAAGTCTACCGGGAGTTTGTTTCAAGGATGAGGACTACATATCGCGGCCATGGTCGCGCGTCGCGTCGCGTCCCCTGCCCGTAATTTCCACCTTCACCTCGCTGATTTTGGTGAAGGCCTCTCTCAGCGGCGATGCCCTTTCGTGGTCGCGGTTAGTCATTACCCCGGGATTGTCTTTGTGTTGCGCGGCGGCCTGCTCTCTTGCGGAGCGGCTCGGGGCGGGCGCACCCAACTGGCCCGCCAGTTCGGGACCGGTCTGCTGCTGATCCTGCATGTGGGCCTGTGGCCCGGATTCGTCGCGGACTTTTTCCCAAGCGGCTTTGAATGGCGTCGATGGATGATCGGGCTGAGCCCGGCCGTCACGCTGCTTGGCTCCGGCCAAATCAAAGAGGCTCGGCGTTTTCTCCTGATCTGCGGCCTCCGCCGCGGACCGGTCATCGCGCGACGGCGCGGCGTCTTCGCGTCCGGTGGATCGGTCGGCAAGCTCTTTTCGGCGCACGTTGTCTGTTGTCGCGCCGAGTTCGGCGAATAAGGATTTCCCTTCGAACTGCGCGTCTTGGAGGAGTTCTCTGTGCTGCTCCTTCAGCGGCTGATAGAAATTCGGCGAACGCTCGCCGATAATGGGCCGCTCACGATTGAAGGGAGCATCCTGGATTTCTGCAGCGGCTCGAATCTCCCTCACAGGTTCAGGGACCGCCGGTTCGCGGCTTGCCATGTTGGGAGCCGTATGTTCCGTAGGAGCATTGCGCGCCGGTTCTGGCGACCTTCTTTCGGAAGGCTCCTTTTGTCTCTCTGGAGCGGCTACATGGTCTTGCTGCGGTTGGGCTTCGTGTGATTTTGGCGCTCTCTCGGAGATGGTTTGGTCGCGTCCTTCAAGCGTGTCCTGCTGGGCGCGGCGAACCGCCTCCGCTTCTGTGCCGGGATGCGAGGGGGTGACGCGCGTGTGCGGTTCGGCCTTGTCCTCGGACCGGTCTCGACGCTCGGCGTCCGCGAGGGTCTTTTCGCGGGCGCGCCGATCTGCGGCTTCGAGGATGGATCGTTCCTCAGCGGCCCCGTTGGCCGGGCTATCGAGGCTAATGCGGGCGCGCCGGCGCTCTTCCTCTGTCAGACCAGAATCAAGATTGCGTTTGCCTTCGATGAATTGCTGGGCGATGTCCTCGATCAGATCGGCGCGAGGATTGCGCTCGAGCGATGCATTGGGCCGCCTCTGCCACAGCCGGCGGAGAGAATCCGGCTCCTCGTCTTCCTTGTCCAAATCCCTGCCCCATTGCGTTACCGCAGCGGGACTAGTCTAGCAGACAATGAACTCGAAGGCTGCCTTCTATTTTTTCCCGGAGGCCGGTTGGACGGTGGCTTGAGGCAAGGGTACGAAGCTGTTGAACGTGGTCATATCGGGGTTGCCGATAAGTTCTTCAACGCGCTCCATGATTATGAAATAGTCCGGATGTTTCGCGAGCATGTAATCGTGGGCGATGATGTTGAGAATTTTGAATTCATTCCAGATCTGCCTCGTGAACCGGTCGGTTTCGTTGATCCTTTGCCGGTCATCGGCGATAAGATGGAGGGCCTTGAGAAGTGTGTCCTCGAGAATTTCGATCTTGTCTTGAGGACTTAAGTTCGTCCCGGTGCCGTTTGTCTTGGCGCGTTCGCGTTTCAGGGCGTCCTGGATGCTGGCAAGCTCTTCCCGCAATCGGCGGATGTCATTCTCCTGCTCGCTGACCAGCTGCATGAGGTGCCATTCGAGGCGTGGTTTCGGCGCTGCATTTTTAAGACGCGTGACTTCTTCGCGAAGCTGTTTGATTTCGCTTGCGAGGTCTTGAATGGCAGGAGATTTTTCAGCAACCAGCATAGTATCTCTTAAAGCACTTGTTACGCGAAGCATGACGTTATTATGTTGCCACCTATACTACATTTGTACATAAGAAATCAATTACTTTGATCGTCTATTTTGGATATCCCGTTCGGTCGATCGTAGCATTTCAATCGGCAACGAAAGCTTATGCCGCTGGTCCGGCATCGCCACAATGTAGAAAGAACAGGCGGCTCGCGCCCTCAAAGGATCACTGTGCGGCCGGGCGCACTTTATCGCGATGGGTGGCGCTTTGTGCGGCCGAGGGCCGCGGCGGCAACGGTTGCTTTGGAAATGCCCTAGACAGCGCGCACGATGGGTAACTTCAAGCGGAAATTGGTTTTCTCAAAACAGTTGATGATTAGACCGGCGAGACCCAACATTTGGTCGCTGTGGAGCTGTTCCTCCAAACTAAGCGGGTAGTTTGATCGGAACTCTGTGACATCGCGCTGCAACTCTTCAGCACTGCGCATGATTTTGCTAAAATCGCGGTAGGACTCTGCCGCGAGGAGGATAGATTTTGGAAGACCGAGGTTTATGCTTCCATAAGTTTGGGCGAACTTGGCTTCGATAAGTTCCACGGGGTCCAGGAGATTAATCGTTCTTGAGTTGGTTGGATCATCGTCGCCTTCATCGGCATCCTCCAAGCCGGCGTTGCCATCTTTAAATTTCTTTCCTATCGGCCAACGCTTTTGAAGACGGTCTGCGAGCAATTTTGCGCTGTGAAGATGTTGTGTGTGGCTCTCCCTGAGTTGATTGTATTTCGTCCTGAGCCGGTCGAATTCTCTAAGCTTGGGCGCGATTGTTTCGATCTGCGCAAAATATTCTTGTCTTTTGGCGATGAAGTGAAGCGTTAAAACCCGCAGCCACTCCCTGAACATTGGCGCGTTGCGCGTGCCGTTGATGACGTCGACCGGCCGGAAATGCAGCCCGAAATTGGCTTCCATTCGGTCGCGCGGGCGAACGCGCTCCAGGTCGACGTCTTTGGGTATCGGGGCCTGGAAACGGGGGTCTTCTGCGGTCGAAAAGCTTTCAAGCCTATCCCAGGGTGTAAGCGATACCCGGGGCGCGATCAGACCTCCCCAAATGCGGTTGGCAACGCGCAGGTTGAGCAAGCTGAGATGTCTGAATCTGATGAGGTAGTGGTCAACAAAAGCGAAGACTACGGAGATCAGAAGGGTCACGCCAGCCCCGGCAAGGAGGATATTGGTAAGCGTCTCGTGAGTGGAATTCATGATGAAGGGAACGGCCGCCGCGAAGGCCAAAAAGCAAGGCAAGGTGACCGTTATGAGCGCCCTGTTGTCGGTGAACCGGGCGGGCAGCGCGCCGTCCCAATTGACATTGACGAACATGGGCGGTTGTTTTTCCGACCTAGAGACCCAGACGAAGCAGCCGCGCGGCGCCCAGTTGAGTTGAGCGTTGGCGTACTGATCGGGCTCGAGGTCGGGTTGCCGCCAGTAGATGACGGGTAAGCCTTCGTCGTCCGTGAGATCAAAATAGGCGCCTTTTGGCGGCCAGGCTCTGCGGTGAAACACTTCCAAGGTCTTCCACGTTGCCTTGGTCGGCCGCAAATATCCGAGCCACTGTTTTAATGGAAAGCGGCGAACGGGAGGCTTGCGAAAGATCGTGACATAGAGGGAAACATCCTCCTTGCCCTTCTCGTCGGTATAGAGGATTTCGCGGCAGGCAAAGGGGCCTTTGCGGACCCAATGGCCGACGTGTTCGGTGACTCCATCGCGGAGTCGAAGGCGGGCTTGGTGCCGGCGGTAGCGTTCAAAGGGCTTGTTGAGATGGGCGTACAACAACATTGAAGCGCTTCTCGATCTGGTGTTCCGAAAGTTCGAAAAGGACTGCGTGCTTATGAGAAGGCGATCCGTTTCTTCGGCGTGAGGATGCCGAAGAGCCGTTACGTTCCTATTCCGTATACGCCGGCATTGATGGCCGCAAGTGCCAGAAGGCCCGGCTCTTCGAAGTAGCCGTGAGACTCGCTCGGCGGCGCCTATCCATGCGCCGGCCGTGGCGGCTCCAAGGCAATGCCTGGCCGTTCCGCTCGCTTGCGCTCAGCGTGGATTTTCTTCATCTGCCGGAATTCCCGCTGCCGATCGGCCAAAAGAACGTTTAATTCCTCGCGATAGGCGCGCATGGTTGCCTTGCGGTCGCCCTTCCTGAGGTCTTTGCTGATATTGCTAATTTTGATTTTGTAGCGGCGAAACAGCTCGTCAATCTGCGCCTCGAGCTCGTGAGCCTCGTCATCGCATCGATCCGGCGTTTCGCTGGCCAGTGGCGTAGGGTCCCCGCGCGGCCAGGGACGAAGACCCTCTATCGCTCCCGGTCGCCTCTGGTCTTTTGGGGCGTTTCAAGGTGCTGAGTGCGGTCAGTCCCGTCTTTGAGATGCTCCTGCACCTCGGCGATCTTGGCGATCGCTTTCTCGAGGGGCGACGGAGCCGCCTGGGACGGCGAGGCGCGCCCCGCGTTTGCTTGTCCGTCACGCCCGATTTTGCGCAAAGCGCGCGTTTGCACATGGTGCATGTGCTGGGAGGTGGTGAGCTGGGCGCTTTCGAGGGCTGCGGCTTTTTGTTCGCGGACAAGGTCCCAGCGCTGATGCAAGCGCTGCCGTTCCGCGGCTTGGGCATGAATGGCGGCTTTGGCCTCTTCCCTGAGACGTTTGCTCAGCGCTTCCCGCTCCGTGCGAAGCCGTTCTTTGAGTTCCTGATAGGAATCGTTTTTGAGGACGCGCGCTTCGGCCAGGCGTTCCTGGGACAGGGATTTATAGGTCGCCTGCTGCTCGGCTTTGAGCGCTTCGGCGGCGGCCTCGCGTGTCTGCGCATTGCCGATCTGATTGATTTCTTTCCACCGGGAAGCGTACAGCTCTCCCGTTTCCCGGTAAGCCTCGTCGCGGGCGTTGGCGTATAGTTTTTGGCCGAATTTCTTATGCTCGGCCCATTCGGCGGTATGCTGCTCCGACAGGGCCTTGCGCTCGGTGCGCTGGCCGGCATAGAGCTCGGCTCGCTTTACCTTCTGTTCCTCGCGCAGGGCCTCTTTCTGCAGGAATTCCGGATCGCTCCGGCGCTCATTGCTATTGGCGGCCTTGATCCGGGCGTTGTAGTCGGACCGGGTTCCCTGGTCGATCGCGGGATAGGGAATGACGCGCGCGCCTTTTTCGCGCGTCTGGCTTTGCGGTTCGTAACCCTTGGCGCGGGCCGCCTTGCCTTGCGGCCCTTCATGGATTTGCGGCTCGCGGTCGATGCCCTGGTCTTTCAAGCTCCTCGGATCGAGCCGGACCGACAGCCCCGCCCTCTCCAGCGCGCGGTTTGTGGCATCGGCCCAGCTGACGCGCAGATCCCAGGTCGTCGCCCGCGGCGGCACCCGCCACCCCCTCTTTTCGGCCTCCTCGATTTCCTTTTTGCTGGTGGTGGTGCCGATGACGCGCGGGCGTTTTTTCTCGGCAACGTCGCCGAGCGAATAATCGCGGTCTCTCAAAAGAATATGCGCATGGGGATTGTCGGCGTCCTTGCGCTTGTCGTGGATCGCTGCGAAATAGGCGGCTTTGCCTTGCGTGACCGTCTCGCACCAGTCCCGGACGAGTTCTTGATGCTGCTCGCGTGTCAGCTCCCGAGGCAGCGCCATGATGAACGTATCGCAGATTCTAGCGTCTATCCGGTCTTCGGCTGCTCTGGCTTCGAGCCACCTGGCAGCTTCGTTCTTCTCGGACGGCATGCGCCCGGCCAGGATCACGCTCGCCGCACTGTCCCTGGCGTTATAGCTAACTGCTTCGGCGGCCGCTTCGCGGTCTGGCTTCTCGAACCGGGTGATGTAATTGATCGCCATGGTTGCCGCGCGGGGTCCATGGGTTCGTTTGCCGATTTTTTTATGCTGGAAATGCATCAAGGCCATAGGCGGTCTCTGTGGCTTTTCGGGGCGTAGAGGGACGGCTTGCGGGGCTTAGCGGCGGCCCAGCGGTAGGGGGATTCGGTTAAGGATTAGCTAGGGAAGCGGCATTGTTGGGGCCTCGGATGGGGGTCGTGACGGAAGTCGCGACTCATGCTAGTGTGGCGGCAGCCTTGGGGTTTGCGGGCAAACCCCATTAGTGCGCCTAAACAGGTCCTGCCCCTTGGCAACGGCTTCGATCTCCCGGGGACTGCGCGTTACGATTCGCCCCTTACCGGCTCACCTGTGCGGCGCAGCAAATTTCCAGCTTCGTGAATTAACAAGAGAAGGCCCCTGCTCGCCCGCGATAATCGGGCGCCGCCAATGGCTGAGGCCCCCACAAGCGTCTTCGTGACGTTCAGGCGTCTTGGGGACCGGAACCGGAGGACGGCGCGGAAAAGCGCCCTCAGCGGCTCGCAGGGGCGCTTGTGTGAACTCTGGCATAGCGGGGTATGGTGCGGACGGCGGGCCGGGCTTCGGAATATCCTGGGCAGACCTCCAAAGCTAATGCGGCGCATCGGCTAGATGCTATATCTAGCTGTTCTGCTTCGTTTTCTAGCAGCTAGCTTTGCGGGCATGGAAAAGCCCCGCCGGTCCGGGGGGACCGGCGGGGCTACGAGGTTGAAGTGCGGCCGGGCGCTAGTTCAGCCCGAGTGCCACAAGCTTTGGGTCGGGCCACTTCTTCCTTGCCGCTTTCAAGAGTTGGTAGGGGCGCCTGGACCCGATGCGGAAGCCGCCGGAGGTTTCCAGAAACTCAATGAAGCCGAGGACATCGTCGAGTGTGAGATGAAACCGGTCGGCATGTTTCGGCATGGCGGCGAGATACTGATCGATTTCGCCGCGCACGTGGCAGGCACGAAGCGTGCGTGCGAGCGTTAAGGCTGAAACGGGCCCGACCTCATTGCCGCTGATGCTGGTCCAGCGGTTCCAGCGGGCGGTTACGTTCGGAGCGAAATGATCGCAAAGCGTCGCAAGGCTCATCCAGAAGAACAGGCCGGATTGCCAGACGGTGCCGGCGTAGGCGGTGGGTTTGAGGCCGTTGAGATAGAGTGCCATAGTAAACTCCTTGGAAGCGTAAGACCCGGCCGCGGTCATCGCGGCCTTGTTGCCATTCGTTTGCCGCGCGGCCTGAAGGAGCCGGCGCAACGGAAAAATTGCGGAGGGGCCCGGATTTTTGCGATTGAGGGCGCGAGGCACGAGCGCCTGGCGCGGGGTGCGCAAGCGCAAAAATTTGGGGGGTGCCGCCATTATTCCGTTGATGAGCGAAGCGAAGCCGCCGGGTCCGCCGCGTGGCAAGTTGGCAATTGAAAAGGGCGCGTGTGGCGCGGTGCGATCTGCCGCAAGGGGGGCGGCGGCGTTTCACGGACCGCTGCAGGGAGGGAATTAACGGCGGCGCAGTGCCCGCGAAAACAAGGCGCTCTGAAACAAGCGGCCGGCAACAAGGCGGCATCCAGGACACCGAATCCATGCGTGAGCGGATCGCCGCTTTTGGTCTATGCACGAGCCGAACTGCCGGCTCGGCAAAGATTAGGCTTTCTGTCAGCCGGAATCTCCAACAGGCATCATGGTGGAATGGCCGCGGGGACCCGTGGTCCCAGGCTGAATGGTAGGGTGCATCTATCCCTGCCTATAGGCCTCGAGAAGCGCGCCTCGAATGAGTGGAAGCGCTTGGTGCTCCATGAATTCCTGCGGATGGCCAAGGGCGACGATTTTTTCAAAGAGCTCCAGGGGTTGATTAAGGGGTTGGGTGGACATGAGCGTATCTCCTTATGTCGTTAGCTGAGGCGGC
>JBKQIH010000079.1:0-54272 GCA_052148445.1 Rhodomicrobium sp.
GGAATGACAACACTGGGATCGGCACCTCTAACGCGTTTAGTGTTAGTCGGAAGTGATCATGACCTCGGGAGGGTTGTCCTCATCCTCCTCCACGAGCGTGACACCGCCAAGGCATACCTCACCGTCCACGACGAGCGCCGGACGGCTTTCCAGCCGTCCACCCTTGCATGGACCCTCGATGCAAACACCGGTTTCGACTTGGAATTTCGCGCCGTCGGTCCCGCAAATCAGAACACGCTCGCCGGAGTCCGGAATTTGCGCGGGTCCGTCATAAAGCGGATGCTGCCCGTTCGGACAGGAATTGACGTATGCGAAATACTCCTGTTTGCCGGCGCGCACGATCACGACGGGATAAGGCTCAACGGCCCCGCCCGCGCCAGCCTGCGCAAGGGTGAAAGGCTGAACCCATCCGGGGCCGATGGCCTCCGCATCGCAGATGGCGTAGACTTCAATCTCATTCATTGACCGCTCCCGCTGCCCGATTGTTCGTTTTGTCCGTTGCCAGAATCGTTTGGGAGTACCGTCTGCAAGGATCGTGCCCCACTTACGTAGAGCTAGGTGCGCCGCTCTTACTCTCTGGCGTCAACTTTGCTTGTCCAAGGAAACGCCTGACTGAAAGCCATATGCGGCGGGCAAGAGTAGGAAAGCTAACATCATGGTCCTGAACGCAACAACGCGATGCGCGCTCGCAAGAGGAAGCGATGCCCGGCAACTCGCCAGCACCGCCGCTGAAATGCTAGCGTCGCAGGGGACAGGCGGCACTCTCGGCTTCGTCTATGCGACCGACACCGTGAAGGCGCGGTTGCCGCAGGTCGCGCAAGGACTTCGCGAGCTTACCGGCGTTGAGGACTGGGTGGGCACCACCGGTCTCGGCGTGATGGCCGGACGGCAAGCGGCGTTCAGCGAGCCGGCCATCGCGGTTATGATCGTGAATTGGCCCAAGGAGCATTATAAGCTGTTTCAGGGCGTGCCATCCGCAGCGTGGCGAGCTCCAGCCTCCGGGCCTCTGGGCGGGATGATGACGGCCCTCGTCCATGCCGATCCGAGTAATGACAGCTATCCAAACTTACTGCAGTCGCTTTCCGCGGCATCCGGCGCTTACCTTATCGGCGGCGTCACGGCCTCGCGGAACGGACATTGCGACCAGGTCGCGGGCTCCGCCTTGGCCGAAGGCGGCATCTCTGGCGTCTTGATCGGCCCCGGCATAAGCATGTCGGCCGGCGTCAGTCAGGGTTGCACAGCGGCCGGACCGGTGCGAACAATCACGGCCGGGGAGCAAAACATAATCGTTGAATTGGATGGCCGGCCGCCTCTCGATGCCCTATTCCGGGATCTCAGTTTGGAGGGGGCGGACGATATCGATGCGTTATACGCGGCTTTGGAAAACCTGCACGCCGCGCTGATCGTCCCCAATTGCGATACTGGCGACTATCTGGTGCGCAACCTCGCCGGCATCGATACCGAAAGCGGCGTCATCGCCATTGGCGACCGGGTTCAGCCCGGCCAGAAGCTCTTCTTCGCGCGCAGAGACCGCGAGGCCGCGGCCCATGATCTGCAAGCTATGGCGCGCAAGGCGCTAAGCCGGGCCGCAAAAGTCAATGGCGCGCTTTATGTGTCCTGCTGCGGCCGCGGCCCGCATCTCTTTTCGTCAGCGGAGGAAGAGATCGGCCTCGTTCAAGACGCCCTCGGGGACGTCCCCTTGGCGGGATTTTACGCCAATGGCGAGATCGCGGGCGATCGCATCTATGGCTATACGGGGGTGCTGGCGATATTCTAGTCTAGAGCCTCTCCGCTTTGTCGATGATAGGACGGTGCGCCGTGCCCCAGCCGCCGTCCCTGGGGTTGTGAATCACCCCGCAGCAGCCAGTGCGGCGTCCCATTCCTCGAAAGTCACAGCGAGGCACCCGGGCTCGCTATCCATACCGCATCCTGTGAACGGTGGCGCAAGCGCCCCTTCCCCTCCCTCCAAGCACGCCCTGGCATGCTTGCAAATTAAAGCGCCCGCTTCCACAAGCGGATGCGGCGGGGGAGGGGGTGAAACAGCGTCAATCGATCTCGTGCGCGGGCACGCGTTCGGTGCTTCCGGCCGGGGCGGCGCGCAAATATTGCGCGGGCCATGGCATGGGGTAGCCAAGCTCCTGGGCGGCGTGCAGCGGCCAATAGGGATTGCGCAACAGCTCGCGCGCCAGAAGCACGAAATCGGCCTGGCCTGTGCGCACCACGTGGTCGGCCTGCGCCGGCGAGGTGATCATCCCGACGGCGGCGGTGGCGATGCCGGCTTCGCGCCGGATGCGTTCGGCGAAGGCGGTCTGATAGCCGGGGCCGATGGGCATTTGCGCGCGCTCGACATTGCCGCCGGAGGAGGTATCGATCAGATCGGTGCCAAGCGCTTTGAGCGCGCGGGCAAGCTCGACCGATTGCTCGATATCCCAGCCGCCTTCGCTCCAGTCGCTCGCGGAGATGCGCACGAAAAGCGGGCAGCGCTCGGGCAGCACATCGCGGACGGCGGCCACCGTCTCGCGCAGGAAACGGGTGCGGTGTTCGAACGGGCCGCCATATTCGTCCTCGCGGACGTTCGAGAGCGGCGACAGGAATTCGTGCATGAGATAGCCGTGCGCGGCATGGATTTCGATGACGCGAAAGCCGGCGAGATAGGCGCGCTCCGCCGCGGTCACGAAGGCGTCGCGCAATTTGTGGATTTCGTTCACGGCAAGCTCGCGCGGGGTCGCATAGCTTTTGCTGAAAGCCAGCGCGCTCGGGCCAACCGGCCGCCAGCCGCCTTCCGCCTCGCTCACCGCGCCGCTTCCCGACCATGGCCGGAAGGTGCTCGCCTTGCGGCCGGCATGGGCGAGCTGGATCCCCGCGATCGAGCCCTGCGCGCGGATGAACCGGGTGATGCGCTCCAGCGGCTCGAAATGCGCCTGACTCCAAACGCCCAAATCTTCCGGCGAAATTCGCCCTTCCGGCGTGACCGCTGCCGCCTCGGTGAGGACGAGGCCCGCACCGCCAACGGCCCGCGTGCCGAGATGGACGAAATGCCAATCGTTTGCGCGCCCGTCTTCGCAGGAATATTGGCACATCGGCGAAACGCCGATGCGGTTTGGGAAGACCACGTCACGTAAGCGAAGCTCGCTCAATAGATGCGCCATGCGAATACCTTTCCATTTCCCACAGGCGAGTGCTCCCGGGAGCAGCCGTTTCTTGCGATGGCAACGATATGAGTCATTGCGCCGCTATGGCAAGCTCGACGAGCCTTCACAATGTTTGACTCACCCTGTTCCTCTCGGGGATGCAGGCACTCCTCCGTTGCAAGCTCGCCAAGGCGAACTTGCTGGGAGAGGGTCGGGGGTGAGGGGGCTTTGCGGTCAATCGTTATGCTCGACCGTATGAGGGGTTTTGCGAGCCTGTCCAGCGAAGTAAGGATCCTGGGTGAGCCGCTCCCTACGGCCAAAAGCGGCCCGTTTTCTTAAGCCGCTGCCACTTCTTCGGAGCGCGTCCCCACACTTCGGACGCCTTCGCTTCGTGCCGGCCAAGCACCTGACCTGCCGCGATCAGCCCTTCCGCGCCACAACGTGCCACGCAAATTTCGCGCATCTGCTGGGCCACGGCGACGTCGTTCACATAGCCGAACGCGTCCTGCAGCTTTTTCAACTGCTTCACGAATGGCTTCACCTTTCCCGCCGTGTAAAGCGGTGATAGAAACTCCACTGTATATCGCAGCTTCTTCAGAGATTTTCGCATCTTATGCTGCTTTTCTCCTTGGAGGCTCGCAATAGACCGGCCAAGTTTTGCAGCCTTTTTCCAGCGCTTTTGCAGCGCCTTATCCACAAAGTCTTCCACAGGATCCCGAAAGGATGCGTCCCTTTCTAGCATGGACGGCCATAGCGTCAGACTGAGCAGCAGCCGCGTCCACGCCTCGCTGTTCAGAGCCTGCCTTGCCTCCTTTTGCGCCTCGGAGCGGTGCGCTTGCAGAGCATCGTAAAGCGCTTCGAAGCCGGGCTGGTGCGGCGGGTTTCCGGCGACGGGCTTGTAAATGTCCTCGATCAGAACGTCGGCGTCTCTCAGCCGGCCGGCGGCGCGCGCGACGGTTTGCGCATCGGCCTCGAGCTGGCGCAATTGCGGCGAGTCCGAAAGGGCCTTGAGCGCGCGGTGAGCGCTGCGAAGACGGGTGAGGCCCACACGAAGCTGATGGGCGCCTTCGGGTTCGTCCGTCTCTAAGACCACCGTCCTGTTCTTGACGATTTGCTCTCTAGTGGCCCGGAAAATCTCAGCGAAGGCCTCCCCCGTGGACTGACCGGTTTCGATGGCGGGCGCCCGCGCGCGGACCGGTCCGGATTTTTTGGCCGGGGGCGTCTTCAGAAGGAGCCGGTATCCGCGCTCCGCCTTCGATATCGGAGAAAGGCGCACGCCGATCTTCGCGAACAGCGCCTGCGCGGTCTGGAGCAAGTGCTTGGGCTCGCCCTCGATCAATTCCAGCTCGGCTTCGCAGATCTCAGCTCTTCGGTTCAGCGCCAGCGTTTGGCCCCTGTCGAGGGCTAGCTCCATAACGCTGCCGCGGGTGCGGAGCCGATGCGTTGTGCGCTTGACGACCGTTTCGAAGGCCTGTGTCAGGCCGGAGCCTTTTACCGCCCTTTCAACCCTGCGCCGGACCCGCTTATCGTGGATGAGGCTTGGATTGGGCTGCGGTTCGCCGAGACGATCCTCGATCTCGACCGGGTTCGAGACGCCGTCGTCAAGACCTGTATCGAGCTTGACCGTTTGAACGTAGCCCTCCCCGTCGTCGCGGACACGCAACGATATGCCTCGCGCGTGCAGCCTGTGATCCGGGGTGTCGTAATAGATCGACCTCAGAAGCTTCGCCGGCGCCCCGGTGGATTTTAGCTTCGGATTCCTGGTGAGCCGGTCGAGATCCTTGCCGGTCAGATCGAGCTTCAGTTCGAATTCGCGGTCGAGCGGCTGCATCGGATAGTTCTTCTGTGGAAGCCAACGGCCTAGAGCCTCTACGCTTTCGATGGAATCAAAAGCGGAGAGGCCCTAGGTCTTTGTTTTTCTGTGCTTCTTACCGGAAAACCGCTTCACACTTTTCCGGAAGCACTTCAGGCTGCCCTTTCCGGGTGAGCGGCGGTCGCGGGAACCAAGCGGGCGCCGATCGCTAGGCGGTTCCAGCCGTTGATGGTGACAATAGCGAGGCTTAGCTTCACGGTTTCCTCTGCCGAAAAATAACGCTCCACCTCGTTATAGATGTCATCGGGCGCGTGGGTCTCAGCGATAAGCGTGAGCGCTTCTGCCCAGGCGAGAGCGGCTCTTTCCCTATCGCTATAAACCGGCGCCTCGCGCCAGGCATTCAAAAGGTAGATGCGCTGCTCGCTTTCGCCATGCGCGCGTGCCTCTCGGGTGTGCATGGCTATGCAGAAAGCGCAGCCATTGATTTGGGACGCGCGGATCTTAATCAAGTCGACCAAGCGCTGCTCAAGTCCGGAGTTGCGAACGTAATCCTCCAAATTGAGCATTGCTTTGAGCGCGCCTGGAGCAACGGCGTAAGGATCAAGCCGGGCCTTCATGGAGCCTCCTCCTTGCACAAAAAGCGGTAATGGAAAACGCCCGCCTCCATGCAGAGGTTCCCCAGCCCTCAAATCTCGGCTGGGCGCAGGATCTCCGCCTCCGCGTCTCCGGCGCAGATACCTAATTGGTCCAGGGCATCCTCTAAGTAATCCGGCAGGAGCGGCAGGCTGAACAAATAGGCGGGCGCATTGCCGCTGTGTTCAGATTTTGCGGTCGCCACGGCCTCATCGATCTCGCCTGGCGCATAGGTGCCCCGGCCGATCCAAGCGAGCGCGATCAGGCTCGCCTGTTCGTCTTCGTTCAAGCCTTCGAGGAACTCTCTTAGCTCTTGCCTGGTTGCGTCGCCTGGCAAATCTTCCAGGATCGTCTCTCCATCCGCATCGACGGAATCGGATTCGCCATCCTCATCCCACGCTTCGGTCTTCACGTCCACCTCCCTGGATCGGAGAATGACGTGTGCCACTTTCTCAGGTGAGATTTCCAGCATTTCGATCAGCTCTGGCATATTATCCGGTGCGGCCTAGATGAGCCACGATTTCCTCGAAGACACGATGAAACATAGCAGGCGTTAAGCGCCCAGTGTTAGTATTATATCGCGAACAATGATAACTGCCGAAAAGTTTACGTCCATCACCTATATCAACAGCCCCCCCATGGGCGAATTTGTATTGTGACGGTTTGAGGCCGGCTGCCCGCAGCGCCGTGTCGAAAGCGATTCTACCAAGCGCGAGGATCGCTCTCAAGCTTTGCATTTCTGCAAGCACCGCACCGAGAAAACCGCGGCATGCGGCGATTTCACCGGGAAGCGGCTTGTTCTGCGGAGGCACGCAGCGGACGGCATTGGTGATCCGGCACCCGGTCAGAACGAGCCCGTCGTCCAGTCTTTCGGCATAGGTTCCGCTGGCAAGACCGAAACGCAGAAGCGTCTCATAAAGGAGCACGCCAGCAAAATCGCCGGTAAAAGGGCGCCCGGTGCGGTTGGCGCCTTTCAGGCCGGGGGCTAGCCCAACGATGAGGAGCGGCGCATCCTTCGGCCCGAAAGAAGGGACCGGCGCATTGAACCATTCCGGATATTTGGTCCGGTTCGCTTCGCGGAAAGCGGCAAGTCTTGGGCAGAACGGGCAATCCGCCTGCGGTTCGCCCGGCCCCGTATTGCTGCGTGGCCGGGAGTGCGTGTCCAAAGGGGCCATCGAGATCGTCACGCCCCTTCGGAGTCCCTATTCCGCGTCGACCGGATTTTCACGCTGCATGGCAGCCGCGCTCATGCGCTCATGCATCCGCTGTTCGTGAATATGCGCCTGATATTCACGCCCGTTTTCAGGCCGCTGCGTCCGGCAGATGTCCTTTTGCAGATCCGCAAGATCGATGAACTGATCGGCTTGCCGGCGAAGCTCGTCGGCCACCATCGGCGGCTGAGTTGTGAGCGTCGACACCACGCTTACGCGCTTGCCCTTGTGTTGAAGGGCTTCGACAAGGGTCCGGAAATCGCCGTCTCCCGAGAACAGCACGATATGATCTAGATGATCGGCAAGCTCCATGGCATCGACAGCAAGTTCGATGTCCATATTGCCCTTGATCTTGCGGCGGCCGGAAGCGTCAGTAAACTCTTTGGTAGGTTTCGTAACCATCGAGTATCCGTTGTAATCGAGCCAGTCTATGAGCGGCCGGATAGACGAATACTCTTGCTCTTCTGCAAGAGCTGTGTAATACAATGCTCTTAACAGGAGCCCTTTATTACGAAAGAGGTTCAAAAGGCGCTTGTAATCTATGTCAAAGCCTAGTGCTTTGGCTGTGGCGTAAAGATTTGCCCCGTCTATAAAAAGAGCGATGCGCTCCGTTGGGTAGAAATTCATCCTGTTACCTTAGCTGCAATCCTTCGGGGTTGATGAGTGGTTGTCTCCATCTACTTTTGGCGACCAGGACCCCACAAATCGAGAATCGTACCAAAAATATAGCGGCACATTGTAGGATATCAAAACATGCCGTGCGATTTCAAGGGTGGTATTCAAGGCGGTATGATTGTCATCTCTCTAGGTTCCAACATTTCCGGCAATTTCGGCACGCCCGCATTCGCGCTCCGCAGAGCTATTGCCGAACTGAAGGCGTCTCGAATCGAAATAATACACACGTCCCAAATGTACATAACGGAGGCTTACTCTTATACCCCGCAGCCCGACTTTTTGAATGCTATAGTTACCGTGGCGGCGGCGCTGCCACCGGATGCTCTCTTGCAAGTGTTAAAGCGTATTGAGGCACGGGCAGGGCGCGTCAAGCAAAAAAGCGGATACCACTCCTTTTTCCACTGGATGCCCCGGCCTCTCGACCTCGACATAGTGAGCTACAAAAATATGGTATGCCACTGGAAGGGGAAATTTCCTAAAGTTGCGGAGCGCGTCATTTTGCCGCATCCCAGGGCGCATGAAAGAGCGTTCGTTCTGCGGCCACTCGCCGAGGTCGCCCCGAGCTGGCACCATCCGGTCTTCGGCTTGACCGCCGCTCAGCTGCTAAAACAGCCTGCGGTCCGCAATACAGGAAAAATAAAAGGGAGCCAGGACTTCCTCGGCTATTGATCGGGCCGTCAGCCGCCAGCTGGACTTGCCATAAGTTCGCCGCGAAGCTATCAAAAAGAACGAACGCTCCTTCTGTATGGCTCACGCGGCGGACAACGATGCCGAAACTGGCTCCACAAACGCAGGCGGCGCGGCGCGAACGTATCCTCGCGGCGGCGGAACGCTGCTTCATAGAAAAGGGATTTCACCCCGCCACGATGGCCGATATTTGCCGCGAGGCTGGCGTCAGCCCCGGCGCTCTCTACACCTATTTCGTCTCCAAGGAAGAACTTATCGCTGGTCTTTGCGAGCGCGAGAAGGAACGGTTCGCCCAAGAGCTGGCAGCAATAGCCGGCGCAACTGGGTTCCTCGCCGCGCTCCAGTCGCTGGCGGAGCAATATTGCTGCAACGAGCCAGCCGGCAAAGTGCGCCTGCACATCGAGATTGCGGCGGAGGCCGGCCGCAACGCTGCCATCGGGCGCACCGTCCGCGAGATGGAAAAGACCATCCGGGAAAGTCTTGTTGAACTTGTCGAGCGGGAAAAAGCAGAGCGCCGGATCGCGCCGGAGCTGCCAGCGGAAATCATCGTTCTTGTCATGGGCGCACTGGGCGACGGGCTTTTCCTAAAGCGGGCGATCGATCCCGATTTCGATCCCAAACCCATTATTCCCGCCATGATGACGATGATTTCGGCGCTGCTCGCGCCCGTTCCTGCTTCCGAGCACGAAACCAAATGGAAAAAATCATGACGCCCGATTGCGATAAATTGCGGATCCGCGCGGCTTGGATGTTAGGGCTACAAAGGCACAGTCATTGCGAGGGGTATCGCCCCGAAGCAATCCAGGGGCAAGAGGGCGGTAGCTCCCTGGATCGCCACGGAGGCTGGAGCCGCCTCGCGATGACGGGCAAATACGCGCCATTCGCGTTTGCCTTGGCGCTGGTTTTTTGGTTGCAGCTGCCCCCAGCCATTGCGGCCGATGAAGCAGCGCGCGGCGAGGCAATTTCCGCGCAAAGGGCAAAGCCGCCCGCGATCACGGTCACGGCCGCAAAGCGGATTACCTTTGTGGATAATGTGCTTGTCACCGGATCGCTCGTGCCCCGCGAGGAGGTTTTGGTCGGTCCCGAACTCGATGGCTACCGGATCACGGCGCTGCTGGCGGAGGAAGGCGATAGTGTGGAGGCGGGCCAGGTTCTCGCCCGGCTCTCGCGAGACATCCTCGAAGCTCAGCTTGCGCAAAACACAGCCTCCATCGCGAGATCTCAAGCTGCCGCCGATCAAGTCCGCAGCCAGATTGCCGAAAGCGAAGCCACGCTGCATCAGACCTCGGATTCCTTCAATCGAGTCAAGCCTCTGCGCGAGTCCGGCGTGGCGAGTCAGGCAACCTACGACGAGCGCGACGCGGCATTCCGTACGGCGCGCGCCCGGCTGGCGGCACAAAAAGAGGGCCTGAAACTCGCGGAAGCCGACCTGCTCCTCATGCGGGCGCAACGCCAGGAGCTAGAGGTCAAGCTCGGGCGTACCGAAATCCGCGCCCCTGCTGCCGGTATCGTCAGCCGCCGCACCGCGCGGCTTGGCGGAATCGCTTACGCCTCCGCCGATTCCCTGTTCCGCATCGTCAGAGACGGCGAGATCGAACTCGACGCCGAGGTGCCCGAATTCTACATGACGAAGCTGAAGGCCGGCCAGCGCGCCGAGGTCGAAATCATTGGCGCTGGGGAGCGCAACGGCACGGTCCGGCTCGTTTCCTCCGAGGTCAACCCATCGAGCCGTCTTGGCCGGGTGCGTATTTTTCTTGGGCGCTCGCCAGTGCTGAGGGTCGGTACATTCGCCAAGGCGATGATCGACGCGGGCCAGCGCGACGCCGTGGGCGTGCCATCGACGGCGGTGCTGTATCAAAACGACAGCGCGATTGTGCTGACCGTCTCCGATAACAAAGTGCGCGAGCGCGCGGTGAAGCCGGGCCTGCTTGCCGGCGACAGCGTGGAGATCAGGGAGGGACTGAAGGAAGGCGAAGTGGTCGTGATGCGGGCGGGCTCGCTGCTTCGGGGCGGCGATATCATCGATCCGCAATTTGCCAGCAAGCAGACGGCTGCGGGCGAACCGCAAGGCGGGCTGAGCAAATGATGCGAGATCGCAGAAGCATTCCGCTGTTATGGCCGCACTTGATGCGGCCATCCATGACAAAAGCGAGACATTTCAAAGACAGCCTGGATGGCCGGGTTAAGCCCGGCCATGACAGTTGCTCGCGAGCGGAGATGGCATGAGCGGCACGAACGTTTCCGCCTGGGCGATCAGGCGTCCGATACCCTCGCTTGTGTTGTTCCTCGTGCTCATCGTGCTGGGCGCGATGAGCTTCCAGAACCTCGCGATCACGCGCTTTCCGAACATCGACATCCCGATTGTCACGGTCGGCATCACGCAGTCGGGCGCGGCTCCGATCGAGCTGGAAACCCAAGTCACGAAGCGCGTGGAAGATGCCATCGCGGGTGTGACCAACATCAAGCATATCCGCTCGTCGATCACCGATGGCTCGTCTGTAACGACCATCGAGTTTCAACTGGGCACGAATACCGACCGCGCTGTCAACGATGTGAAGGACGCCGTGGCCAAGGTCCGCCAGCAGCTTCCGCGCACCATCGAAGAGCCGATCGTTCAGCGTCTCGATGTGGAAGGATTGCCCATCGTCGTCTACGCGGCGTCCGCTCCATCCATGACGCTGGAAGAGCTTTCCTGGTTCATCGACGACACAGTCGCGCGCAAGCTCCAAGGCGTGCGAGGGGTGGCGCAGGTGTCCCGCGTCGGCGGCCTGAAGCGCGAAATCCGGGTCTCGCTCAATCCCGACCGGCTGCTCGCGCTCGGCATCACGGCGGGCGAGGTGAACCAGCAGCTCCGCGCGACGAATACCAATCTCGCCGGCGGCCGGGGCGAAATTGGCGGCGCCGAACAATCCATCCGTGCCCTCGCAAGCGCGACGACCGTGGAGCGGCTCGCGTCCACCTCGATCACACTGCCGGGCGGGCGCAAGGTGCGCCTCGATCAGCTGGGCCAGGTAGCCGATGCGGCTCAGGAACGCCGGACCTTTGCCAAGCTCGATGGGCGCGACGTGGTGGCTTTCACCGTGGTGCGGTCCAAGGGGGAAAGCGATGCGCGCGTGGCGGATCGCGTGGCCGCGGTTATTAGCAAACTGGCGGACGCGAACCCTCGCGTGCATTTCGACAAAATCGACTCCACCGTCGACTTCACGCTGGGGAACTACCGCTCGGCCATGCACACGCTGATCGAGGGCGCGGTGCTCGCGGTGTTCGTCGTGCTGCTTTTCCTTGGCGATTTGCGCGCGACGGTCATCTCCGCGATTGCGCTGCCGCTTTCGATCCTCCCTACCTTCTGGGCGATGGACGCGCTCGGCTTTTCGCTGAACATGGTGACGCTGCTTTCCATCACACTCGTCACCGGTATCCTTGTCGACGACGCGATTGTGGAGATCGAGAACATCGTGCGCCATATGCGCATGGGCAAATCGGCCTATCGCGCGGCCCTCGAAGCGGCCGACGAGATCGGGCTCGCTGTGATCGCGATCACGCTCACAATTGTGGCCGTGTTCATGCCCGTCAGCTTCATGGGCGGGATCGCGGGGCAATATTTCCGCCAGTTCGGCCTAACGGTCGCCGTGGCCGTGCTCGTCTCGCTGCTCGTCGCCCGGCTCGTGACGCCGATGCTCGCCGCCTTCTTTTTGCGCGCACACGATGCCGTGGACCGCGAAGGCGTTATCATGCGCAACTATACGCGGCTGATCGGCTGGTCGGTGCGCCATCATTATATTACTCTGATCCTCGGCTTTGTGGTGTTCGCGCTCTCGATTGCGAGCGTGGGCCTGCTTCCGAACGGCTTCCTGCCCGCGCAAGATGCCGGCCGCTCGCTATTTGCCGTCGAGCTGCCGCCCGGATCGCAGCTAGGAGACACCGAGCTTATTTCCCAGCGGGCGGCGAATATCATCGCGCGAAGGCCCGAGGTGCAGAACATCTTCGTAGATGGCGGCCGTATATTGGGTGCGACCGGCGGCTCCGAAGAGGTGCGCAAGGCAACCCTGACCGTTCATTATACGCCCCGCGAGGCGCGCGCGCTCACCCAGCGCCAGCTCGAACAAATCGTCAGCGCCGATCTGAAGGAGATCCCCGATATCCGGACGTGGGTTCTGCAAGAGAACGGGCAGCGGACTTTCTCCATCGAGGTGACGGGCACCGACAACCAGAAGGTGATCGAAACCGCGGCTCAGTTTACGAGCGAAATCCGCACCGTGCCCTACCTCGCCAATGTGGTGAACGGCGCGTCGCTCGACCGGCCGGAGATCCAGATCAAGCCGCGCGCAGTGATCGCCGCCGAGCTTGGGGTTTCTACGGAGAGCTTATCCGATGTCATCCGCATTGCGACGCTCGGCGATGTGGATGCGAACCTTGCGAAGTTCAACGCGCCCGACCGGCAGGTTCCGATCCGGGTTCAGCTCGACGAGCAGGCCCGCGCGAGCATGCAGACCTTGCAGAACCTGAAAGTGAAGACCGGCCGCGGCGATGCTGTGCCGCTCATTACGGTTGCCGATGTGAGCATGGGCAAGGGCCCCTCGTCCATCGAGCGCTACGACAGGCTGCGCCGTGTCGCCATCGGCGCCGATCTTGTAGGCACCGATGCGCTCGGCCAGGCGCTCGCCGCGATCTACCAGCTGCCAACCGCTAAGAGTCTGCCGCCGGGCGTGGTCCTGCGCGAATCGGGCGACGTCGAGGTGATGAGCGAGACCTTCGCAAGCTTCGGCTTGGCCATGGCCGCTGGAATCATGATGGTTTACAGCGTGCTGGTGATCCTGTTCGGAAGCTTCTTGCAGCCCGTCACCATCCTGCTTTCCCTGCCGCTTTCCATTGGCGGAGCGATCTTCGCACTGCTGCTGACCGGCCGGCCGATAAGCCTGCCGGTGTTCATCGGCTTTCTCATGCTGATGGGAATCGTGACGAAAAACGCGATCATGCTCGTAGACTTCGCGATAGTCGAGATACGGCGCGGAGTGCTCCGTAGGGACGCCATTGTCGATGCCGGCCGCAAGCGCGCTCGGCCCATCGTGATGACCACCATCGCCATGACGGGCGGCATGTTTCCAAGCGCGCTGGCGCTTGGCGATGGCGGCGAGTTCCGCTCGCCCATGGCGATCGCAGTGATCGGCGGGCTCATCGTATCGACGCTGCTCTCGCTCGTGTTCGTCCCGGCCTTTTTCATCGTGATGGACGATATCGGGCGCGCGCTCGCCTGGGCCTTCGGCCGCTTCGTCGGACCGCGCGACGAGCCGGCGGACACGGCAAGCTCAACAACGATACCGCCTCGCCCGGCAGAGTGATAGCAGTGTTGCTGCTATAGCCGGTTTTAAGGGTTGCTCGTGCGCGCCTGTTCAAGCCCGCGCACGACCAGTCTGGTCTAGCGTGCTTCCGGAAAAGTGCGAAGCGGTTTTCCGATAAGAAGCACGTCAAAACAAAAACTTAGAGTCCGTTTTTGATTGTATCGAAAGCGGAGAGGCTCTAGCGCACTCACCGCCTTGCGGGTTCCTGACCAAAAGCACGGAGCGATGCGCGATTTGGTGCGCGCTCGCGATGCGCGAGGGTGAGTGCGCAAGCGCCGTTCCGGGATGCCGTCAGAGGCAGTGCACTGCATCGCGCTGCGCACGGCATGCCGCCATTACAGATGCGCCTATGAGCGGGCGCGTGGATTAACGCGGCATTGCCCCCGGCGCTTAGCCCGGCCCCAGAAACTGGTTATAAAGCGTAACGGACGTCAGGCTTGGCCGCGGCCCAAAAGGGAGATGTAAAAGCCGTCGGTGCTGTGCGTGGCGGGGGTCAAAAGCAGGCCCGGCTTTCCCGGCGCAAGGCGGTTCTCAACGGTGCGTGAGAGCACGGTATCTGCACGCGCCTTCACATCGAGCGGGGTAAAGCTTGGGCTGGTTTGGAGAAAGGCTTCAATTTGCCTATCGTTCTCTTCGGCCAGGAGCGAGCAGGTCACGTAAGCCAAGGTACCGCCGGGCTTCACAAGCGGTGCGGCCCGTAAGAGAAGCGCGCGCTGCTCCGCCACGCGCTCCGAAAGCTGCGCTGGCGTCAGCCGCCATTTCGCGTCGGGCCGCCGCCGCCAGACGCCTGTGCCGGTGCACGGTGCGTCGATGAGAACGAGGTCCATCCGGCCTTCGAGCGTATCGAGCGCGGCTTCATAGCCCGGCGGCAGCGTCTGCACGTTGCGCGCGCCCGCTCGCTTCAGCCGCTCGAAAATGGGACGGAAGCGGAGAGCATCGGCGTCATAGGCATAGATTTGCCCCGTGTTGTGCATTTGCGCCGCCATGGCGAGCGTCTTGCCGCCGGCGCCCGCACAAATGTCGGCCACCTGCAGGCGCGGCCCAGCCCCGGCCAGCAGCGCAGCGATCTGGCTGCCCTCGTCCTGCACCTCGAACCAGCCGCGTCCATGGGCCGGCTCCGCCTCCACATTGGGGCTGCGGGCGCCGCCTTCGCGCGGCGGCAGCCGCACGCCAAGCGGCGAGTAAGGCGTTTCCACCGCGCCATGACGGGCGAGCGCTTTCAACAGCTTTTCGCGCGTCGCTTTCAAGCTGTTAACGCGCAGATCGGCCGGTGCGCGTTCCGCCAAGGCCTGCCCCTCGCGGATGGCGTCTTCGCCGAAAACGGCCGAGAAGGATGCGTGCAGCCATTCCGGGTAGTCGCCCTGGACCCACGGCGGTGCGGCGGAAAGGTCCGTGACGCCAAGGCCGTGCTCCTCTTCCGGCGTGAGCGGTGCGGGGCAGAAGCCCTCGCCTGTGCAAAGCGTGGCGATTTCCGCCGGCGGCATTCCCCAAGAGCGGTGCACAGCTGCGAGCGCAATCGCCCGGTTGCTGTCGCTTTGCATCGCATGCGCCAAGGACTGCTTGCGCCGCAGGCTGTCATAGACGAGGTTGCCAATCCACGCGCGATCGGCCGAACCCGCGAAGCGGTGCGCCCTGCCCCAATCGGCAAGCGCAATCGAGGCCGCACGGCCGCGTGCTGCGATTTCGCCAAGAACGTCGATGGCCGCTTGAAGCCTCGCACCGGGCTGCATGTGAGATAGTACCGCTTGTAAGAGTCATTAATTGACGGCGCCGGAAGCCCCCCTCACCCCAACCCTCTCCCCGAGAGGAGACGGGGAAGGAGCTGCGATCCTCTCCCCAGGCGAAGAGGGAGTTCGGGCGTTCCCTCGCCCCAGCGGGGAGAGGGACAGAGTGAGGGGTCTTGCGCCTAACTATTATGGGTCGGATAGTTCGGCGATTCGCGCGTGATCGTTACATCGTGCGTATGGCTTTCGCGCAAACCCGCATTCGTGATCCGGATGAACTCGGCTTTTTCGTGCAGTTCGGCAATCGAGCGCGCGCCGGTATAGCCCATCGCCGCGCGCAAGCCGCCGACGAGCTGGTGAATCACGCCGAAGGCCGGCCCCTTATAGGGAACCTGCCCCTCGACGCCCTCGGGCACAAGCTTGAGCGTATCGGCAACCTCGCCTTGGAAATAACGGTCCGCAGAGCCGCGCGCCATGGCGCCGAGCGAACCCATGCCGCGATAGGACTTATACGACCGGCCTTGATAGAGATAGACTTCGCCGGGGCTTTCGTCGGTGCCGGCCAAGAGCGAGCCGACCATGACGCAAGACGCGCCCCCGGCAATCGCCTTAGCGATGTCGCCGGAATATTTGATGCCGCCATCGGCGACGATGGGCACACCTTGTTTCGAGGCGGCCTCGGCCGCTTGCATGACCGCTGTGAGCTGCGGCACCCCGACGCCCGCCACGATGCGCGTGGTGCAGATCGAGCCCGGCCCGATCCCGACTTTCACGGCATCGGCCCCCTCATCGATCAGTGCCTTCGCGGCGCTCGCGGTTGCGACATTTCCCGCAACTACCTGCACCAAGTTCGAGGCGCGCTTGATGCGGCGCACGGCGTCGAGAACGCGCTGGGAATGGCCGTGTGCGGTGTCCACCACGATCAAATCCACGCCCGCATCGATGAGATGCTCGCTGCGCCGGAAGCCGTCGTCGCCGACCGAAGTTGCCGCCGCCACACGCAGCCGCCCCTGCTCGTCCTTGCAAGCGAGCGGATACTGCGCCGCCTTCTCGATGTCCTTCACCGTGATAAGGCCGACGCATCGATACTCGCTATCGACCACAACCAGCTTCTCGATGCGATGCTTGTGCAGAAGGCGTTTCGCCTCCTCCCGGTCAATGTTTTCTCTGACCGTGACGAGGTTATCCTTCGTCATCAACTCGAACACCGGCTGGCCGGGATTATTTGCAAAACGAACATCGCGGTTCGTGAGAATGCCGACGAGCTTACCTTGGCCGCCATGAGGCGGCGTCTCGACCACCGGGATGCCCGAAATCCTGTAGGACTTCATCAGCGCGAGCGCGTCTTTGAGCGTCGCGCCGGGGGCAATCGTCACCGGATTGACGACCATGCCGGATTCGAACTTCTTCACCTGGCGGATGTGCTGGGCTTGCACCTCGGGCTCTAGGTTGCGATGGATTACGCCAATACCGCCGGCTTGCGCCATGGCGATGGCGAGCGGACCTTCCGTAACGGTATCCATCGCGGCCGATACCACCGGAATGTTGAGCCTTATACTTTTCGTGAGGTTTGTGGTGACGTCCACCTCGGAGGGCAGCACGTTCGAAAGGCCTGGCTGCAAAAGCACGTCGTCGAAGGTGAGCCCCGTCTCTTGCCGGATGATGGCCATTTCGAATTTCCTAAAGGCGCAAAGCGCGCACCGGTGCGGCGGATTTTTTTTGGGGTTTATCACCCCTTTGCGAGTCTGTAAAATGTAGCCTGAACTTTATCCTGTCTAGGCGCCGGCTGAGAAAGGCGAAAACTACGCCCTCTTTGCAGCGTTCGGCAGCGGTCGCCTGCAACCTTTCGCCACTGGCCAAACGGACCAGGTTGCGTTTACGGTGCTTGAATCGGTTTGGGGCCAGGAACACGAGTATGGAGCTTCATAAGATCACTAATGACCTGAGCGTGGCCAGTCAACTCGACGCCGCCGCGATTCCCCTGCTTGCCGCGCAAGGCTTCCGGGCCATTATATGCAATCGCCCCGACGGGGAGGCGTATGGCCAGCCCGATTTCCGCTCCGTCGAGCAGGCAGCTCAAGCGCAAGGAATAAGGATTATCTACATGCCGGTGCCCGGGAATGCGGTCGGCGACTCCGACGCCGCTGCCTTCGGAAGGGCGCTGGAAGAGTTGCCCGCGCCCGTGCTGGCCTATTGCAGGTCAGGCACGCGCTGCACGGTTCTCTGGTCGCTGAGCCAGGCCGGCAAACGCCCGATCCAGGAAATCGTGCTTCTTGCGATGAGGGCTGGCTACGACATGTCGGCGCTCGTGCCGCGCCTGAAAAAGTTGCAGGGGACGTGAGCATGACAGCGGGCGCGGTTCCAGACTTCGACGAAGCCTTCAGGGCGAAGTTCGGCGAGCTTTTGATTTGGCGGCGCGACGTGCGCAATTTCCGCCGGGATCCGCTTCCGCCCGGCGCCATCGAGCGTCTTCTCGGGCTTGGCTGCCTTGCGCCCTCGGTCGGGCTCTCCCAGCCCTGGCGCTTCGTGCTTGTGGAAAATGCGGGTAGGCGCCAAGCCATCCGCGAGAACTTCATGGCCGCAAATGCCGGGGCGCTCGCTTCATACCAGGGCGAGCGGGCCGCGATATATGCTCAGCTCAAGCTTGCGGGGCTTGACGATGCGCCCGTGCACCTCGCCGTTTTTGTGGAACCCGACCCCACACAAGGTGCCATGCTGGGCCGCCGTACGATGCCAGAAACGGTAGCCTATTCCGCGGTGACCGCGATCCACACGCTGTGGCTCGCCGCGCGCGCCGAGGGCATCGGCATGGGATGGGTTTCGATCCTCGATCCCGCGCCGCTGAACAACGACCTCGGCGTACCTGCGCATTGGCGCTTTATCGGCTATTTCTGCGTGGGCTACCCGGCTATCGTCCAGGATACGCCCGAGCTAGAGCAAATGCGCTGGGAGAAGCGCACGGACCCCGCTTCGCTGATTTTCCGGCGCTAGCCCACTGCTGTCCGGTTTAATGCGCTTAAGCGATACTCGATAGAGCCCGGGCGGCGTCCCGGAAAACGCATTGCGTTTATCCCGGACCTTTACGGACATGGGGCCATGGCGTCCTGAACGATCCCGGATAGGTCGCGAAGGGCGCCCTTCCGGGATAACGATATTGAAATCTATGCCGGATTAAGCCGGACAGCCGCGGCGCTAGCTGCAAACGCCAAGCCCCCCACCGTCCCACTCCCACGGAGGGGAAGTGGGACGGTGTTGCAATGGCCGCAGCCTGCGCCCTCTCCCCTTGCGGGAGAGGGGTGGGGTGAGGGGTAAGCCACGGATTATGCGCGTTGGTGTCACGCGTTCTTGAGTGCCCGGATAAAGGGCAGATCGTAAACCCTTTTGCCCGTAAGCTTGGCCCAGGCGTTGGCGGCCGCGGGCGCGATTGGCGGAACGCCTGGCTCGCCCACACCGGTCGGCTTTTCGGCCGACGGCACGATATGCACCTCGACTGGCGGCATCTCGTTTATGCGAAGCTGCCGGTAGCTATCGAAGTTCGATTGCACCACGCGGCCATCCTCAAGGTCGATGGCTCCAAACAAGGCCGCCGACAAGCCGAAGCCAACGCCGCCCTCCATCTGCGCGGCGATATTGTCTGGGTTGACCGGCTGGCCGCAATCGACCGCGGTAACGACGCGCTCTACCTTCGGCAGCCCTTCTTCGCCCAGGGACACCTCCACGGCATGGGCGACGTAGCTGCGGAACGACGAATGGACCGCAATCCCGCGTGCCTTGCCGGCCGGCAAAGGCGTGCCCCAGCCGGCCTTTTCTGCGGCGAGGTTCAAAACGGCGAGATGGCGCGGATGGCCGGCAAGCAGCTTGCGCCTCAGCATCAGTTCGTCCTGCCCCGCCGCTGCCGCTAGCTCGTTGAGGAACGTTTCGACCGCGTAGGCGGTATGGGTGTGCCCCACGGAGCGCCACCACAGCGTGGGCACGCCCACCTTTGCCTCATGCACAGAGACCGCCAGATTCGGTATGGCGTAGGGCATGTCGCTCGCACCCTCGACCATGGTCTGATCGACGCCGTCTTTCACAATGTGCGCCTCGAACGCCGACCCCTTGATAAAGGACTGCCCGGCGATGACCTGCTCCCAAGCCACAATCTCGCCCGCGCCATCGAGGCCGGCCTTGATGCGGTGGACGAAAATCGGCCGGTAGCGCCCGCCGCGAATATCGTCCTCCCGGCTCCAGACGATTTTGATTGGCCCCCGATGTTTAGCGGCCTTCATCACCAGTGCCGCTTCCGCGGCCATATCGGCCGCGGGCGTTGCGCGCCGGCCGAAGCTGCCGCCCGCCAGCAGCGTCTTGATTGCGACTTGCTCCGGCTTCAGGCCCAGGATCGCCGCGACCGTCATTTGGTCCACGGTTTGCAGCTGCGATCCGAAGATCATCTCGACCCCGTCCGCCGTGCGGCGGATGACGCAATCGTTTGGCTCCATCGGCGCATGCGCGAGATAGGGGAATGTGTAGGTGGCCTCGACAATCTTCGCCGCCTTGCCGAACGCTGCCGCGGCTTCGCCCCTCTGACCGGCCATCGCGCCGTGATTTTGCACAAGCGATTTGTAGTGCGCGATAATATCCTTCGATGAGCGGCTTTCTGTGCCGGTTTCGTCCCACTCGACTTTCAGCGCATCGGCGCCCTTGCGGGCGGCCCAATAGCCTTGGGCCAGCACGGCGACACCGGCCGGCGTGGCGAAGACTTCAGCGACGCCTTTAATGGCGAGCGCTGGTGCCGGATCGAACGATTTGACTTTCGCACCGAAACGGGTGGGCCGGGCGATGGCGCAAGTCAGCGTGTCCGGCAGCTTCACATCGATAGTGTAGAGGGCGCTGCCATCGGTCTTCGGCTTGACGTCGACGCGCCGGAAAGCCTTGCCGATATAGCGCCATTGCGCTGGGTCCTTCGGCTTCGGCTGCCCGGTGAGCCCGGCGGCCTGCGCGGCCTCCACGAAGGCGCCAAATTGCGCCGTTTTGCCCGAACTGTGCTTAAGCATGCCGTTCTCGATGGCGATCTGTGAAGCGGGCACGTCCCAAGCCTTGGCCGCCGCCATGACCAGCCGGGCGCGGGCCTCGGCGCCGGCCTGCCGGAGCTGATCCCAGGAATTGGCAATGGCGGTCGAGCCGCCAGTGCCTTGCACACCGAACAAGAGGTTTGCGTATTTCGTAACATCGGCGGGGGCGGACTCGACCTTGATCTGATCGGGGCGCGCGTCAAGCTCGTCGGCAATGATGGTCGCAAAGCCGGTGTACGGCCCTTGCCCGAATTCGATGTGCTTGCAGTAGATCGTTACCGTGCTGTCCGGCGCGACCCGGATGAAGGCGTTGGGCACGAAATCGCCAGCGGGTCCGGCCCCGGCGGGCGGCACTTCTCCCGCCAGCACGCGCGGCGTGAAGCGAAAGCCGATGACAAGGCCCGAAGCTGTGAGAGCGGCGCCCTTGAGAAACGCGCGGCGCCCAGTTGCTTTTTCCATGATGGTCATGTTCAGGCCTCCATGCGGCGCGACGCGTCGTGGATCGCGGCGCGGATGCGGTTGTAGGTGGCACAGCGGCAAATATTGCCGGACATGGCCGTATCGATGTCGCTATCGGTTGGCTTTCGATTTCCGCTCAGCAACGCCGCCGCCGACATAATCTGACCCGATTGGCAATAGCCGCATTGCGGGACTTCGAGCGCGTTCCACGCCGCTTGCACGGCCTCGGCGGCCTTGCCCGAAATGCCCTCGATGGTTACAATCTGGCTGCCATCGACGGCGGAGATGGGCGTCACGCAGGAGCGCGTGGGCGTGCCATCCACGTGGACAGTGCAGGCGCCGCATTGCGCGATGCCGCAGCCGAATTTCGTGCCGGTCAATCCCAGCTCGTCGCGGATTACCCAGAGCAGCGGCGTGTCTCCCTCCGCCGTCAACACATGCTTCTTGCCGTTCACAGTTATAGTCACAGGCATAGCCGGCTTCTCCAAGACTTGCGCTGCCGGAAATATCGGCGCGGCGATGCCCGCGCGCAAATAAATTTCCGATGAATAGCGCCAGCTTGCCGGGCGCTGCGGTTTGGGCGATGTTGACAGAATGCCGGCGCGGCCCGTACATAGAGGCGATGAGTCCGGCGGACACGTAGCTCAGCGGTAGAGCATTCGCTTCACACGCGAAGGGTCACAGGTTCAATCCCTGTCGTGTCCACCATTTCAAGATACTAATGTGCTGATTTTCATAGAGATTTTAAAGCTAATGTCGCGCGGGGTTACTCTTGATCTTACTATAAAACGCGGCTTGGGGCAAATCAGAGCGTACAATCGCGGACAAAGCCGTGCGTTTCGGCAAGACGGCGCTGCGCCTCTTCGCTGTGGCAAGCATCATATTGATATTGCTTCAGGAGCGGTGCTGGACATCGGAAACCTGCGCGCAAATCTCACAGGGCCGAACCTCCTGCAGCCCATTGCACGGGGCCGCGGGCTGTAAGCCAGGAGCAGCCGCAACCTCTTTCTTCAGCCCGCCGGTCAATCCCTGAATTCGGTCTAATGGCCGCTCCCTCTCGTCAGACGGTGGCCAGTCATGCGACAGGCGTGTGGCTCGGCCTCTCTACACCCATCCTTAACGGCATTGCCGAAGCCAGCAGCGCTGTAGGAAACGCCAAGCGAGGTCTCCAGCCACGTGTCGTGGCCAAGCCCGCTCGCATCCAAAATGGTGCGCAACTGCGGCAGGATCGGCATGTCCATCGCCGCGCTTTGCGACGGACGGCGCTTTCCGAGCCGCGGCTCACCGGCCCTGGGCCTTTTTTTAGCCGCCATGCTCTTTATTTCCGTTCGCCCCGGGTTAATTCATGTTTTCTTAGAGTTTTATGGTTACAGAATATATAATTGCAACAAGACTTGATGTGCACGGAAGTTTTTCGGCTTCTTATTCAAATTCGATATTGTCTTTGCTGTTAACCGCATAAGCTCGCGCTTGCATTCATTCGTTCGGTTAAGCTTCCATCCGCGTAAACATTCGAGTAACATGCCCCCCGTGGGGCAGAGTTCATGAGTGTGTTGCATGGTCTAACGGCGAAATCAAATGACAGACATATCCCAATTTCCCCACCGCTTTGTGGATGCCTGCCGGGCGAGAAGCCTCTCCCCGCAGCAAGTGGCGGAGCGTGCCGGCCTACCGGCGGATGCCGGCCGCGATCTTGCCGACACCGCGGTTTACCTGCCGCTTTATAGGCTTTGCTACGTCGCTGACGCGCTCGATGTGAGCCTGGACTGGCTGCTGGGCAGAGAACCCGCTGTGCAAGCGCGCAAGAGGCGGTCGTAATCCGCCGCTTGCAGGCACGCGTTCATTGCGGGCGATGTGCTTTGGCCGCTTCGTAGAACACGATAGCGGCGGCGTTTGAAATGTTAAGGCTTTTGATCTTGCCGGGCGCGGATAGGGTGTAGAGCGTGTCGCACCCCTCCCGGACCAGGCGGCGCAGACCCCTATCCTCCGCCCCGAAAACGAAGGCGGTGCGATACGCAGATGCCGCGTCGAACCGGTGCGTGGCTTCGGAGTCGAAACCGATGCAGACAAAATCCCGATCTTTGAGCCGGTCCAGCGCCCGCGCCAGATTCACCGTTCCGATGACCGGGACGTGCTCGATGGCGCCCGAGGCAGCCTTGACTAGAACCCCCGTGAGCGGCGGGCTGTGCCGGTCCTGCACGATCAGCGCCGAGATGCCAAATGCCGCAGCCGATCGGAGCACAGCGCCAACATTGTGCGGATCGGTGACCTGGTCGAGCATGGCAAGGACTGCCGGCGCGCCCTCGAGAAGCCCGTCGAGAAATTCGTCGAGACCCGGCTGCTGAAGAGGCTCCGCATCGAGGACCGCGCCTTGATGAACCGCACCGGCGCCGATGAGTGCGTCGAAGTCCGATGGATGAAGCAGCGATGTTGGGATGGCACGGGCAGCGATGAAGGGGCTGAGCTTGGCGGCAGCGTTTTCGGTCAGATATGCGTGCCGGATCGTCCGCCTTGCATTCGACAGCGCGGCTTCGGCGGCATGCAGGCCATAGATGACGCGATCCGGCCGCAGTGCGGCATGCTGGCTGCGCCGTTGCGCCGGCTTTTCCGCTCTGGCGCTAGGATTGGTTCTCCGGTGGTCTGCCGGGCGGGATTTCATGCGGTCCTACAAAAGCCCGAGCCTGCCGGGCAGCCAAAGGGAAATTTGGGGGACGAACGTTACGAGCAAGAGGAAAGCGAGCATGGCCAGCAGCCAAGGTAGCACAGCGATGGTCAGCTCGCCGATCCCCATTTTGGTAATCCCCGATGCAACATAAAGGTTAAGGCCGACCGGCGGGTGGCACATGCCCACTTCCATATTCACCGCCATCAGA
Source organism: Rhodomicrobium sp. (assembly GCA_052148445.1). Lineage (GTDB taxonomy): Bacteria > Pseudomonadota > Alphaproteobacteria > Rhizobiales > Rhodomicrobiaceae > Rhodomicrobium. The sequence goes on from JBKQIH010000079.1 coordinate 23,597, forward strand.
ATGCCGAGATGCACCGGGTGCACGCCGAGCGTTGCCGTGACGGGGAATAGGATGGGCGCCATGATGAGCACGATGGCCGCCGGGTCCATGAAGTTCCCGGCCGCCAGCAAGATCACGTTCACAAGCAGCATGAAGATCACAAAGCTCAAACCTTGCGTGGTCATCCAGGCCGCCATGGCCTGCGGGATCTGCTCGGAGGTCATCAGAAACGAGAACAGCACCGCGTTTGTGATGATATAGAGCAACATCGCGCTCATGGCCGCCGCGTTAAGCAGGACCTTCGGCACTTCAACAAGCTTCAAGTCGCGATAGACGAAGACCGCAACGAAAAATGAATAGACAGCGGCCATGGCCGCGGCCTCGGTTGGCGTGAAAAAGCCGGCGTAAATGCCGCCCAGCACAAAAATGATCAGGAATAAGCCCCAGAAGCTCTCGCGGAATGCGCGGAACCGCTCGCCCCAACTGGCGCGCTTGCCGCGCGGATAATCGTTCTTATAAGCGCGCGACCACGTTACAAGCCCCAAGATTAATGCCAGCATCAACCCCGGCACGACGCCAGCCATGAAAAGCTGCCCCACCGAGGCGGAACCGACGTGCTGACCGTTGGGGCCGATGGGGTTCATGCCGCTGGTCGCGACAGCGAAGATAACGAGATTGACCGAAGGCGGGAACAGGATTCCAAGCGCGCCTGAGGTGGCGATAACTCCCGCTCCGAAGCGCTTCGGGTACCCCTGCTCGACCATGGCCGGGAGAATGATCGAGCCGACCGCAACCACGGTCGCCACCGAGGAACCCGAAATGGAAGCGAACAGCGCGCAAGCCATGACACCCGCGAGCCCGAGGCCGCCATACCAATGTCCCACCATCGCGGTGGCGAAATCGATCATGCGCTTTGCGACGCCGCCGCGTGTGAGAAAATTTCCCGCGAGGATGAAGAATGGGATCGCCATGATCTCAAACTTCTCGATCCCGGTGAAAAGCTTCAGCGCAACCGCCTGCGGTGAAACGGCGGTCAGCGTAAAGAGAAAGGTTAAAACGGTCAGGCCGAGCGCTATGGAAATCGGCATGCCCGTCGCCATCATGGCGAGCAGGAGCGCGAAGATCAGCCCTGCGCGCGCCGAGTCGCCAAGAGAGATGACGCCGAATTTGGCCAGAAAGCACACCAGAACCAGCGCGAGCGGCAAAACAATTAAGGTTATGGCAAGGAGACGCCCAGAATTTGGGTCGCGCTCAACCGGTCCAGCGGCGGCGGTCATTGGCTTATTCCTCCGGCACAACGGCTATGCCTGCCGTTTCAACGTCTGGCGTGATGCCGATGCCAGGAACGCTGACGTGGGCGTGATGACTGTGGCCCGGGATCTCGCCCGTTTGCCAAAAGATCCATGCAACTTGCAGAAAACGGAAGCACATCAGGTAGGAGCCCGCCGGAATTGCGAGATAGACGAGCCACATGGGCAATTCCAAGTCGGGCGAGGTTTGATCCGTGCCGGCCATGTTGTAAACGAAGACACTGCCGAACGTCCCGATGGTGAAGGTGAACAGCGCGCCGCATAGAAGCGCGAAGGAAATGACCGGCGGACGTGCCTTTTCCCCAATTTGGTTGATCAGCACATCGACGCCCACATGGATGCCTTGGCGCACACCATAGGCCGCACCGAACTTAGCCATCCAGATGAAGAGATAAATGCAAAGCTCCTGCGCCCAAGTCAGACTGAAGCTGCTCAGAAAGCGATAAACGGCAATGCCGTCCTTCTTGAGCCAAACATAGCCGTGCACCCCTCCCCAACGGGCAATGTTCGCCGAGGCCGAGATACTATAGCGCTGAAGCACGGCCGCGAAGATCAACACCGTTGCCACCGCGATCAAAGTGCCGATGAGGATTTCCTCAAGATGATTCAGCACTCGCATGGAAAGGCGCACGGGCATCGATTTCTTCCTCCCTCTAACTGACGTGCGCGGCGAGGCGGCTTAGTTTGCGCCGCCAGTTGCCTTGTAAATCTTTTGCAATAGCTCCCGCCCGATTCTACTTTCCATTTCCTTGTGCACGGGCTTCAGCGCGTCGACCCAGCTCTTGCGCTCGCTCGCGGTGAGCTCGTGGAATTGGGTCTTGCCGGATTTTTTCATCGCCTCCAGCGCATCGTCGTTCTCTTTCTGAGCAATCTCGTTCGCATAGACCGTCGCTTCTGCAACGGCCTTGTCAAGTTGGGCGCGAATATCGGCAGGCAGGCCCTCCCAGAATTTCTTGTTCACGATCAGCGCGTAACCCAGATAGCCGTGTCTTGTGAGGGTCGCGTATTTCTGCACCTCATGCATTTTCTGGGTGTACATATTCGATGGCGGATTCTCGGTGCCGTCGACGACGCCCGTTTGAAGCGCTTGGTAAACCTCGGAGAACGCCAACACTTGGGGCAAGGCGCCGAGAGCTTTCATCTCCGCTTCGAGCACCTTTGAGGACTGGATCCGCATTTTCAGGCCGAGCATGTCGTCCGGGCTATCGATCTGCCGGTCCGCCGACATGATCTTGAAACCATTGTCCCAGAAGGCGAGGCCCAGGATTCCCTTGGATTCGAGCTTCTGGAGAAGCTCCTTACCCACGGGGCCGTCAGTGACCTTGCGCAACGCCGCCTTGTCCGGGAAAATGTACGGCAGATCGAAGGCCTCGAACTCTCTTGCGCCAAGCGGGCCGAACTTCGAGAGCGATGGTGCGAGCATCTGTACAGCGCCGAGCTGGAGCGCATCCACCTCCTCGTTGTCTTTGTAAAGCTGCGAGTTGGGATAAACCTCGACCTTGACCTTTCCTTCGGTGTACTTCTCGGCAAGCTCCTTGAACTTGTTGGCGCCCTTACCTTTCGGCGTATCGGGGGCAACGACGTGGCTCAGCTTGATCACGATGGGCGCCTGCGCGAGGGCCGCGAAAGGAAATGCGAGCGCAATGGCCGCCGCGGCGATCGCGAAGGCCTGCCTTATGGTTGACATAACGGATGCCCTTTTCCCTGTTGTAACCTCAACCACAAGCAAAGCAGAAACCGGCACGTAATACTATTATACCGCAGTAGAGTTTGCTGCGGCATATCTTAGCGGGCTTGCCACCATGCCGCGAGCATCCCAGCCATTGCACGGTGCAGCGGAATTATGCCGGAAACAAGCTTGCGCCGCCTCTGCACTCGAACCTATCCGGCTCGCGGCGGGACGACCTTCGGCGTAATGTGCGGTATTTTCGCCAGACTCCTGGTGCCAAACGCAAACGGGAGTATTATACAGGCCTGGATAGCTGTTACGCCAGATCGAGTGGCGCATAAAGGAGAAGGCCTTGGCCGAGATTAAGCAACCGGAAATTCCACAAGAAATGCGTGACCGAGCGGTGCAAAGCATCGATCAGGCGCGTGCGGCTTGTACCCAGCTTATGGACGCTGCGCGCCAGGCGGCGGATATGATGAAAGCGATGGTGCCTTCAAACCCCGTGGCGGAGGGATTGACTGGGCTGCAAGAGCGAGCCATGCGGTTCACCCAGCAGAACCTCGATGCTAGTTTCTCATTGGCGAACGAGCTTGCCAAGGCGAAGGACCTTCAAGAGGTGCTGCAGATCCAGAGCCGCTATGCGCAGTTGCAAATGCATGCCTATGCTGTTCAGGCGCAGGAGCTTGGCACGATGGTGAGTGCGGCGGCACAGAAGGTGAAGCAGGGCGGCTGATCCGGCCGTTCCCAGCGCAGGTTTTGAGCGGCCAGCGCATTCACAATCTATTGGAGCGCGCCTTTGACGAAATCGAAGGCTCGCCTCTTTTTCGTCCATCATCTCCCGCGCTGCGGTGCGCGGTGCCGCTGCAACCCTTCATTGCCGTCGCACTGCACAGCGCACGGGATGACTGGCCTCAGCAGAACCGCGGCGATCGGGGCTTCCACGATCACAATCGAGAACACCGCCGCCCATCCCGGTATCGCTTGACACCCTCAGCGCGGAGAAAGGTCAGCTGCCCCAGTGCCGGCTGGCTCAGGCGGCAGCGCAAATAGGGGCGTCATCGCCTTCACACCCTTATCGCTTGCCCCGGCGAGTCCGAGATACTCGCGGATCCCGAAGGCCTCCTCCGTTGACCGCAACAGCGAGTAATGATTGTAAGGTTGCGGATCCTCTGCATGCCTTGGGCCATGGTTGGTGACGACAATAGTTGCGATATGGCCTCCGCCGAAATTCGCTTCGCTGTGGGGATCGAAACCGCAGCAGCCTTGTGGGCCGGCGGTGTTCCAGCCGTCCTCGTCCCAGGTAATGACGATGGCCACATTACCGGGTTTGGACCACACGGGGGCTGCCACGATTTCGTCCACGATGCTGCCAATAGCGGCATCGCCGCGCTTTACCGGGCCTGTGGACGTCTCCGCCTCGCCTCGTCCGACGCCGCAATCCTCCGGCGGCGTTGGAACGGCGCTCCGGTAGAGCCCATGCATATCGTTGCATTGATTGAACACGATGTGCGCGTAGTTGGGCATGGCGCCAGCAGCCAGATCCTTATGCAACTGGCCGAGCGGCACGATTTTTTGAGCGAGCCCCGGATCCTGCCGCACGCGCTCGAAATTCACGAAGCCATTGTGCTTCGATGCATAGAGCATGCTAGGACGGCCGGGATCGGGATGCTCTTGGGCGGGATCGTAAATGGCGAGCGAGCCCGGTTCTGGCAGATCCTCGAAATAGCCCTTCCAGGTTAGCTTTGCGCCTTCGAGTTGATCCATGAGGCTTGGCGCGGAAATCGAATGCGAAACATAGCCCGGAAGCATCGAATGAAGACAATGCCCATCTCTTTTCAGGGGCTCGCAATACCAGGCGTCGTCATCGTGGATGCCGAAAGTATCGCCGGCCAGCATGGCGACATAATTCCCTTCGCTCGGATGCACCTCGCCGTAAAATTGTGTGGCGAGGCCGTATTCCTTGGCGAGGCCGTTCAGCCTTGGCGCCTCGGGACGTCCGATGATTTGATCGAATTTCTTATTTTCCGCGACGATGACGAATATATGCTCGTAACCCGGCATCTCTTCCGCGCAGGCGGTGAAAGCCGCGCAAGCGGCCAAAAGGGCAGAAAAGCCGAAAGCTGAATAAGTCATGGTTCCCGTGCTCGCAAACAGGCTTGGGCGCGATCTTGCACAGAATCCGCCCCGCGTCATCCCCGGGGGCGGCCCTGGCGCAATGTCATCAAGCGGTCTGGCGGGCGATAATCGCATCGGCACCGGCTACCGGAGCGCCTGCGCCGTAATTGATGCCGCGGCCTTCGTTCAGGCGCAGCTCGCAGAACGCCGAGGCCACCTCCGGCGTACCGTGGCGGAGCAGCAGTGCTGCCTGAAGTGCAAGCGACATGCTTTCGGAGGCCTGGCGCGCGCCGGCTTCCCCAGCTCCTTTGCGGATGGTGCGCGAGAGCGCCTCGAAGTGCCGGTCGAAGCTTGGCTGCGCGCCGCGCGCAGGCTCAAGTTCCGCGAAATAGACCTCCAGCGCATCCGGGTCTTTCTGCAAGGTGCGCAAAATATCGAGAGCGATCACATTGCCGGAACCTTCCCAGATCGCGTTCAAGGGTGACTCGCGGAAATAGCGCGCCATCGGGCCGTCCTCGACATAGCCGCCGCCGCCCAGGCATTCGAGGCATTCGTAAACGAAGTGCGGCGTGCGCTTGGCGACCCAGAATTTGCCGAGCGCCACGGCGAGCCGCGCAAAGCTGCGGTCGTGTTCGCTCTCGCCGTCGAAGGCCCGCGCTATGCGCATGGTAAGGGCCGCCGCGGCCTCATAATCGGCAGCGAGATCGGCCACGACCGCACGCATCAGCGGCTGATCGATGAGCGTCTTCTGAAACGCGCGGCGATGGCTCACATGATGCACCGCCTCGGTAAGCGCCCGGCGCATGATGCCGAGTGAACCCGCCATCGTATCGAGACGCGTGTGGTGCACCATGTCGATGATGGTGGCGACGCCGCGGCCCTCCTCGCCGATCATTTGCGCGTAGCTATCGTGAAATTCGATCTCGGAGGAGGCATTCGATTTGTTGCCGAGTTTCTCCTTCAATCGCATGATGTGAAACGCGTTGCGGCTGCCGTCCGGCTTGATGCGCGGCACAAGGAAGCAGCTCAAGCCTTGGCCGGTGTAGGCCAGTGTCAGAAACGCGTCGCACATCGGCGCGGAGCAGAAAAATTTGTGCCCCACGAGCCGGTAATCGCCGCCCGGCCCGCCGGCGCCCAGCGCAAAAGCCCGCGTCGTGTTCGCGCGCACGTCCGAGCCGCCCTGCTTTTCCGTCATCGCCATGCCGATGGTAAGCCCGCGCTTTGCGGCGATGGGGCGGAGCGGCGCATCGTAGACACCGCCCACGATCTTCGGCTCCCAAACGGCCGCGATATCTGGCTGATGGCGCAGTGCGGGGATACTCGCATAGGTCATACTGATGGGGCACATGGTGCCCGCCTCAGCTTGCGTGAACATCGCCAGCATCGCCGCATGCGCCACGTGCCGCCCGGCGCGCATCTCCGCCCAGCCGATGCTGTGGATGCGGTGCTCCATCGCCAGCGCCATCAGCCGGTGATAGGCGGGGTGGAACTTCACCTCGTCGATGCGCCGCCCGAAGCGGTCGAAAACCTGCAGCTCGGGCGGATAGCGGTTTGCATCCTCGCCCCATTGCATGACCTCCTCCGAACCTGCCGCCGCGCCAAGCGCCGCGAGCGGCGCTTCAACCCAATCGCCGCCAAATAGCCTGGCGGCATCGCGCAAGGCGGCATCGCCGGTATAGAGGTTCCTGCCCGCCAGCAGCGGCGGCGCGTTGGTCACGTCGTGGGTTTCGAGATGGGTTTGCGGGGCGTAGGGGGTCATGATCGCTCTCCACGGCACGGCACTATCCAATAGATGATAGCATCACGGGTGTGACAAGCGGCAACTTTCAGCTGTGGCGCGAATCACCGCCGGTTTTCTTAAGCAGGACGGCCGGGAACCTATCCTCTCCACGTTATCTGCTGCTTTTTTTGTGCCCATAACTTCTCGTTATAGCTGTACCGGCGCCGCACGCTCCTGCCACGGCGTCGGAGGACCTCTTCACCATTCAAGACGATGCCTATCAGACGTTTCGCATCGGCTTGAACTACAGCATCAATCCGGCCTTCGTACCGTTGAAATAGCCTAACGGCGCATTTCCCCAGTCACCGGCGCCTTCGGGCGCCGCTTTCCGTTTGAGACAATATTTACGAGATTTCATATATCGATCTCGTTATTTTGGAAAGTTGTGCTTGGATAGGATGAAACATTATGCACATGGCCCCAGAACGCCTGGGCCGATCTCAGAAGATCGCTATGCTGACGCTGTTAGGATACATGGAGCAGGTCAAAAAATGGCTCCCGCGCCGGTTCTTAGTTCTTCTCGCGCCGATCCTCCTTTCGATTGCCGCCATAGCGATTTCCGCCATCGTAAGGGCGAGAAACGACGCTCTCGACAAGGCTCATCTTGAGGCTTCGAATATCTCGGCAGCTCTCGGTGAAGACGTAGAAGGCTCACTTAACACTCTTGCCTGCGCTTCCATATTCGTCGTTCAGCGCGTCGAGAAGGAAGGGAATGCTGCCAATCTTCCTGAACTGAAAGAGCAAATTGCAAAGAATTCTCCCGCGCTCACCGCAATTTCAATTATCGGCGCAGACGGAAAGCTGCGCGCGTCTTCTTCGGGTGAAGCTCTTGGCTCGCCGGATTATTCGGATCTCGATTTCTTCATCGCGCAGCGGGACGGCAAGGGTACCAGCTTCCAGATCGGCATACCCATAACCCTTTCCCATCGCACCGTCATTCCAGTCACGCGGCGGCTTGAGGCGAACGGCAAGTTCGCGGGTGCCGTGCTGTTTTCGATCGATCCCGAGATTGGGGCGCCGACCCTTCGCCAAGTGAACGCCGGCAAGACCGGCTCGATCAAGATTGTTGGGGTGGATGGCACTGTCTTCGCTGGATATACGCTGCCGCGCGGCTACGACGCCTCGCTGATTGGGACCTCGGCCGCCACCGCTGAGGCATTCGCTCATCGCGCCGCAAAATCTGGGAGTTTTGTGGGGGCGAGTCCAAGCGACGGCATCGAGCGCGTCTATTCCTGGCGGAGGATCCCCGGTTTCCCGCTCGTCGCGATCGTTGGCTTGGGAAAGGCCGAAGCGTTGGCCGGTGCAAACCGCGCAGCCCTCCTCATTGCGAGCCTTGCTGCTTTATCGGCCGCGTTGCTTCTCGTCAAAGCGCTCCTCCTGAAACGCGAGTTCGCCCGGCGCGCCAAGCAAGCCTTGGCGTTAGACAATCATAGGCGCGAGCTGAGAGAAATGAATGCGCTGCTTATAGCCGCCAAACGCCAGGCAGAGGAAGCCAACAAGAGCAAATCTATATTTCTTGCCAATATAGGCCATGAATTACGTACGCCTCTGAACGCTATCCTCGGCTTTGCCGAAATCATACGCGACCAGGTATTTGGGAACGATCCCGAACGTTATTCCCGCTACGCAGCCGACATCCATAGCGCTGGCACCTATCTTCTCAGCGTAATGCGGAATCTTCTCGACGTGTCGAAAATTGAAGCCGCGAAATTCGAGCTTCAGGAGGCCCGTATCGAGTTCGGCGAGCTTGTGCGCGAATGCCTCCGCTTGGTGGAAGGGCAAGCAAAGGCGCGGGGCCTTACGCTCAGCGCGTCCCCCATTGGAGGCGTTTTCTTGCAAGCGGACGAAACTGCCTTGAAGCAAATCCTGATTAATCTCCTTTCTAACGCAATCAAGTTTACACCAGAAGGCGGCTCGGTGAGCCTATCCTCGCGGATTGAGTCCGATGGCGGCCTCACCGTCACGATAACGGACAGCGGCGCTGGCATGAGCGCGGAAGATATTCGCCAGGCACTGGAGCCGTTCCGGCAGGTCCGCAACAAGTCTTCCACGCACCCCGAAGGCACGGGGCTCGGCCTCCCGCTCGCATCGCAGCTGGCCGGGCTTCATGGGGGCTCACTGACCATCGACAGCGCGCCCGGCCGCGGCACGGCCGTGTCTGTCCGTTTCCCCGCTTGGCGGGTGAGCGCGAGCGAGGATCGCGGGAGCTACCCAAGCGCGCCCCTGCAGTCTAATCCCTAAGCCGCTTCAAAGATTCACACCTCGCCGCTGCGCCAGAGCAGTTGCACGCCCGCGCCATCTGGCAGTCCATGGCATCCCTCCGCCACATTAGGGATTGCGCGTGCGGTTCAGTCCCCGTAATAGGAAAGCTAATAACCGGCTTTGCGTGTGTCGATCGGGGTGCCCATGAAACGCTTCTTTTCCCGTGAGTTCCTCATCGTTTTCCTTCCGGCGGTGCTGATCGGCGCCGGGGCCCTTTGGTTTGCGTCGCGCTATGTTCAGCCCGCGCCGCCGAGCACCTTTGTCATGTCGACGTCGAGCAAGACGAGCCCTTACTACATGCTCGCGCTCCGTTTCAAAGAGGAAGCGGCTAAAAAGGGCGTCACGATCGAGGTACGGGAGTCGACGGCGTCCATGGAGAATCTCCGGCGCCTCAACGATCTGGACTCAGGCGTGCAGGCGGGATTCGTCCAAGGCGGCCTCACCAACAGCATCGAGTCGCCCAATCTTCGCTCCATGGGCCGTCTGATCACTGAGCCGGTTTGGATTTTTTACCGCGGCACGGAAAAGCTCGATCACATCACGCAGCTCAAAGGTAAGCGAATCCTCACCGGGCCGGCCGGAAGCGGTACCAGCATTCCAACGCTCAAGCTGCTCGAAGCGAACGGCGTCACGGCAGAGAATTCCACGCTCATCTCGCTGCCGCTTCCCGATTATGCCAAAACCTTTGAAAGCGGGGCCGCGGACGCCGGCTTTCTCGTTATCGGCGCGGAGGGAGCGCCGGTTCAGGCCTTGCTTCGCCAGCCGGGCACCAATCTTATGAGCATGGCGCAAGCCGATGCCCTTATTCAGCGTTATCCCTATCTGAGTGCCATCACGCTGCGGCAGGGCGTGGTCGATTTTGCGCAGAACATACCGCCGGCCGATACGCCGCTTGTGGCAACCAAGGCCGCACTTCTCGTGCGCGAGGACCTCAACCCGGCGCTCGTGACCGTGCTGGCACAAGCGATCCTGACCGTGCAAGGCAAACCCACGCTCAAATCGACCGGGGAGTCCAAGCTGTTCTCGCTCGGGGTGGATGCCCTGTCGGACGATCCTGAGTTTCCGATGCCGGACGATGCGCGCCGCGTTTATAAGAACGGTCCCACTTTCTTCCAGCGCGTCCTGCCATTCTGGGTCGCAACGCTCCTCGATCGCGCCCTGATCTTGATCTTGCCGCTGCTCGGTATCATTCTCCCCATGATCCGGCTCGTACCTGCTCTCTACAATTGGCGTATGCGGCGGCGCATTCTTTACTGGTACCGTCAGCTGAAAAACCTCGAAAACAATCTTCCCAAGACTGCCACGCTCGACCTCATCGAGATGAAAGAGCAGGAGCTTGAGCGTATCGAGGAAGGCGTCAGGAAGATTTCGGTGCCCATCAACTTCGCGGCGGATCTGTACAATCTGCGCGACCACGTCGAGTTTGTGAAGCGTAACATCGCAAATCTGCGGCATGGGCCGGCGAAGGCGGGCACGCAACCGGCTTTGGCAGAGTACCACTAAGCGCAGTCAGCTTACGTTTTGCCGGGGCCGTTCCAATAGCCGGGCGAGGGCCGCGAGGACTTCGCTTTTCGCCTCGGCCGAGGCGGCGAGGATGTCATCCATGCGCCTGAAATCGAGCACGCGGAATTGACCCACGGCAGGGCGCACGAGCAGGTTGGGCGCGGAATTCCTGAGCTTGGCGTTGATGATCGACCGAAGCGCAAGCTGTTGAGCGCCCAAGAGCGTCTCCATTGGCCGCGGAAAACTGTCCTTGGGCTCGCTCGCGCTGCCGCTGACATCGGACGCGATGACAAAATCCGTATGCGGCGTCAACAGGTCGAACGGTAGCGGATTCACAAATCCGCCGTCGATGAGCACGCGGCCGTCGAGCTTCACCGGGGTAAGAAGCGCGGGCAAAGCCGAACTGGCGGCGATGGCTGGCAAGAGCGGGCCGCTCGCGCTGACATATTCGCTTTGCGTGAAAAAATCGGCCGCCACCGTTTGAAACGGGATTTCGAGGCTTTCGAAGGTCTCGGGCAGATCGGCGGGAAGCACAAGCTCGAAAATCCGCTCGGACTTGAAAAAAGCCGGCGAACCGGGGCGCCAGAAATCCCAAACCCTGCCGCGCCAGCGGAAATAGAGGTGCCGGATGAGGGCGCTGCGCCGCGCAAACGCCGCTGCGCAATAGCGGCGGATTTCGGCGGCGGGCATTCCCGACGCGTAAGCCGCGCCGATCAGTGCGCCGATGCTGGTGCCCGCGATCATGGCCGGCTTGACGCCTAGCTCGTCGAAGGCTTCCAGGATGGCGATATGCGCGAGGCCCCGCGCGCCGCCGCCGCCCAGTGCCAAACCGATCCGCAGTTCATGCGGACCGGCGGCTTTACGTTGCAAAAGTTTCGGGGTGGTCAGCGTTCTCAAGCGGTGGCGGCTCCCTTCAGAAACGGAGTTAGGGCGGCAAGCGTCGTCTCCGGTGCCTCCTCGGCCAAAAAATGACCGCACGCGATCGCTTGCCCGCGCACGTCCTCGCACCAACCGTGCCAAATTTCGAGCGGTCCGCCGGTCTTCCCCGGAATGCCGGACGATCCCCACAAGACGAGTGTTGGGCAGGCTATTTTCTGTCCCGCCGCGCGATCCTCCTCGTCAGCCAACAGATCGTAAGTGGCGCCCGCGCGATAATCCTCGCATGTCGCATGCAGCCGCTCCGGCTGAGCGAAAAACGCGCGGTAATGCTCCAGCGCTTCCGGCGCGAACACCGCGCCCGAGCCGTTCCACGAGCCGATCTTATCCTCCAGCCAGCCGATAGGGTCGGCGCCGATCAGCCGTTCCGGCCAGGGCGCGGGCTGCGCGAGAAAAGTCCAATGGAACGTCTTCATGGCAAGCGCGGGCGTGAGCCTGTGCCACATGTCGTAGGTCGGCACGATATCGAGCACGGCGAGCTTTGAGACCCGCCCCGGTTCGTCCAACGCAAGACGATAGGCAGCGCGTCCGCCCCGGTCGTGCCCGCAAATAAGAAACTGCTTATGCCCGAGCGCATCCATCACATCGCAGACATCCTGCGCCATGGCGCGCTTCGAATAGGTGAAGTGATCGTGGCTGTCTTTGGGGACTGAGCTGGAGCCATAGCCCCGCAAATCTGGGATCACGAGCGAGAAGCTCTTGGCCAGCTCTGGCGCCATCCGGTGCCACATCGCATGGGTTTGCGGGTAGCCGTGCAGCAGCACCAGCGGCGGACCATCGCCGCCGAGCCTTGCAAAGATTTCCGCGCCGCGCGTGCGAAAGGTCCGCGCCTCGAAGCCTGGGAAAAGTTCGGGCAACTCCGTCATGGCATTTCTTGCCGGTTGAGCGAGCGCCAGCCGATATCGCGCCGGCAGAAGCCGCCGGGCCAATCGATGAGGTCAATCGCACGGTAGGCGCGCGCGAGCGCTTCCTCCGCATCCTTGCCCATCGCCGAGACATTAAGCACGCGCCCGCCCGTGGCGATCGTCTCACCCGCGCTCCCCGAAGCGGTGCCGGCATGAAACACCGTCACGCCCTCCAGTTTGCCGGCCTCCGCCACGCCTCCGATGACGCTCCCCTTGCGATACTCTCCCGGATAGCCATTCGCGGCCATCACAACCGTCAGCGCCGAGCCGGACGACCATTCCAGCCGGGTCCGCGAGAGATCGCCTTTCGCCGCCGCCATCAGCACGGGCAAAAGATCGGACTTCAGCCGCAACATCAGCACCTGGCACTCCGGGTCGCCAAAACGCGCGTTATATTCGATGAGCTTCGGCCCTTCGGCGGTCATCATCAGACCGGCATAAAGCACGCCTTGAAAGGGTGTGCCGCGCGCGCGCATCGCATCGAGCGTGGGCGCGATAATCTCGCTCACGATGCGGTCTTCAAGCGCCGGGGTCATCATAGGCGCGGGGGAGATTGCGCCCATTCCGCCGGTGTTCAGCCCGGTGTCGCCGTCGAAGGCGCGCTTATAATCCTGAGCGCTCGCCAGCGGCAATGCGCGCGTGCCGTCGCAAAGCGCGAAAAAGCTCGCCTCTTCGCCGATCAGCCATTCTTCGATCACCACCGAAGCGCCGCTTTCCCCGAACGCGCCGCCGAAACAGGCCTCGACTGCCTGCTCCGCCTCGTTTAGCGTCTCGCACATGATGACGCCCTTGCCGGCCGCGAGCCCATCGGCCTTCACGACAAGCGGCGCGCCTTGTGCACGCACATAGCCAAGTGCCCCAGCGCGGTTCGAGAAATGGCCGTACGCGGCAGTGGGGATGCCGCGCTCCGTGCAGATCGCCTTGGTGAAAGACTTCGAAGCTTCGAGCTGCGCCGCCGCCTTGGACGCGCCGAACACCGGGATGCCTTGCGCGCGCAAATCGTCGGACAATCCCGCGACGAGCGGCGCCTCCGGCCCGATCACAACAAGGCCGATGCCGGCTTCCCGGCAAAACGCGGCAACCTGCGAATGGTCGCCAATGTCAACCGGCGCTGGCCTCGCAGCCGAAAGGATGCCCGCATTGCCTGGCGCACAATAAAGAGTCTCAAGCTCCGGGCTTTGCTTAAGCTTCCAGGCCAGAGCATGCTCGCGGCCTCCGCCGCCGATGAGGAAAATGTTCATGGCCGCCTTTTAGCATAAAATCGCGCGGAAAAACGCGTTCCCTTCCGTAGAAAGTTGTTAAGACCCGGTCAATTTGCACAATCGTGCGGCTCGGGCCCGCGATAGGAGGTCGCTTTCGGTCGAGGAGCAATTTTATGTCCTCTGGCCTCTTACGCCGGTCCTGATAAGCAGGAAGGTCCCGGCAAAGAAGGTGCCGTACGCTATCTTGGGCTTGGCGTTAATCTCGTCATTTTCGCGGAAGCGAGACTGACTCATTATCCGAAGGATGCTTTTTATCTTAGCTGGTGCAGAGGCTGGGAGCTGTTTCTCGGAGCGTCTCTCGCGGTATCGCCTGGGTCTTTGCGCCCGGGGCGGCTCGCCGGCGGGTTGCAAAGACTTTGGCCTTCCTGAACGGCCACAGCATACCGGCCGTCGTGCTCGATCAGGTTCCGGAGTTTCAAAAATACCGGAAATACTGCATCGCGCGATCCCTGTATTCTGGGCACAGTGCTATAGCGGGCTTCGCTTCGCGTTCTAAAACGTCGCGAGGAACTCGCGGTAATTGGGGTTTTGCCGCAAAAGGCTGCCGGCCGACGCGATGAGCAAATCGACATCGTCCTTCGGAAGTTTGAACCGGGTCGGAATCCTGTCGAGCCGGGCTTTCACGCTCGGCTCGCGCATCGCTTCGAAGCTCACCTTCGCGACCTGAAGCGACAGCTCGCGGCAATTCCAGCCTTCGGTCGTGCCGCGTAAGGCCACGATCTCGGGCGGCGTGAGCCCGCAGCGGTAATCGATCAGCCGCTCGCGCCATTTCTCCATCTCGGTCACGAAGGCGTCGTAGGCCGCGCGCACATTGGAGTCCACCGCCGTATCGGAGACAGCCTGGATCAGTTCCATGATCTCGGGAGACTCGACGTTCTTGGCGAGGTTGCCTCCCGGCGGCCGGCCCGCATCGACGACCACGAACAAAAAGCGTTTCAGATTGACCGCTTGGCGCGGCGTGAGCGGTTCGTAGGGCTTGGTCGCCGCGGCAAGCTCAAGGACGAAGCCGCTCAAGCCGAGATTGTCGGTCATGCCGCCGTCGAGCAGTTTTACATATCTGATGTCGGTCTTCTCGCGGTAGCGTTGGATCGCCGCCGCGGAGGCGCGCAAAATCGCGGGCGCTCCGGGCCGGCCGGCGGAATACACCCAATCCGGCGCGCTGAATTGGCATTTATCCGCATAGTTCTCGATGACGATAGGCGCAAAGACGAGCGGCACCGCGGCGGAGGCTGCAACGGCTTCGGATAGGGGATAGCGGCGTAAATCGGAGCACAAAGCGCCGAAATTCACGCTGTTGTAGATGAACGTCGTGCGGTTAAAAATATCGGACGCGTTAATCCAAAGCTGAGGATGGCCGGGCTTCAGCACATCGCCGTAGGTGGCGCCGCGAAACAGGTTTTTATCGAGCCAGGTTGGCAGGCCGCTGCGGTCGTTCACGCCGCCCTTCGCCATAAGCATCAGGTTCGTGACATTGACCGAGGTGCTGAGCGAGGCCTCCACATCCTGGATCAGAAACCTTTTGCGGAAGTCGGCGAGCGTTTCGCGCCCGTAGAGGGCAAAATACGCCGCCGTGACCGATCCGCCCGACACGCCGGACACAAGCGACACCCGGTCGATGAGCGGCGCGCGTACGCCGCGCGAGGTCTCCTCGGTCTTCGCAAGCTCTTGTAACACACCGAACGCGAAGGCGCTCGCACGCGTGCCACCGCCCGAGAAACTGAGCCCGATAGCGGTCTCGGCCGTCTCCTTTGCCATAGGATCGCCCGTGCCGGCCTCCGCCGCCATTGCGGGGCTATCGGTCAGCGCCGAGTTGATGGGCGCGTTGCGCACGCCGAAAGTGGAGCAGCCCGCCAGGCCAAGCGCGAGCGCCGCGAACAAAACCGCGCAAGCCCGCGCCCGCCGGCTCCCAGCGCCGCGTTTGCCCGTTCCGATGGATATCAAAATATTCGTCTCACGCCTCATAGAGCGTCCGCCCGGACCCATGCCCAACTTTTACGATGGTTTCCGCGCAGTGCACGCTCAAATGTTCTGTTTACCGCCGCGCGGATAAAGTCGATTCCTAGAAAAGGCAGTTGCCCCACTGGCGCGTCAGAAATGTGGCATCGTTTTCGCACGCGGCTCCGGCGAGCCACACGCAAGCCACGCACGCGAAAGAAACTACGCTGCAACTTTTGGGGTGTGCCCGGGGACTAGTTTCGGTTAGAGTGCGCGCATGTTGAGACGCCTTCTAACGATCTGTCTTCCGGCGGTTTGCCTCCTGGCGGGGCTGCCGGCGGCTGTCCCGCAAGCGCGCGCGGGCACCCCGTTGCAGGATGCCATCGCGAAGCTTGACCCGCAGCAGCAGGCCACGCTCAAGGCATATGAAGCGGCCCGCTTGGCCTTTCACCGCCGCACCGATCAATATTGGCGCCAAATCGAGATGAAGCGCAAGAAGCGCAAGGCGAAGGCCGCCGCCGGACAGGCCGTCACTGCGGCGGACTATGTCAAGGAGCAGCCGCCCGTTTATAAGGGACCCGCGCGCCCCGACGGGATCATGAAGCTGCTGCCGAAACCGCCGAAGCCGGCCGTGGAGCCCCGCGAAAGGGTTGCGGTCGTGGCCGATTTCCTCGGCCGCGCCGAGGAGGTTTACGGTTTCAAGCCCGACCGGGTGAGCGAAGACGATTTCATGATCTTCTACGCCATGGAAGCGATCAAGCTCGGCCTCTCGCGCGATCAGGTCGTGCGCCTCTATGCGCTGGAGACGGGCGGAATGGGCACGCAGGACCTGCAATCGGGGTACAATCCGAAGACCGGGCACGCCGCTTCCACCGCGCTTGGATATGCGCAGCTGCTCGCGGCCAACTCCATCGAGCAAGTCCGCAAACAGGGCGAGGAATTTGCGGCCCGGCTCGAACGTCAGGCCGATGAGGGCAACGTTCCGGAAGCCCGGGCCCGCTCGCTTCGCGCCAAGGCCGCGATTCTGCGCCGGATGATCGCCGATGCTAGGAAGGTTCGTGAGAATTGGCCTGCCCATGTCGCCTATGCGAAAACGCCCAAGGGTTTGGCGATGCACGCCCTCAACCTCGACGGCGATGTCGGTCCCTGGATGCAGGTTGTAAAACTGAGAGGTATCAAGGAGTTCGCCGCGAAGAAGGGCATGGAAAGCCTGACTGGGGGGCAACTCGAAATGATGAATCTCGCCGGGCCCGCCCATGGTTTCGAGATGATGCAGCCTGTAGGAAGCACCATGCCGACGTCGAATTTTTTCGAGCGCAAGGGGTATGAGCGCAATCCCGTCGCCCTTGGCAGGACCGGCGCGCAGCTTCTCGCAAAGCTCGACGAGATCATGGACCGCAACGTCCAGAAACCCGGCGCGCAACGGTTCGCGCGGATTTTCGACAGCATTGCGCAGCGGCTCGCGGGCCGGCAGAACACGCAATCGTCCTGGGCGCAGCCGTTCGGCTTTCTTGGCAGATAGATGCGAATCTTCGCCCTGCTCACGCTTTTGCCAAAAAATTTGCCTAGCTGTGAACCTGAGCGGCCGTTTTCGTACTAAAGCTCTAGGCAAAGGCTTCGAATTATATCACGTAGGTCGTTAAAAGGGCCCGAGCCACAGGGAACCTGCGCGCGCATTGGCGATGCGGCCGCGCGAGCGGCGCAGCTTCTAGCAATTCGCCTAAGTCTGTTCCGCGTTTTTTTGGGGGGAGGATCCATGGTTTGGCGCATCGATAGGTCGGCACCGCTGGCGGTTCTCGCCCTGACGTTGCTTTTATCGCCAGCCGCCATTGCGGCTCCCGCTGGCGAAACGCAGGAAGCGCTGCCGCCCGCCGCCCAGGAGCCCGATAGCCCATCCTACCTGCCGCCCTGGATGCAAAAGCGGGACGTCGCGGGGATCGGCAATGGCTCCCCCGGCACTCCCGATCCCAACAATCCCATCGCAGCGCAAAGACCGGCAGTTTCAGGCCAAGCACCGAAGCAGCCGCACAGGCACCGGAACGACTTTCCATTTCTGCCGAGGTTTTGGTAGGTCCTGGCCCGGACGCGCTGGCATACGCTATTTGCGGCGCAATGATCGCCCGTTCCTATGCAGACCGCGCGCCTCAAAAATCCGAAACGATGCCCTTCTTCTCCCAATCGCCGTAGCGCGTGGGCTCGGGGCCCTTGCGATTGCCCACCTCCTTCGGCAGCTGCTTCTCCGCCGCCTCGCGGTGCCGCGCCTCGGCCTCGGCCAGCGCGCGCTCCGCCGCCTCCCGCCGCCGCCGCTCGATCTCCGCTTCGCTTAGCTCCGTCATGCGTGGTTCAACCTTACGATGCCCCTACCATTGCCGTACAAGATCATAGACGCCCCGCCCGCTTCAACGGAAATTCCTTAAGCGGTACCCCTAGGGCCAAAAAGTACCTGCATGCCCGCCTTACCGGCCGCTGGCGACCGCGGGAGATAACGACAAAAAAGACCGCTATAATTGTTTTAACTTGCGCCCTCGCCGCCGCTCGTGTTAGGTTCAATTGCGCTCATGTGAGCATCATAATAAAGAGGAGGAGACATACATGAAAACTTGGTCTAAGCCGATTGCTTCCACAACAGACGCCGGCTTTGAGGTCACCCGCTACCTTCCCTCCACGCTCGACGTGGCAGCGAAGCGGACCTGCAAGTAGCTTTTCCTCGCTTGGCACAAACTTCCCGGCGGGAAAGCCGCTGCGGATATTTGCGGACACTAATGCAATTTTGTGCGGGGTGGCGCGGGTAGCGCCGCCTCTATTTGTGTTTGGATGGACACGAAACTGATGGCTCCAGGCGAGAAAAAGCATGCCAAGCGGCGCGAAAACGCTAGACGCGGTATCCAGAATACCGGCACCTAACGGTGCCGGATGCTCCAAAATCGGCGGGAGAACAGCTCAGATGGAACGTTTCCGGCGTGAGAAAGACACCGCATACGCCGCATCGCGTGACCCGATCATTGGATCGGCCGCTTCAATATCATCGGTGAGTGCGCCGGGTAGGAAAACACTCTGCCGTTGGGAGCGATGTTGAGAAGCGACCAGGCTAGGGGCAGCACCAAAAAGCCGGGACTTATTTTAAGAAGCAACATGCCGTTCTCCGGTGTGAAAGTGGAAGACGGGCTAGCTTGGTCCATTCAATCATATATGACAACTGATATTGTTGTAATGCTTTCGTTGCAGCTTACCTGCGGCGGTATGGGTCAACGCCCCTCCGCTTGCGCCGCGCCGTCCGGCGTGCACAGCCGGAACCGGCAGGTAAGTTTTTCGGCGTAAATGCACTCGTCCCTCACTTCGAGGCCAGTCGCTTCGCTAAGCAAAGTTGCAATCGCGCTGCAAATGCGCCGGTCGGTGCGAACGAGAACGCCGATCGGGCAGGAATGGCTGACGACGATACGATCCTGGCCGCTGGGCACGATCTCGATCTCCGCGCCCTGCGAGCTTAGGAAATTCAGCGTGTTTTCAAGACCGGCGCGGCCCGTTATTTTGAGATGCGCGGTGAGTTCGGCATGCATACTCCGTCCGGTGGAGGTGAGAAATCTCTTGGCGGCTGCATCCCCGTCTTGCACACCCGCCTTGAGCAGGTGCGGCGAAATGGCTTGATAGGCGGGCGAAATACGCTCGAAGCTTTCTGCGATAATTTCATAATGGAACGCAGGCTTGCCCGCACGGCCCGTGCGCTCCGCCCCACCTCGGCGGATCAAACCCTTCGCCTCCAAATCCTGCAGGGCAACGATGACGGCATTGCGGGTTATGCCCACGCGCACCGTCATCTCCTGGACCGTCATGGGCCGGTAACGCAAGAGGGCGAGGACCTGGTTTTTTGTCGATGCCGGTTCGTCCATAACGCCTCTAATGTGCGGTCGCGTCCTTTATCTACCTGAGATTCGTCCTTTACACCTATACGATTTTTGGGAGTAACCCTCCCTGATGCAAAGACGCCGCGCGGAATGTTGCGTTCAATCTGAGGGTTTCTGGACACCTGCGCGGGAGCACCGTAATGGCCGCACCCGGCTATGTCAAAGGGGCGCGTGATACCGGACAGGCGCCGCTGGTACTGGCGAGCAACCTCGTCCCCTGTTGGGGTCTAGACCATGTCAAAACGTGTGCGGATCAAAAAAGGGTAGAATATTTTTTCTCCCAAGGGCAGCGCATGCAGCACGTAGCGCATAGACGGCGGGAGGAAAATCGGATCCGCCCCGGTTAATCGTTCCGCGATTAACCACGGCGCAGCGCTTCGAAAATGCGCCCGCATTGTACAGCATCGCGTAAGCGCTGAATTCGCCGCTGGGCGGTTATGACCGAAGCACACCGGAAGCTGCTTGCCGGCTGAAGCCTGACTTGGGCCAGGAGCACAACGGAATCAAGTAATTCGTGGATGGCGAAGCGCAAGACTTTCAGTTCAACCGCGCTGGCTGGTAGGGACTGTCGAGCGAAAAAGCGGGAATCTCGATATCGAAACTCTCGCCGCCCTCGTTTTCAATCTGATAGCTGCCCGACATGATGCCCGAAGGGGTCGTGAGTGGCGTGCCGCTGGTGTATTCGAAGGCGCCGCCGGGTTCGAGCCGCGGCTGCTCGCCAACCACGCCCGCGCCGCGCACTTCAAGCAACTCGCCGCGCGCGTTGGTAATCCGCCAATGGCGGCGCAGCAGTTGCACGGTCTCGGAGCCGCGATTTTCGATGGCCACGTGATAGGACCAGACGAACTGGTTCTCCTCGGGTGCCGATTGCTCAGGCAGATAGGCGGGGCAGACCGTCACGCAAATCTCCCGCGTGGTCGCGCTGTATTTAGCCTTGGATGACATGCCAAACTCCTGAATTACCGCAATATCTCAATCTAAGCCAAAACAGCACGATATGCTAGGCGCGAGCGGCCGGGAGATTACCGAAGTTCGGCATCGGCCAACCGCATATCGCGGTTGAAGCGCACTATCTGTTGCCCGCCCGATCGCCCAGGGAGTATCGCCGCGGGCATTTGCTACGAAAGTCGTAACGCCGCCCCGTTTTGCCGCCGTATCGCCTTGACTGTGAGGTTCATACCCGCTTGTGGCACTCAACGCGATGAGGAGGAACCCGTAGCTATGCTAAAAGAGATGGTCTTAAAGACAGGAAGTTGCTGGAAGAGTTTGGTTGCGGTTGTTCTGGTAAGCCTATTGGCTGCGCCGCAAGCGAGAAGTCAGGGCGCGGCCTTGTCAGGGGTGTGGAGCGGCGGCGGCATCGTCGTATACCCATCGGGCAGCCGCGAGCGGGCACGATGCCGGGCCCATTATTCGGCGGAATCCGAACACCATGTTGCAGTCGATGCGAGCTGTGCGACCCCATCGGGCACGGTATCGCAGAGCGCGCGGCTTAGAAAAACAAGCGCGAACAGCTACGCCGGGACTTTCTTCAACAGCCAGTATAACTTCTCCGGCACCATTTCCGTTGTGGTTCACGGAAATCGCCAAAGCGTCATACTTAGGAGCTCAAATGGGACAGCTTCACTGAAGCTAGGACGATGATCGCCATGTTTAGCTCGGCAGAACAAACCTTAGACCAAGCGCCAAAAGTCCTAAGCGTTCTGCGCCGCCCGCGCGTCGCGAGGCGGCTATAGCCGCCGCGGCGATCCGCGGATACTTCGGTGACCAGCACTTGGGGCCAGATCCGGAAGTTTACCCGGCGCTGAATGCCGCCGTTGTTTCCCTTCGAGGCCCACCCAAGCCAGGCGTCTCAGCAGAAGATTTCTTGCCCCACTTATTGCGGAAACGCGCCGATGCGTCGCGTGCGATAGGCGCGCCGTGCCCGAACCCGGCAGCATCGAAGGAAAAACTGGCAAGTTTCTTTTGGCTCGCACGGCCTTCCTTCAAACTCTCGAAGCCGACGGGATCGCCGAGGCCCATGATATTCGTGTACACATCGGCCGCGAACAGCATGCGTCCCGGACGCCACAGCAGCGCGACCTGTCCCGCGCAATGCCCAGGAACATGGATAACTTCGATGCCGCCGGCGATGGGCAGTATTTCCCCGGCGGTCAAAGGCCGGTCGATGGCGACAGGCTCCACTCGCTCGCCGGGATCGAAGAACAGCTTGCACAGGATTCTGTGCAACAGACCGGGCGCCGGCGTCATAGGCCGGAATGGACCTCCACTGTCGGAGATAGGGATATCGAGCGGGTGCATGTAGGTCCTCGCACCGGTTTCCCGCACGATCGCAGCGGCGCTGCCGATATGATCGGGGTGGCCGTGCGTGAAAATTAGGTGCTTGAGCTGGTCCAGCGAACGGCCAAGCCCTCGGATCGCCGCGAAAGCGGCGGCCTCCTTACCCGGGAAACCGGCGTCGATCTGCGTCAACCCGTCATCGCCCTCGATTAGGAAGGCGTTTGCCATCCCCATCGGGACGACATACACGCCCTCGATCACACGCTTCATAGCCATAGCCATAATCCTGCGTTGTGTTTGCAGAGTTAACACACCCGTTGCCTGAGAAGTTCTGGCAATAGACGCGCCAAAATGTTGCCAGCGCGGGCTATGGCCGGGACAATTGCAAGCTCGCAAACCTCAACGATACCGTCCGCTGGTCAGATCGTGCTCGCCGCGCTCGTGGATGATATTGGCGCGCCCGACCAGCAAATCGTCCACCGCGCCGATGCGCGTCCCATTCTTGCCCGCATAGGGCAGCGCATGCGGCACGTAGCGCATGGCGTTGAGCCGGGCGCGCTTCTTGTCGCCGGATTTCACCACGGTCCAGGGCGAGTCCGCCGTGCCGGTGTGGAAGAACATCGCCTCCTTGGCGCGGGTGTACTCCTCCCATTTGCCGCACAACCTGGAATTGAACGCCAGGCGATTGCTCTGGATCGCTACGGCCCGGGATTGGCTGGCGGTGCGGCTGCGATGCTTCTGATGGCAGCAACGAAGTGCTCAGCCAAACCGATTGCCTCGCTGGCTTGGGCGGCGGTAATGAGGGCCGCTGTCCCGATCTCGTAGTCCGCGGCCGATTTGAGCCGGTACGCGCGGGCCAAGAACGTCGTGAGCTTGCGCTCGATGCGGGGATCGGATTTGGCTAGCCGGGCGAATTCGGCTTTGACGCCTTTATGGCTTGCGGCAGCTTTACCCGTGCGCTCAAAGATCAGGGCTTGAGCCGCATGGAACGCGGCTTAATAGGCGTGGCGCCCGGCTTCGTCGTGGAGGCCGATGGCGAGAACGCGGCGCGATTTATCCAAAGACTGCGCGGCCTTGGCGAGATATGCGGCCGTGGCCTCCTTCATAGGTCGAGGCCGTCCCGGCGGATTTCGTACATCAACGGCGAAGCGCGGTCCCGCCAGCTCCCGGCAGGATAGGGCATCGCATGCACAACCGCGCCGGTCTCATCGAGGAGGTCCACTTCAATCCCGGCCAAGGTGCCGAACTCGTCCCAGCGGTTCGTCATGTCTTTGAGAAAAACGGCAACATCGTAATCGCTTTCGGGCTTCGCATCGCCACGCGCCCGCGAGCCATAAAGCACAACGCGCTCCAGCCGGGGCCCGTAGGCCTTGCCGAGGGCGCTGCGGAACTTTGAAATAATTGGATCGGTCTTCGTCATTGCAGCTCCGCCAACCATGTAATTGTACAGCGCCAGTACGGAAAGACCAAAGCCTCTTTGCGCGCACGCCCCCTAAAAGCACCGCTTCGATGCCCTCGCGGCGTATCGCATGCCGCTTCGGGAGCACAACCCCCATCGTGTGTTTCGCCTGGGATTTGCACGCCGGCCGGCTGAGCATATCCCCCAAAGCTCAGCGATACCGCCCGCTGATCAGATCGTGCTCGCCGCGCTCGTGAATGATATTCGCGCGCCCCACCAGCAAATCGTCCACCCCGCCGATCCGCGCCCCATCCTTGCCCGCATAGGGCAGCGCATGGAGCACATAGCGCATGGCATTGAGCCGGGCGCGTTTCTTGTCGTCGGATTTCACCACGGTCCAGGGCGAGTCCGCCGTGTCGGTGTGGAAGAACATCGCCTCCTTGGCGCGCGTGTACTCGTCCCATTTATCGAGCGAGGCCATGTCGATGGGCGAGAGCTTCCACTGCTTCAGCGGATGGCTCTTGCGCTCCTTGAAGCGCCGCCGCTGCTCCAGCTGGCTGACCGAGAACCAGAATTTGATGAGGTGAATGCCGCTGCGGACGAGATTGCGCTCGAACTCCGGCGCCTGGCGCAGGAACTCGTCGTAATCGGCTTCCGAGCAAAAGCCCATGACGCGCTCGACCCCGGCGCGGTTATACCAGCTGCGGTCGAACAGCACGACCTCGCCGGCCGTCGGCAAATGCTGCACATAGCGCTGGAAATACCACTGGCCACGCTCGACATCGCTCGGCTTTTCGAGCGCCACGACGCGCGCGCCGCGGGGGTTCAGATGCTCCATGAAGCGCTTGATGGTGCCGCCCTTGCCGGCCGCGTCCCGGCCCTCGAACAGGATAATGACGCGCTGGCGCGATTCCTTCACCCAGGCCTGGAGCTTCAAGAGCTCGGTTTGCAGCTGGAACTTCTGCTCTTCGTAGTCGCGCCGCAGCATCTTGTATTTGTAGGGATAGCCGCCGCGGCGCCAATCGGCGGCCAGCTCGTCGCTGGTGCGCCGTGGCATGGGCTGCTCTGCGGTTTGCTCAAGCGCAGCGATCATGCGCGCCGCGTCGTCCGGAGCCTCGCCGGCGAGAATGGCCTGCACCGTCTCGCTGGTCACTTCATGCGGCGGCGGCCCTTGCATCACAACCTTGAGCGCCGCCAGCTCAGCTTGCTGCGCCGCTTCCGTCGCCTCGCCCACGTAAAAATTGCGCAATCCGGCTGGGGTGAGAGTCGGCGAGATGTCGCCTTGCTTGACCATGGGGAGCGGCTTGCGCCCCCTGCGTTGCGGCGCGCTGGCCGCCTCGCTGCTCGTCCGAGCGCTTTTTTTCTTTTCCGCCGGGCCGCCCATGCCGTCCTCCCTGAAAACCATAGCGCGAACCCCCTGCTGCCGTTGAGGCGGCATGCAGTTGACCGGGCTGAGTTAAACCCTTACCTTATAACCCAATGAGCGCTGCGAGTGTGATCTAGATCAACGTGCTAGTCTATCAACAACGTCAGCCAGACGGGAACCTCTCCCTCCGGGAGGAAGTATTGTTTTGCGCTATCGTTAATATCATATAATCGGCAAAGCTAGGCTCTGCATCTTGCAGCCGGCTTGCCTGGAAAATCGAAGGAGTCTGTCATGAGGACTCGAATGGAGTGGTTAAGCGCCGGTTTAGGCATTTTTTTCGCAGTCTTCCTATTGCTCGCGGCTTACCACCAAGGAGCGCGCGTCAAGCACCAAAAGCAACCGGTAGGGGCGGGAATGGTCGAAGTGCCTCGATCGAGTATCGAAAACCCAAGCGGCACCGGCGTCCGGGCGCACTCTAATGTCGAGATATTCGTGCCCAATGGGGCATCGCCACAGCCCCCCGCCAAAGAATTTTACAGCAAGGAAGCCGCCCCCGCTCCCTCCCAAAGCGATAAGCCTCGGGACGGCTCGGAATGACTGCCGCCGCAATAGCTTATTCACCCAGGTGAAGGCGTGGATCTTGGACGATGGCTAGCTCGCTTTCGAGCGCCGCGCCAATTCTTTCTGTAGATAGCAAGTCATCGATCCTTGTTGCACCCCCAGTGCTGTGATATCAACAGAGTAATTTCTGTTGAACAGGGGCGGCTCGATGAGACTTTTATTCGCTATTGAACTTTGTATTGCCCTGATGATTGGCTTCCAGACGGGATGGGCCCAAAACGCGAAACCGGCGGGGACAGTATTCGTACCGGAGTCGAGTATCCGGCAAGCCCAACCGCTTATTTCCGGGTTCGAAGGGGAAAGCAAAGCCTTTACAAACATTGCGGTATTCGTGCCAGCGATCCACGTCCAGCCGATGCTCGACTCGGAAAGCGCGCCGCCGGCTCCCTATTTCATCGAGACCCCGTCATCGATTGCCTGCGTCTATGGCCTCGTCCAAAAGCAAAGCGGTTGCAATCCGAGTGCCGTGCACGCCAATGCGAGGGGCGGTTCCAAGGTTATTGCTATCGTCGACGCCTTCGATTCCCCCGCGATCAAGTCCGATCTTGAGGCGTTCAGCAATCGCTTTGGATTGCCCTCAGCCAATTTAGAGGTTGTGTTCGCGTCCGGCACCCGGCCTCCGAATGACAAGGGCTGGGAAATTGAAATAAGCCTCGACGTTGAATGGGCCCATGCAATGGCCCCTGGCGCTAAGATTATTCTCGTGGAAGCTAACTCGAATGCTTATTGCGACTTGCTTGCGGCCGTCGATATGGCAAGTGAATTGGTGGCATCGCAAGGCGGCGGTCAGGTTTCCTTAAGTTGGGGAGGTTCGGAATTTGCCACCGAATCCACCTACGACTCGCATTTCACCAAGCCTGGAGTTGTATACTTCGTTGCTGCGGGAGATACACCGGGGGTAAGTTATCCAGCCATGTCGCCGAATGTTGTCGCGGTGGGAGGGACAACGATAAACCGGGATGCCAAGAGCGGTGCGCTCGTGGGAGAGACGCCATGGAAAAGCAGCGGAGCTGGGCCTAGCGCATTCGAACACCGGCCAAGCTATCAAAATGGAATAAGCGTGATCGTCGGTAACGCCAGGGGGGTCGCGGACGTCGCCGCAATCGCTGACCCGAGCAAGGGTGGCATTTGGGTTTACGATTCGCAGAATTCGAGCGTGAGGTCCAACAAGGGATGGATTGCCGTCGGCGGGACTAGCGCTGCGACACCGATTATAGCTGGTATCGCAAACAACGCTGGCCGTTTTGCTGGATCGGGCAGCGATGAACTCACCCATATCTATACCCATGCCGCCGATTTCACAGACATCAAAGCCGGGACATGCGGGCCTGTTGGCGTATACGCTGCGGTAGCTGGCTGGGATTACTGCACGGGCATGGGGACTCCAAATGGCAAGGGCGGGTTATAATGTGTTGATCATGGTTGCCAATAATGTAGCTATACGGCACGCCTGCGCAAGTGGCGAAGCCGGTGCGCTGCAGCCGGCGAGGCGGTGTTGCGCTTGCTGCAACGGCGATTGCTAGAGGTCCAACCTTATGAGAAAGCGTCTTGCCGCTGAAACGCACCACCGGGCGGTTACGACCGCTGCCCGCCGGTAGCTGCCTACCGGCCGAAGCCTGCATCGGGCCAGGACCGGACTCTAAATCCGTCGAGTTAGCGAGTTGAGCCGTTAGGCGACGGCTTCGAATGTGGAGATCCTGGGTCCCTCATCGTCGCGGCCCCGGCACTGCTTCTGACGGGACGGCCTTCCAGGCAGACACGGATATTCGCCAATGAGCATTTTCTGGCCCTGTCGCCGCAGGCAATGCGTCCCCATCTTTAAGTTGCAGCATAGCTCACATGCAACAAGCTGCAACGCTCACGCCGGGCGTGTCCTTTCAGAGAAGGGAAGAGGAGCTGTTTCTCGGAGTTCAAAGATGTCCATCACAAGTTCCAACATTACTATTGAGCTCATCAGCGATTTTGCCGCCGGCAGGCTCGATGCTGAGGATGCTCAGGTCATCCAGGAGGCCATCAATCACGACGAAGCCGTCGCGGCAGCTGCTGCGGATGCGTGTCGGGTCAACTCGCAAATGAACTTATGGTTTGCAACAGCGAGATTAGGCGCGCCGGCCTCGGACGCTGGCCGGACGCAAGCAGCAAAGCTCCAATGATGCCGCGTTCGCATGGCAAAACGGTTATCTTCAGCCATCCCTTCCAGTCTACCGCCGCATCTCAACCATGATTTTTGTGCCGGTCGAAACATATAATGCTTCGATCGAGATGGTAACCATTGATCCTCGTCATCTTCAGGAGGCGCTGGATCGAGACAGGGCGATCCCATCCACCGCGGGCCTCATTGCGCAAACCGAGTGACGCCCCACGGGAAGCCGGCCTTGCTTGGCTAACCGCGCCGGCCCGTCCGGTGGCCCGCGAGATGCTACCCGAGAAGCGAGAGCAATGACGACAAAGGAAACTCGAGCGCGCCGTGTGCCGAAGGAAGAGTTCAACCCCGCCAGCGTCTTCGCGCACCCTATTCAGGTTGTGCACGCGAAGGATCTCACAACTGCGGAAAAGCGAGATATTCTCAGGTCGCGGGAGACCGATGCGCGCGCCTTGCAGTGCGCAGAATAAAAGCTATGTTTAACACAGTCAAAGCGGCGCCTTACAAGACAATAAATCAAGAAAAACTGAAATATTGCAAAATTTAAAGTTCGTACCCTATTGCGCCCGTCATAAGTAATGGTCATATTGTAGTTCTATGGAGAAAATATATGCAAAACGATTTAACAAAAAATACTGGCGGTACGCAGGACAATCGGAAGATTATTGTTAGTGAGTTCCATACAAAGTGGGAAAAATTCTCAGAACAGGAGCTTTCTGCCCTCAAAGGCAAGGACGATCTGGTATCTCAGGTCCAGGCGAAATACGGTTTGAATAAGGAGCAGGCTCTGCGAGATATCGATGCGCTGCTAAAAGGCCGCCCATTCTAAAGCTGGTTTAGCATGTCAAAGAGGAGACCGTTGAGATGGCGGTCTCTTCCTATCTCCAGCGGCGTTAATCGGACCCCCGGTTTACCGCCACTGGCAGCACCACAAAAGGAAATTCGATGACTGATAATATGCAAATCGCGATCCCGCAGGCGATGCGCGAAATTGCTGAGAAGAACATGGACCAAGCGCGAGCCGGATACAGCCAGCTCATGGACGCTGCGCGCAAGGTGCAGGAGATGATGACAGCGTTGATCCCGTCGAACCCCGCGTTGCAGGGCCTAATCCAGGCTCAGGAGCGAGCCATGAAGTTCGCCCGGCAGAATGCCGAGGCCGGTTTCTCGCTGGCCGACGAGTTGACCAAAGCTGCGACCCTCCCGGAAATGCTGCAAATTCAGAGCAGACATGCACAGCTGCAGATCCAGGCCTATGCCCTTCAGGCCAATGAGATTGCCGCTGGGGTGAACGGCGCCGCCCAAAAAGCGGGGCAATAAATCTGCCCCGCTAGCCGCGGATAACGCCGGCCTCATTTTTAGACGGCCAGTCTAGGCGCGGCCTTTTGGTCCGGGTAAGCGCCCCTTTAAAAGGGCGCCGATATCGCGCTGAGCCTTCGCCTTATCCAGGCTGTGCTTTACCTCAATCTGCTTAACCATATCGTCCCTGTTCGTGGTGCCGTTCGCGAAGCGCTATTGCGCGAGGCCGGTTGTGGAAATTACCCCTTCTATTTGCCGGATCGGAGAGTCTCTTCTGGGTCAATTTTCACCGCTCCCACCGGTGCAAACGTCAGCATGGGTTTAGAATCGGACATTGCCTGCAGGGCTCAAATCGTTGGCTTGACAGGGCTACCGGCGCACGCATCGCAGTCCGCAATGCAATCGCAATCATAGCTTTTGCCAGCACGCCTTCCACTGCACAGCCCTCCCTTGCACGCTAGCCCGCGCGTGCCAAAATACTAAGCAGATTGCGAAAGGCAGGACCAAAGGCAGGCCCCCATGAATTTCTTCCGCACCATGCTGCTGCTCGCGGTGCTGACCGCGCTGTTCATGGCTATCGGCTACGCCATCGGCCGCGGCCCAGGCATGACCATCGCGTTTGTCATCGCCGCCGGCATGAACCTCTACGCCTATTGGAATTCCGACAAGATGGTGCTCTCGCAGCAGGGCGCCGAGGAGATCGACGAGGCGCACGCGTCCGGGCTTTACAGTATCGTGCGCGAGCTTGCGGCCAAAGCGCAGCTGCCGATGCCGAAGGTTTACATCATCCACACCGATCAGCCGAACGCCTTCGCCACGGGCCGGAACCCGGACAACGCCGCGGTCGCCGCTTCGGAGGGGCTCTTGCGCCGGATGAGCCGCGAGGAGGTTATGGGCGTGCTCGGCCATGAGCTCACGCATGTGAGGAACCGCGACACGCTGACCATGACGGTAGCGGCGACCATCGCCGGAGCGATTTCGATGCTGGCGAATTTCGGCATGTTGTTCGGCGGCGGGCGGCGCGACGGCAACGGCGGCGGTATTGTGAGCACGCTGCTCGCAATCATCGTGGCGCCGATGGCCGCCGGGATCATCCAGATGGCGATCAGCCGCTCGCGCGAATATGCCGCCGATCGCGGCGGTGCCGAGCTTTGCGGCCATCCTCTGTGGCTTGCGTCCGCGCTGCGCAAGATCGAGAGCGCGGCGCAAGCGATCCCGAACGAGCAGGCCGAGGACCATCCGGCGAGCGCCTCGCTATATATCATCAATCCGCTGGCCGGCGGCGGCATGGATAATCTGTTCTCGACGCATCCGAACACGGAGAACCGCATCGCCGCCCTGGAAGAGCTGGCCCGGCAGATGGGCCAAACGCAATGGCCCACCGGCGGGCAGATCGATGAGGAGCCCGCGTCCCAGGCGCCATGGGGCCGCAGATGGGGCGCGACCCAGCAGCCTCCCGTTGGCACGCAATGGGGACGCAGATGGGGCGGCCGGGGACCGTCTTCTGGGCAGGGCCCTTGGGGCTGACCGCCGCGCAATTCTTGTCATCCCGCGCATATCGGAGCATGAAATAGCGCCATGCGCCGCACCGCGCACGGGATGACATAAATTGAAACCGCCCCAAAAGCAAACCCACCAAGAAATCGCCGGGCTCACGGCGCGGCAGCTCGCCGCCCATTTGCTGAAGGCGGTGCTACGCGACCGCCAGCCCTTCGATGACGCCTTCGCCGCTTCCTCCGCGAAACCCGCCTTCGCCGGCCTCGAACCGCGCGACCGCGCCTTCGCGCACGCCATCGCCGCGACCGCGCTGCGCCGGCTCGGGCAGATCGAGGACCTCACCGCCCGCTTCCTCGAAAAGCCGCTGCCGGCGGACGCCTTCGAGGCTCGCTTCATCCTGATCGCCGGCGCGGCCCAGCTCGCCTTCATGGAAGTCGCGCCGCATGCCGCCATTAGCCTCGCCGTCGATCAGGCGAAGGGATCGCGCGCCGCGCACCGCTATGCCGGGCTCGTCAA
>JBKQIH010000080.1:0-9068 GCA_052148445.1 Rhodomicrobium sp.
CGTCCTGCCGTATCGAAATGATAAAAGTGACGCCCGCAGGGGCTCTACGAGCGTACCAATCCAGCGATGATATTAATTGGATCCTGCCCTGCCGCGAAAGAGTCGGAATATACCTACAGTGCGGCTACCAACCGCTAACGGATGTCTCGTTTCCGCTCGGCCGCTTTAGCGGCAGCGCTCGTTGATTTTTGACGGAAAGCTACAGGACGCGGCGGGCGCTGCCGCGGCGGTTCGGGCCCATAAGTAGTTTCCGAACCTTTCGCGATTGGCGCTGGTCACGCATAATACTATCGCGAACTAAATTGCAATCGGGAGGTGTCCTATGGAACCACAAAGTATTGTAATCTGGCTTGTTATCGGCGCGGTTGCCGGTTTCCTTGCCGGTCTTATCATGGATGGCGGTGGCTTTGGGCTTATCGGCAACATTATTGTCGGCATTCTTGGGGCAGTTGTGGCGGGTTATTTGTTCCCCCGTCTTGGGGTTTCTATCCCCATCGCCGACCCGATTATTAGGGGAATCGCCGTTTCCGCAATTGGAGCAGTTATCTTACTTTTTGTTGTTGGTCTTTTCCGAAGATGATGGCTTATGCTGAAGAAGGCGACTGGATTATGTCTCGATGGAGAACCCAGAGAAATCTTCGGCCATCGATTGCTATTCTAGGACGCCTTTTCTGTGCCGGTGCTTCAACTTGACTGTCGATGGCGCCGGAATGTCTGAGTTAAACAAGAGTTTATGCCATAAAGTGGTCTTTATGATCGAACTTCTACCCAGGCCATGCGTTAAAAACTAAAGCAATCCTAGTTGGTGTAGAAAAAATGGACACGCGCGTTATTTGCGGCGTCGCATGCGCAGGAATTCTTGCGGTGATATTGGGACTGACGATCCGCTCACATGTTCGAGACGCTAAGAGCGGCAAGCCTGAAATATCCGTTTCGCAACCTATTCAGGGACCGAGTGAAACCGGGCTTGCCTCATTTTATGATACGTCTCAAAAAACTGCCTCCGGCGAGCAGTTTAATGCCACCGATCTAACAGCCGCGCATAAAACATTGAGGTTTGGTTCGCGCGCACGCGTGACCAATATCGAATCCGGCAAGTCCGTCTCGGTGCGCATCAACGATCGCGGCCCCTATGCCGGGGGACGCATCATTGACCTTTCAAAAAAGGCCGCGCAGACGATTGGAATCGAAGAAAAGGGCGTCGCCCGCGTCGAAGTCACTCCAGAAGGGCGGTAGGAAGTTCCTATTTTAGTTGCACGGGGATTAATCCCGCGCTCAAAATTACGGCCTTTCGATCGGTCCAAGGCTTTCCATCCAATCGATCACCACGCGAAACGCGAGGCCCATGTTGCCCACTTGACAGTGGTTTTGCGCCTGCTCGGCGTGGGTGAACAAACGCGCAGTCAGCGAACGCACATGCGTCAAGGTGGCGATCTGATCGGGCAGCTGGTGCACGGGAACATAGTGGTCCTCGGCGCCCGCCATCAGGAGCACGTCCTGCGTCAGCTGGGGCGAGATGCTCGCGGATTCGTATTTCTGGTAGTGCTTCATCATTTCATACGGCGTCTTAACTCCAGTGTTGTGTATCCCCAATTTCGTCATCCACTCCAGAAGCAGGCTCTTGGCCATCGCGTCGGCGAAGAATTTGTTGACCGCTCCGTCGTCGCCACTGCCGATCCAGCCGAGGAGCTGCTTTTGTGCCGGCTGCGGCAGAGGGCGCAGGTAGCACTCGAGCCCGTTGGTCATAATGTCGTAGGCGATCACCCGGCACACGCGTGGCTCGAAGGCAGCTGCGCGAATCACCAGTCCGCCGCCGAGGGAGAAGCCCATCAACGTGACCGCGTTGAGGCGGAAGAAATCCAGCACCGCTTCGACCGGCTTTTCCCAGTCAGGACGCATGGTCAGATGCGCCAATTCGAGCGCCGCCCCTTGGCCGGGTCCCTCGAATAGGATCGTGTCGTAGCCAGCGTCGCGAAAGAACAGCGCCGCAGGCAGCCATTCCTCGATGTAGCTGTCGAACCCGCCGAAAACGACGAGCGTTCCCTTCGGTTTGATCGGCGTCAGGCGATAGGCGGGGAGCCAACCGGCCTCAAAAGGTATTCTGCTATAGGCAGACGGCGAAA
Organism: Rhodomicrobium sp.; assembly: GCA_052148445.1. Lineage (GTDB taxonomy): Bacteria > Pseudomonadota > Alphaproteobacteria > Rhizobiales > Rhodomicrobiaceae > Rhodomicrobium. The sequence continues at coordinate 2,124 of JBKQIH010000080.1, forward strand.
TTTGCAGATGGTCGACAAGCAGATCGACAAAGCGCTGGCGTGTGGGCAGCTTGCGCGGGTCGCTGGTGACCATGAAGAACTCGGCTAGACGCAGATAGTACGCCCCTTTGCGCACCTCGTGCCGGGCGAGCGCCTTTTCTCCCAACTCGAGGATGATTTTCGTGAACGCCGGATAATCGTTCACGCCGCCCACTGCCTCGCGCATCTCGGTCAGCATGCTGTCGTCACCGGCCCAGCCGTAGAAGCGGTTCAGCTGAAAGTTGATGCTGACGTTTGGGTGTAAATCGTAATACCCGACCGGAAACGAAATGGCAGGGCTCTTTGCGGTCAGTAGGTCTGTCATGGCGCCAAACTCCTTGCCGAAATGCCACGATTTCGCGCCGTCTCCGGTGCGAAAGCAGCATTAGATCATAGACATGCCCTGACGCCGCGATAGGCTCGGAAAATACTCAAGGCCTGAGGCAAGACCTGCTAGAAAGAAACTGGCCGTGGGTCATGCGCCAGCGGCTCGATCATGACGGAGCGAGTGCAGGCCCCTGCTCTGTTTTTTGCGGTGTGCCGAGAGCGCTCTGCGGTCTAGTGGACTTCATCCGTCCAGACCTTGAAACTGACCAGCGTGTTGGGCCCGAAGGTGTGAGTGATCGGCACGTCGGCTGCGTCGCGGCCCTGAGCGATCAGCACGCGGCCTATACGCGGGATGTTGTTGCGCGCGTCGAAGGTGTGCCACCGTCCGCCAAGATAGGCCTCGAACCAGCCTGCGAAATCCATCGGGCCATAAGGCGGTGGAATGCCGATGTCGCCGAGATAGCCGGTGCAATAGCGCGCCGGAATGTTCATGCAGCGGCAGAAGGCGACGGCGAGGTGCGCAAAGTCGCGGCAGACGCCCTTGCCTTCGTTGAAGACCTCCCAGGCGGTTTTGGTTTCTCGTGCATGCTCGTAGCCGAAGGCGATGTGGCGATGCACGAAATCGCAAATTGCCTGGACGCGCGCCCATCCCGGCGGCGAGTTTTCGAAAAGTCTCCAGGCCACCTCGGACAGGCGATCGGTCTCGCAGTAGCGGCTGCCCAAAAGAAAAGTCAGCGTCTCGGCAGGCAGGTCCTCCACGGCGTGTTGACAGGCCGATGGGGCCGCCACATCCGGCAAGCCGGTATCGTGAACAACGCCATCGGCCCACAAACGCATCCGGCCGGCTGGAGCGACGATGCGGCTGCACCAATTGCCGAACAGGTCGCGGTAGGGGAAGATCGGCACGGAAGGGGTAGTGGTCAGGTGATCGGGTCTGATGACATCGGACGCCCGGGTGAAATGGATGCTCAAAGACATGATCATGGGGGTCGGCTGTGGAAAGTCGTAGATCAGCTCGTAGCCGACATGAATCTTCATTCGAAATCTCCTGATACACCGGTCTCCTAGCTCTATGCGCGGCGCGCGCGGACGGTTCCATCGGCCATAACTCTTCATCCTGCTTGCGCCGATCGAGTACGTTGGCCAATCGGGCGCACGCGGAGCGTTAGGGAGCGGCGCGGATCGCCTCGGGCGTACCGGACCTGACGATCACCTCGACCTCCATGCAGAGATGATCCGACGGGAACCCGAAAAAGGTGCCATGGAGCGGGATCGCGTCGTGCGGGTCCCGCACGACCGCGACCGTGACAAGCTCCGTCTTACCGGCTTTACCGCTCGTGGGATCGAAATCGATCCAGCCCATGCCTGGCAGATAGATTTGCGCCCAGGCATGGGTCGAACCGCGCGCCGAGCCGCTCACCCACTCCTCTGGATAGTCGATCGGAACAGCGAGATACCCAGAGGCGAACCGCGCGGCAAGGCCGAGCGTGCGCGCTGCCTCGATCATCAGCATAGCGAAGTCGCGGCAGCTGCCGTGACCGAGCCGGAGCGTCTCCAACGGCGCCTGGACCCCCCTTGCTTCCCTCCGCCGGTAACGGAAGCCATCTTTGATGTTTTGTGTGAGGCTGGCGAGAAGCTCTAAAGTGGCCACAGAGCCGCCCGCAGGCAGGAACCGGCGAGCCCACCGCTCAATTTCGTTGCCCGGATCGGGGTGGTGGCGCTCGATGTAGCGGGCGAGGTCCGGCATATCGGCGGCGCTATAACCGAACGGAAACGTTCTTGCGTAGTCCTCGATGTCAAGGGTGGCGATGTCTGGTGGCGAATGCTCGACGCAAACGGTGCTCTCGAACGACAGTTCCTTTGACCGGCCCGAAAACCGGGCGATCCCCAAATGATTGCCAAAGCCGTCTTGAACGAAGTGTAAGCTCTCGGGCTCCGGGCTGATCTGGAGGCTTGCTTCGAGCAGCCTTTGATCGGAGGCGTCGCGCGGGCGGAGCATCATACGATGCTCACCGAAAGCGACCGGCTGCCGGTAGCGATAGGTCGTGACGTGCCGGATGGTCAGAGTCGGCATGATAGCTCCGTGCTACGTTCAAAATGACGCATGAGTCGTGCCAAATCAACACCGGCTTCACAAAACGCGCCATGAAACAATGGGCGCCATCTTAAATCCTAACGTACCCGCACCTTCCCTTTCATCAATTTCAGCCCGGCGAACTTACTTTTGCAAGACGGGTCTCGTTCGCGCGCACCTCTTGCCGGTAGTGGTCGAGTGTTTTCTCCGCCGCGCTAAGCGCTGTTATGCCCAGGCCGCCATTCAAGGCCTTTCCCAGGAGACTCAAGCTGGCTTCGATCTTCTCGCCGACCATTCGGAGCACCTCCGTGGCCGCCGCCGCGTCACCGGCTGCGATCTTCTCGCAACGAAGCCCGATAACGGAGGAGGCTTCGAATCCCAATGACCAGGCGTCAATCCAGATGCGATTCCATGAATTTTGCGCCATCGCTGTTGCGCCGGTATTGGCGAGGGCGGTGACCGCTTCGAACTCGGCGAGTGGATCTTCGCCTTTGCGATCATCTGCCTGCAAGAGGGCTTCGTCGCCGATTTGAGCATAGGACATTGGGATCTCCGTGGAATGATGCCGTGAGACAGTTAGCCGGGCTAAGGTCGCGCGGTGGGTTAGTTCCAGCGTGATGTCGCGCCAACGCACTGGCATGCTTCTGCCATTTCCAGGTACAGCTAGCGTTTATCGAGTTTTTCGAAATATCCCCGAGTGTAGCAAGCCGAAGGCGGAAAGAGATTGGGCCGTCCTCAAATTCGATAAGCACTGTGCGCGCGATAAAACCTTCCTTTGAAAGGTCATGCATAAAGACCTCGAATAGAAGGGCATCTTAAATGCGAACCTTACAAAGCTCTAGACTCGGAAACTACTCACTGCGCACGCTTCGCTGATCGGACAGGTAAAGCGCCTATGAGCGGCGCAAACTTCTATCGTTGAGATTTTCGTCATGCCCGCCGATGTCAGAGCGCCTTGCAGGGGGCGCGCCGCCGAACATCCGCGATCCAAACATCGCTCTGTCTCGAAGTCGTCTCCGAGCCTTTCACGCCGGGAAACATGGTTCGGCGGAACGCTCCAGCGCGATGCAACTCCCTACCGGGCGCCGGCACGCACGCCGAAGCAGCCCATGCCGGAATAGGCGCTGCTCAGATAGCTCTCCGGCATTTGGTTCTTCGTCAGGCATTTTCGAGTCACATGGCCGGCAACGCGTCCTCCAGCTTGAGCTCGAAGCTTTTGGTGCCCGCATGCTTAAAGCGCACTTTCGTTCGAATCAAAGGCGCGCTTCAAAACCGGATTACGCCGCCTTTTTGAAGGCTTCGAGCGCTCTCTGGCTCGCCTTGTCGAATGCGGTCCGGCTTTCCTCGAGGGCAGTATGCAACGCTGCCCAGGATTGCTCCCCTGTCTTCCGGTTCTTTTCCAGATTGGTTTTAGCGGTCTCTGCATCTGCCTTCAGGTGGGCGAGTGCGGCATCGAGGTCTTGCTTCTTGCCCTCGGCAAAGGTAGTGACCTTGCCGCGCAGCGCGTCGATTGTCTCCTGCCACGCCTTGCGCTGAGCTTCGGCACGCGCCTTGAACGTCGCCTGCTGCTGTTCGGTATTCTGCCGGGCTTCGCTCATGTATCTTTGAACAATGCTTTCGAAGGACGTCCAATCCGCGTGCAGATCGGCCTTGGCCTTTGTCCAGGCGGCGTCGCCTTGATGCTGCCCTTTGCGAAGGGCCTCCTGAAATATCTCACGCTGAGCACGAATCTCGGAAACTACTTTCTCAGCCTGTTTCTTTGCATCGGCGTGAAGAGCACCGACGCGGCCTTCAATCGATGTCAGAGTCGCGTCCATCTCATCGATGCGCTCCTTCGCCCAGCTTGAAAAGTGGTGCGTGTGAGCTTCGCTTGTCATATTATTTCCTTTTTTTGAATAATATCAAGATAATATATAAGTGATGCCGATCTTAAACAGTTGCAATAGCTACAAGCGAATATTGTTCTTCCATATCTCAAACATGACACACACTTTCTCTCCAAAATATGCGTTGTATTTTTGAAAGAACGACGCCACAAAGGAACAAATGTATTTTCTATCAATACATTGTTCTATAAATGTTGTGCAGTAGCGCCCTGTCACTATCGGGCCTTCTGTATGTTTGGTCCATTTTGTAAATATAGTTTGGCGCCGAATAGGTTTTCCTATGCCTCGCAGGCCGGAACCTGCGATCTCAGTGCCCCGGTACTTCGGCTTCGCGCCTTGGTGATATAACGTGAACGCGCCTGGCGAGGTGGCGTTCGGAGCAGAGCAGCAACCTGCCCGCACGGGGCCGATCAGGTTCTTGCAATCCTGCGTGGCATAAACCGGGCGGGCGCGTTGTCTGCTACACGGCGCTTGTGGTCTGCAATCCAGGCTTCGGCGATTTGCACTGTCGGGAAGCTTGTCACCATCACGGGGTAGCTTCCGGGCACAATAACTTCAACTCCACAGGTAAAGCCCTTTTGAGGAACCACCCGATAGGAGGCGCCGGCATGCAGATGTACTTTTGCCATAAGCTTAACATGGTGAGCGATTGCGGTAATGCAAAACCGCCGTGGCCGGGACTGCGGACTCGAAAGGATTGCCCATCGGCCAACCCGATGGCGTGAGTGTGTTCGGGGGTTACGGCCTGTAAAGTCAGGCTTCGCCGGAGGGCAACGGGCCCCGAACAGAGCGTCCGCGCCGGGCTGAGTAGTTTCCGAACCTATCTTCGTGTATTGACGGCCTGGTATTGTCGCAGACGCTGGACGCCGTACTCAATAAGCGAATCCTGGCGGGGTTTGCCTTGGCTTGCATCTCACAAGGCGCGCAGCGCCTCGCCCTGAAAGAGGATCGAATGGAAAACGTTAATACAGCCGTTGCTGTCTTTGAAGATCACAATGCCGCTGAAACAGCCGTCAAAAAGCTGGCCGAAGCCGGGTTCGATATAAAGAACCTCAGCATTGTAGGACAAGGCTACCACACTGACGAGAAGGTGACCGGCTTCTACAACGCTGGCGACCGGATCAAGTTTTGGGGAACGCGTGGCGCCTTCTGGGGCGGCTTCTGGGGCTTGCTCCTGGGCGGAGTTTTTATGATGACGCCCATCGGAGGCTCTGTTGTCGTGCTTGGCTATTTGGGCGCCATGGTGATCGCCGGCCTGGAGAACGCAATTCTAGTGGGAGGAATAAGTGCGATTGCTGCGGCGCTCTATAGCATTGGCATTCCAAAGAACAGCGTGCTCGAATACGAGGCCGCCCTTGAAGCCGATAAGTTCCTAGTTATGGCCCACGGTACTGCAGAGGAAGTGGCCAGAGCCAAGTCAATCCTCAGTACGGCCAACCCCTCACGCCTCGACTTACATACCGGTGTCAGAGCGGTGGAACCCACGGATCATCCCGCACATGCAAGTGTTTGAGTAACAAGGCCGGCCGCGCACTGAACTCACCGGAGGACTCGCCCCGTACTTCTAGAAATTTCCCGCTGGTGGTCTTGCCGCGGACCTCGGCGGCAGGGATCGCGTTTGGAGGTCCGATGCTGAGCATCGGATTGAGGACATGAACGACCCAATTTCTGCTGTGAGCGCATTACCCGCCAGGCCGGTGAGAGCCGGCAATGGCGGTGTGCCGGACGGCCTGACGAGCGATGAGGCCCTCCGCCGGCTGGAGAAGTTCGGCCCAAACGCGGTGCCGGATACAAGCTTGCATCCATTGCGCATGGCGCTCGAAAAATTCTGGGCGCCCGTCCCGTGGATGCTGGAGGCTGCAATCGTGCTCGAACTGGTGCTCGGCAAATATGTCGAGGCCGCGATCATCGCCGCTCTCCTGGTGTTCAATGCTGCGCTCGGATTGCTCCAGGAGAGCCGCGCCCAGGCAACTCTCGCTGCGCTGAAGTCGCGGCTCGCGCTGAGCGCATCGGTCCGGCGGGACGGTGCGTGGAAAACCGTGCCCGCGGCCGGGCTCGTGCCGGGCGATGCCGTCAAGCTCTCACTCGGCGCGGTGGTTGCCGCGGACGTGCGCCTCACCGGGGGAGAGGTCCTGCTCGATCAATCCATGCTCACCGGGGAATCTGTGCCAATCGAAGCGGGCCCAGGCGTGCAGACCTATGCAGGGGCGCTGGTCCGGCGCGGCGAGGCCGTGGCAGAGGTCACAGCGACCGGAGCGCGCACCAAGTTCGGCCGCACCGCCGAGCTCGTCCGCACCGCCCATGCCGTGAGTTCCCAGCAGAAGGCGGTTCTGCGCGTGGTCCGCAATCTCGCCGCGTTCAACGGCGCCGTCGTCGCGGGCTTAGTGGCCTATGCAACCTTTCTCGAAATGCCGCTCTCCGAGATCGTCCCCCTGGTCCTGACGGCGATCCTCGGGTCAATACCGGTGGCGCTACCCGCTACCTTCACTCTTGCCGCAGCGCTCGGCGCGCGCGCCTTGGCAAAACAGGGTGTCCTTCCGACACGCCTCTCCGCGGTCGATGAAGCGGCCTCGATAACGATCTTGTGCTCCGACAAGACGGGCACGCTGACCCAAAACGCGCTGACGGTGACCGCCGTCC
>JBKQIH010000081.1:0-11854 GCA_052148445.1 Rhodomicrobium sp.
ATACATGGCGTCCGCCAAGCCGCGAAATCACTCCCTGCTCGGCGGTTTCGAGGTCTTGGCCGGCCCGGGCCCGGTTGTGGAGGAACGCGTTTTCGACGTCCTCCAGATCGAGCGAACCCGAGAGCACGGAAATTTCGCCTGCCGGAGCATCGATGTCGCCAACGCCGTTCAGTATATACTCGTCCGGCCTCAGCTTGGGACGGTCGTATTTTTCGTCGAAATATTCGGCGATGGTCTTACGGTTGCGCCGGGCCCAGTCCCATTTCTCCCCGCCGGTCAGGATCATGGAGGAATTGCATTGGGTGTCGAGGTCCACGATAAGCACGCGCTGTTCGCCGATCGCGGCGAAGCCATGCGCGAGCATGGTCGTAACCGTCGATTTACCGACACCGCCCTTGCGGTTAGCGACTGCCAGAAGAATCCCCACGCGTCACCTCCCGGAACATCACAGGCCGAATTCGCGATTCGAACGCTGAATGTGCCATTTAAGACTGCACAGGCGGGCTATCAATGCACAAGCCCGCGGGTGAGCCTTAGAGTAAGCCTGAAACAGGCGGTCGCGGTCAACCGCGGTATAGGTTTGAGTTGTTGATAGGCTGGCATGGCCCAGGAGTTCCTGGATCACGCGCAGATCGGCGCCGCGGCTGAGCAGGTGCGTCGCGAAGGAGTGGCGCAGCGCGTGCGGCGTCGCGGTTTGCGGCAGTCCGAGATTGTTGCGAAGCCGCGCGATCAAGAGCTGCACGATGCGTGGATTAAGCCTGCCGCCCTTGACGCCGACGAACAGCGGGCTTTGCGGATCGAGACGGTGGGGGCATATTTCGAGATACGCCGAGACGGCCGACTGCGCGACCGGCAGCACCGGCGCCAGCCTCTCGTGGCCGCCTTTACCTTTGATGCGGAGCACATCGCGCGGCGGCAGCGGCGCGTCCTTGCGGTTGAGGTTGAGTGCCTCGGAGATGCGCAGACCGGACCCGTAGAGCAGGAGCAGCACGGCCTGATTGCGAGGGCCCGTCCAGGGATGATCGCTTAGCTCGCCGTCGAGCGCGGCCTCGCCGGCGAGGTTCTTCGCTTTGTCCTCGGTGAGGGGCTTTGGCAGCCGCGGCGGAAGTTTGGGCAGTGCAACGGCCAGCACGGCGCGGTTCTGCAAAGCCCCGGTGCGTTCGAGATAGCGGAACAGCGAGCGGAGCGCCGACAGCGTGCGCGCAAGCGAGCGGCTGCTTGTGCCACCGTCGCGCCGTGCCGCCATGAAGGCCCGGAATTCGCCCGCGCCCAACCCATTGAGGCGGCCACGCGTGACGGGCTCGCACCAGAAGGCGGCGAGAAAGCTCAGGAACTGGCGCGTATCGCGCTCATAGGCTTCGAGGGTGTTGTCCGCGTGGCGGCGTTCCGCGCCGAGATAGGTGAGCCAGCCCGAGATGGCCCCGGCGACTTCCGGGGAGACGTCCCACCCCTCACCCTGTCCCTCTCCCCATGGGAGAGGGGACGACCGAACGGCTGTCGCGACCGAACTCCCTCTCCCATGGGGAGAGGGCTGGGGTGAGGGGTTAAACCCCTCCTCATCTGGAGGTCCGTCCAGCATCGTTCATCACAAAATGCTTTGCCCGGTCTTTTTCCAATCGGCCAGGAATTGTGCGAGGCCCTTATCGGTGAGCGGGTGGTTGACGATTTGCTTCAATACGGCGGGAGGCACGGTTGCCACGTCGGCGCCTGCGAGGGCGGCCTCGGTGACATGGCGCGGATGACGGAGCGAAGCGGCGAGGATCTCGGTGCCGAGATCGGGATAATTGTCGAATATAGTGCGGATATCCCTGATGAGGTTCATGCCGTCCTCGCCGGCATCGTCGAGGCGTCCGACGAATGGCGAGACGAAGGCCGCCCCGGCCTTGGCGGCGAGCAGCGCCTGGTTGGCGGAGAAGCACAGCGTCACGTTCACCATGATGCCATCTTGGGAGAGCGCGCGGCAGGTTTTCAGACCGTTCCAGGTCAGCGGTACTTTGACGGCGACGTTATCGGCGATCTGGGCGAGCTTGCGGCCCTCGGCGAGCATGGTCTCCGCATCGGTCGCGGCCACCTCGGCGCTGACCGGACCTTCGACGACCGCGCAAATCTCGCGCACCGCTTCGATGAAGTTGCGGCCCGATTTTGCTATCAAAGACGGGTTCGTGGTGACGCCGTCGAGCAAGCCTGTCGCGGCAAGCTCGCGGATTTCGTCGATTTCCGCCGTATCGGCGAAGAATTTCATGGGTGCTTTCCTCCCGTGAGGCGCACTTCGGGAAGTGCGCAAATTAACCGGATATGGTTTACAATGCGTTAATCCAACGCATCTGCCAACACGGGTTCTGCAAGACCTACGTCCGCGCCGGCCGTGAAATATTGAGCTGCTTGCAGGCCAGGCCGATCATATCGTTCGCGCGCTGGCGGATCTCCGCCGGCCTCCACATAGTCTGTTCCGCGATCCCGGCTAGGGTTTTATACTTTTTCGATTGTTCTTTGATGACCGGAAGCTTCAGATTAAAATCTAAATTTGTAATTTTCTGATTTTCCGTATAGTCCATGAGCGCAAGGTTGCCGATTGAATGGCAGGCGGAAAAGCGTTCCTCCTCGTCGGGGAAGTCCTTGAGCCACTGCGAGTCCGGGGCGGGGCGCTGCGGCAGCACATGCTCGACCGAGGCGTAGGCGGCGCCGGCGCCCCAGTCCGGCCCATCGGACATGGATTCGAGCCACCTCATCAACGACAGGCGCGTTTCGTCGTCGTGAAGGGGAGTGGCCAAGCTTTCCAGCACTCGCGCGATTTGCTGCGGCCGGAAGGTCAAGGCGCCCGGACGGATGACGCTCGTCGAGAACGGGTTGCGGCTCTGCGACAGAGCCTTGCCGAAAATGCGGGCCCGGTCGTTGGCAGAGAATTTAGCCAGAGTCATCATCATGCAAATGCGGTGCAAGGCGCCAAAACGCTGTTTGAAGGCCGTCTCGGCTTTCGTTCCGGCGCCGCCTGCCTTGATGCCCCTCTTCTCGCCATATTCATGGTACCAGGCGAGCGCCATGGGTTTCCACTCGAACCACTTGAAGAAACGCAATCGCCAAATATCCAAGTCGGCATTAGAGCTTGGCGCGGATTTTAATTTATCCATGAGCCACGACCAAGTGGAAGCGTGGCGCAAGATGTCGTCGAGCACCTCCTCGAGGCGGTCCGCGCCGTAATTTTTTTCGACGCTGCTGGCAAGCTTGGTGAGGTGATCGGCGCCTTGCGGTTCGCATCGTTTGACGAAGTCGAAAGCGCGCATGAAGTCTTCGATCCCGTCGCCCGCGACATGCGCAATCCCGTTCCAGCGCAAAGCGATGTTCTCCGCCGCTTCGCCGCTTTCGGCCATGTCCAAGAGCTGACCTTTGAAGATATCGATGGGCCTGAGCTGAACGCCGCGATTGTTGGCGGTTATGAACACTTGGCGGGCGAGCGTCTGAGAGTCCGTTTCGGCAACCACCAGAAATGTACGGCTCAGCAGATAATCGCCGAACCGGGCCACCCGCTCCTGATCCCACATACTGAGATAGTTATAAAACACGGAGCGCGCACGCCGGATGCGCTGACCCCTAGCACCTACCGTGCGCCGGAAGCTCCGGATGGATTGGGCGGCTCCCTGGATCTCCGCGAAGAGTGTGCGATCGGCGCCCGGTAAGTTCAGCCTAATCACGGCGCCATCCCAAATGAGCCGGTTGATCCGCTCGCGCAGAGCCTCCGACTCAGTGAGGTCGCGAACGATGCAAAGAAGGATCGTCAAGGTCGTCGCTCTTTGCAGCCCATCGAAAAGCTCGAAGCAGCCATCGCCTTCACGCCGAAGGACCATCGAGCCTAAATGATAGCCGGGCGCATCGTCACGGCCGGCGGACGTACGCAAAGGCTCGAATGCGTGCTCGCGGTCCTCACCGGCCGCTCCGGCGACGGAGATGCGCGATTCGCCGTCCGGCACTGGCTCCGGGGAGTAGGTTGCGCAAGCGCGCTCGACATCGTCAAGCAGGTCTTCGCTTTGCTGCGACTCCCAAATGTAATCGCGCTGAACGCTGGCGGCTGTGAACCTCCCTAAACGGAAAAATTCCTCGACGGGTAATACGCGCGCGGAAAGCAGCATGGACAGCTCTCAAAAAACGCAGACGGGATCGAAACCGGTACGCGCCCCGCGGTCTGATCGCAGTGGCCGGGGTCGCAAGGCGCATGGAGCGACCAATATTCTACCGTTCTGCCGGGCAAATCCAATATACAGTGCCAAAGGTCTGCATTAGGAGAACCGATGCCGGACGCAGAGAGAAGAACGGGCGGAAAGCTGGTCGCCGATCAGCTCCGCCTGCATAGTGCCGGGCATATCTTCGGGGTGCCGGGCGAGAGTTTCCTAGCCGTGCTCGACGCGCTTTACGATTACCGGGACACAATGCCATTCATCGCCTGCCGGCAAGAGGGCGGCGCTGCCATGATGGCCGAGGCCTATGGCAAGCTCACCGGGCGCCCCGGCATTTGTATGGTCACGCGCGGACCGGGCGCCACGAATGCAAGCTCAGGCGTGCATGTCGCGCGCCAGGACTCCACGCCCATGATCCTCCTCATAGGCCAGGTGGGACGCGGCTTCAGGGATCGCGAGGCATTTCAGGAGGTGGACTTCCATCGAATGTTTGGGCCGCTCGCAAAATGGGTTGCTCAAATCGATGACGCCGCGCGCATTCCGGAATATATAAGCCGCGCGTTTCATGTGGCGGTCTCGGGCCGGCCGGGTCCGGTTGTCTTGGCTTTGCCGGAGGATATGCTGCGCGAGGAGGCGGAGGTGCCAGACCCGCAGCCTTACACCCGCATAGAAGCGCGCCCGGGTCGGGAGGACATGGCGGCGCTCATGGCCTTGTTGGCCGGCGCGAAGCGGCCGCTCGCGCTCCTCGGCGGTGGCGGATGGAGCGCCGAAGCCGCAGCGCAAGTGCAGGCCTTCGCTTGGGCGAACAACCTGCCCGTTGCCGCCTCTTTCCGCCGCCAGGATTATTTCGACAACGATCACCCCGATTACACCGGCGACGTCGGCATCGGCATCAATCCGGCCATGGCCCGGCGCGTGAAAGAAGCCGACCTGCTTTTGGTCCTCGGCGCGCGGCTCAGCGAAATGTCGACCAGCGGCTATACGCTCCTCGATATCCCAAGGCCGAAACAGAAGCTCATTCACGTTCACGCCGATCCGGGCGAGCTTGGGCGTGTTTACCAGCCCGATCTCGCAATCGTGGCCGGCCCGCGCGCCTTTGCAGCAGCGCTGGCGGGGCTCGCTCCGGTGGAGGCCCCGGCCTGGAAAGCCTGGACCCAAGAAGCGCGCAAAGATTATGAAGCGTGGCAGGTGCCGCTCGCTTCGCCAGGCTCACTGCAAATGGCGGAAATCGTGACTTGGCTCAGAAAGGTCTTGCCAGACGATGCCATTATCGCGAGCGGCGCGGGCAACTACTCAATCTGGGTGCACCGCTATTTCCGCTCCCGCCGTTACGGCACGCAGCTTGCGCCCACTTCCGGCTCTATGGGCTACGGCGTCCCCGCCGCGATTGCAGCGAAGCTGCTTTATCCGGAGCGGACGGTCGTGGCTTTCTCCGGCGATGGCTGCTTCCTGATGACGGGGCAGGAATTTGCCACCGCAGTGCAATACCGGGCGCCGGCGATTTTCATCGTAGTCAACAACGGCATGTACGGCACCATCCGCATGCACCAGGAGCGGAATTATCCGGGCCGCGTGCACGGTACCGGCCTCGTGAATCCCAGCTTCGCGGCGTACGCGCGCGCGTTCGGCGGCTTCGGTGCGGCCGTCGAAAAGACCGAAGAGTTCGCGGGCGCGTTCGAGGCGGCGCAAGCCTCCGGCCTGCCGTCGATTCTTGAGCTGCGCCTCGACCCGGAAGCGATCACGCCGCGCCAAAGCCTGAGCGAGATCCGCGCAGCTGCTCTAAACCGGGGCGGATGAAGGATCGTTGAAACTTACTGCATGTAGCTGAGATAGGAAGCCAGCGCACAAATCTGCTCTTCGGACAATTTGCTGGCAATCCCTGGCATCGGCGCGGCGGCGGACTGGTGAAAGCCTTCGCCCCACTGAGTAAGCCTGCGCTTCAAGTAAGGGTATGAGAGGCCGGCCAGACGGGGAATATTTCTAACGCCCGGCGCGTTCGGGCCGTGGCATGCGACGCAGGGCACGATATTGCCCTCGGGGCTTCCCTCTTCGTACAGCGTTTTGCCTGCCGGGACGAGTGCCTCGTCTCCATCGGCGGCCGGCTGGGGCACGGCCGACTGGAAGTATGCGGCCAAATCGTGCGCCGTCCCGGCATCGACCTTGGCAGCGGCGCCCCACATATATTGCCGGGACAGGGGATTATCGCGGCTGTGATCGTAAAAGTTCCGGAGCTGATTTTCCACATAAGCGGGCTGCTGTCCCGCCAATTGCGGTGCCGTTGCAAAGCCCTGCGCCGATGGACCGTGGCACCAGGTGCAATTGCGCTCAGCAAGCGCTTCCCCGATGCAGACGGCGTCCATGTCACAGGCAAATGAGGGAAGGGCGGACGAAACAAGGGCCAAGATTGCCAGTTTCAGCCTATTGCGTTTCATGATCTGAATTTCCGCTCTTTATCGGTGTCGTGACGCATGGATTTACCGCTGCGCGCTGAGATAGGCTGCGACGGCTTTGATTTGATCTTTGGACAAGGCGGCCGCGATCGGGGTCATGACGGCTACCGTCTCCGAGGGAGACTCTTGCGCGCGCTCATGAGCCCAATTCGATAGCTCTTTGACCACATAGGTATAAAGCTGGCCTGCGAGCCGGGGGTTTTGCCCATCGCCATGCGCGTTCGGGCCATGACACGCCGAACAAGCGGGAACGTTGTCTTCGGGGATTCCCTCTTCGTAGATTCTTCTCCCCCGCTCAGCGAGCCCCTCTGGAGCGCCCCCGAAAGGCCGGGGATCGAGCCGCTTAAAGTGAGCCGCGAGAGCGCTTCCCAAAGCTGGGCTGACATTGTGTACCTTGTACATCAAGATCGCGATGTCGTTCTCGCGGTTGCGGCTGACAAAGGACTTGAGCTGGTTCGCGAAGTATTCACGCCGCTGGCCAGCGATGCGCGGCATGGGATACCAGCCGATATAACCCTGGCCATCTGTCCCGTGACAGTCGGTGCAATATCCCGCCTTCGCCTGAAGACCACCGGTGGAGGTGCCGTCGCCATCGGCGTATGCCGCAAAGGGGAGTGCCACGGCTAGGACCGCTGTCTGTAGTGCTGACCGTAAGCTGCCGGCTTTCATGATCTAAACTCCGCGCCTTGCGTTTCTTGTTGCGGACTGAGTACGCCTGCAATTGCACCACGACTTTGCGAAGTTAGAACATGAGCCAAGTATAAAGGAAGACCGTGTCGTTGCCGCTGGCCTTCACTAGACTTCCATTTGCTGCGAAACTGGGCCCGGAGGTTCCGTTGAACTCATCATAATGGGTGTAGAGAACGCCGATCCGCGCGTTGAACCACGGCCACAAATCTGGGCCGCCATTGCTGAAAGGCAGATAGGCGACATCGACGTTCCAGCCGTTGGAATTCGGTGAGTTATTTAGGAAATTGGCATAGAGGCCCGCATCCGAGGTTCCCCAGGTCGCAAAATATCCTGCTGTAAAGCTGTACGTCCGGTCGTAAATGTAGCTTGCAGAGATATTAAGATCGTTGAGCTCGTCGGTTGGGTTGGCCGCAGTCGCGATGAGGGGGTTATTTTCTACATTGAGCTTTTGATGCTCCCAGATCCAACTCGCCCGGACAGTGAAAATATTGCAGTCGCCTATATATTGATACTGAGCGTCCACGCCGATATCGAGAAATGGATCGGTGATCCCAGGAAGCGCCAAAGCTTGAGGAGGACCGCCAAGCCCCCCGCCGACGCCCGCATTTGTCGGCGCGACGTTTGCGTACATACCGAAGGTGCCGAACATGAGCGAATTCTTGTCCCAGGTCTTTTCGACCGCGAAGCGCCAATAGGGCGCGCCCCCGGAGAATCTCGGAGTGCCGTCGGTCGGGTCTTGGCCAAGCGTGGTCAGCGTGCGCGGGTCTAAGGCACCATAAGCGCTCAGCTCCGCATAAAACATGTTGTCGATCCAGACATAGGCGCCGGCGCCTCCGACGCGCTGAGCCCAGGTCGAACCGCCGAGCATTGTGGCGGCTGCGGGCGTTGGAGCGACCTCGGAAGCTATGTAGGGAAAGGCCCAGGCTGGCGTGGAATTCCACACGTCCTGGACAGTTGGATTGTTGTTGGCCGTAACGCCATAGACAATGTTGGTTCCCTCGATCCTGCCGGTATTGGCGTAACGGATATCGGTGTTGTCCCAGCCGAAACCGAAGCCAGGCCGGTCGTAAGTCATCTGCGCGAAACCGCCTACATTGCAATAATATTGGCCGGCAACAAAAAGGCTGAACTGTCCAGGTATCCAATCGTTATCGTTGAAGCTGCCGGGAGGGCTTGTCGGGTTGGCAGCTTTGTCTTTGTAGCTTGTAAACGTGGCGGGCCAAGCCATGACGGAAAGGGGAACCTGCTGCTCATTAGTCAAAGCCGAACCGTCGCCGCAGCGGGTTCCGCCGGCGGTATAGCCCATTAACTTGAATTGCCGCCCGTAAGGGGTCAGTTCTGGAAACGCCGTGTGGCAGGTGGCGCAGGGCTGGCCGGTTTGACGCGCATAGGCCGGGACGGCCGATGCAGGCTGCGGCTGGACGAACGCGCCGGTAAAAACCGCCGCAACGCCCATGGTTGAGAGGAATGCCAGTAACTGCCGCTGACTGCGGCTGGCTGTTCCGTTCCTGGAAGCATTCAATGCGCCGCTACGCAATGCTAGCATAGGTTGTCTCTCGCGTTTGCATCCCGTTAAGATTGCTAAGCGAGTCGCAGCAAGTTTGTCTGTGTTATCTTGGCACCGCCGGATATTTTTGAAGTCAAGCTTGGCCTAAGCTTTAATATAAACACGCGAGTCACTGTCGTTTTGCCAGTGAAGGAAGTTTAGGCACTCCTGCAGGAAAATCGGCAGGATATCCTCGCGCCGAAAGGAACCATAACGTGCTGCTTTTCCTCTCCGGTCTTCCGCTGTGGGCCGCGATACTTTTGCTGGTGGTTCTGCCCACGCTTCTCGCTATGTGCGGGCCGATTCTTGTGCGCCGCTCAGTCAGTCTTGAGCATCTGACCTCCAATAACGAGATCGCCGGCTTCAAATTCGCGACGGTTGGCGTGATCTACGCGGTGCTGGTCGCTTTCGCGGTGATCGTCGTTTGGGAAAAGTTTAGCGAAGCGCAGGCCGCGGTGGTGAAGGAGGCCGGAGCATCGGAGACGCTTTACCGGCTTTGGGCCGGTCCCGACCCTAAGATGATCGCGATAAGGGCGGACTTAAGCGACTACCTCAAGCTCGCCGTGGAGCGGGACTGGCCGAGCATGGCGCGCGAAAAGGAAAGCCACGAGGTTACTGCGGCGCTCGACTCTCTCTACGCAGCCGCCTTGCGCTTAACCGAGGGCGAAGCGAAACAGCCGGCCTTGCTCATTGAAATGTTCAAGCAGCTCGACTCGATCACCGAAGCCCGCCGCACGCGGCTTCACCTCGCGACCGGCGTCGTGCCGAACATAATTTGGCTGGTCCTGTTTACCGGCGCGGTCCTTACCGTTGTCTTTACATTTTTCTTCGGCACAAGGAACCTGCGCGCCCAAGTCTTGATGACCGGCATCCTGTCGGCCATTACATTCTCCGCCCTTCTTGCGATGGTGGAGATCGACCACCCGTTTACAGGACCCTCCATTGTCCGGAGCGACACACTCAAGGCTGTGCTTGAAGAGTTTCCGCAGCAAAAATGACTCGGATTTGGCCAGCGTCCGGTGCCAGTGCGCCTTCCCGCGGAGAGCACACTCCCATCATGGCCGCACTGTATGCGGCCATGACAGCGGGCGCCGCGCGCGAAAGTGACGGCGGCAGGACCGGCTATTTCACGCCGAGCAGCTCGACATCGAACATCAGCGTGGCGTTCGGCGGGATAACGCCACCGGCACCGCGCGCGCCATAGCCAAGACTTGGCGGGATAATGAGTGTGCGCTTGCCGCCAACCTTCATCGAGGCAACGCCCTCGTCCCATCCGGCAATGACCTGATGCGCGCCGATCTTAAACTCGAAAGGCTCGCCGCGATCGACCGAACTGTCGAATTTCGCGCCCTTGGTGCCATTATTGTAGAGCCAGCCCGTATAATGCACGGTGCACATTTGGCCGGGCTTCGGCGTGGCACCGGCGCCAACGGTAATGTCGGTAATCTGCAATCCCGATGGTGTCGTCATGGTTGTTCCTGACTGTTGAGCCATTGTTGTGAGCGGGGCCGCCAACTGGCCGGCCGTTGAAGCCAAAACCGCAAGCGCGAAGAGCGCGCTTCGGCGCGGAAGAGCGAAAACTCGCAATTTCCTTCTCCTTGAGATCGATCGTGAGACCGGGGTGCCTGTTTAGCCAATCTTTGCCCGCGCTGCACTGCTTTTTCGTTTCAGGCTTAAGCAACCTAAAACAAAGTTAGGTGACCGCACCGCGCGCCGAGACGGGCCACAAAGTTTCAACAGCTGCTTGCTGCGTGCCAAAATGCCGGACGCCCACAAACCAATCGTAAAGATTGACGGTCGGGTCGCAATGCCCAGGGATCAGAACAAGCCTTTCGCCAAGCGAGGGCCTCCACGGGCTCGCGCTGAGGTCGAGAACGCCGTGCTCGTCGGAAGGCTGGCCGTAGCCAAGCTCCGGTCTTGCCAAAACGGTTGGAAAGCCGCTGTCGTTCGAGAGCGCCTTGTGACCGGCATCGAGTACCGCCCAGCCGGGGGACAGGCTCATCACGGAGGTGAGCACAAACAGCGCGTGCTCGAAGACCGGCCCCGCGCTGGCGGCGCCGGGCGTGTTCTTTGCATAGTCGGCGTCCATGAAAATATACGAGCCCGGCTGCAATTCGTTCCAGACGCCGCTAGTCCCTTCGAGTTCGTAGGTGCCCGTGCCGCCGCCGCCGATCGTCTCGCAGGCAAGGCCCGCCCCGGCTAGGAGGCGCACCGTCTTTGAGGTGAGTTCGCTCGCGGACGTTATCGCGGCGCGGCGCTCTTCTCGGGTGCGCATATGCTGCGCGCTGCCGTAATAGGCCTGCAACCCGGCAAAGCTCAGCGGCGGGCAGGCGGCGATCTTTGCCGCAAGCTCAACGGCAGCCGGGCCGGGCGCCACGCCGCATCGCCGCTGGCCCACATCGATTTCAACTAAAACCTCGATGCACGATCCGGCGCGGTCCGCTGCCGCAGCCAAGGCCTCGACGGCTTCGACGCTATCGGCGCATACCCCGATCCGGGCATGCCTCCCAAGGCACGCCAGCCGCTCTAGCTTTTGCCGCCCCACGACTTCGTTGGTGATCAGCACATCGGTAATGCCGCTTGCCACAAACACTTCGGCCTCGGCCAGCTTCTGGCAGCAAATTCCAGCCGCGCCCCGTGCGATCTGCTTGGCCGCGATAATAGGGGATTTGTGCGTTTTTGCGTGCGGTCGCAGGCGGACCCCGAGGCGGCGGCAGGCCGCGGCCATCGCCTCGAGATTTCTATCGAACGCGTCTAGATCGATCACGAGAGCGGGCGTGTCGATCTCGGCGAAGGGAGATCCAATGCAGGCTGGGGGCGGAAGCACCATTGGGGTTGTCCATGACAGCTGGCGAAGCCATTGTCGCATGTCGCCGCAAAGAGCGGCAACCGCGAACTGAGTTGGCACGCACTGCCCTTATCCCGGCTGCACGTTGCCGTTCCGGTTCTCAGCGGCTTTGGCTTTCATGCTTGTGGCGGCATCGAACCATTTCAGAAAG
>JBKQIH010000082.1:0-6529 GCA_052148445.1 Rhodomicrobium sp.
ATCACCGGGCGCATACCTGGTGAGATATGCTAAGAAATCCTTAACAGCACACGTCTGAACTGACGATGAACAGTACGCGATACGGCAAAGTAACGCGGCCCCAGCCGGCACTCATGACCTCGAACGCGAAATTGTTACTTGGCGAGCGGAAGCCCGAATGCACGAGCCTCAGCCGCGTTCCGCCCTGAACCGGTGTCGTATCCAGGTCACGATTGAGTCCAGGCGCGCCCCGTATTTCGGGTTAGCATCGGAGCGGCCTTTTCAGCTGTACGCGAGCTTGCGCTGGGGAGGATTTCAAGGACTTCGCACTCTACAACTCCGTCCCAGCCGCCCATCGGCTTCGCCTGGGACTTGAAGCAATTCCCAAGGGTGGCTTCAAAATCGTTCGGCATAAGCCGGCGCGCGACCGGCTCCGGCGCCGTCAGCGCCTTCCACACGGTTTCGGGATCGTTAGGCAAAATCGCTTCAATGGCGATGTGCCGCACATCCGCGCCATCGGCTGGGCCGGTCATGATCGATCTCGTTCAGAAAGCTTTCCAGGTTGTCCGAGGTTATGCTCAGGACCACAAATGCGGAAGCCCGGCCCGCTCAGAACATAGAAAACTCAAAATCCATTACAATTTCACCGTTGAACGAATCGGCAGAGCACAGCAAACATTACACATTCGTTAATACTCATGCGGAGGCATGCCATGATCCGTGTTAGTTTTTCGATGCTGTTGCTGCTGCAGTTGTGTGCTTGCGCAACCGAAAGCCCAGCGCCCGCTGTGAACGAAGCGCAGACTAACGCGCAGTCCCCTGGAGAAAACATTCTTGCCTGCACTGGGCTCCCTGTCGCAGGACAGAAATGCGGGCTTGAACTTCCAAAGATATAAAATAGCGCCAGCCCCCGGATAAAACGGCGGCCGGCTCCTATCGAAAAGTTGCGGATGCCCAAAGCGCATGGGCCGGTACAGCGGCAGGCAAGTTCGCTCCCGAAATTGCCGCAAGCAAGGGAACTTGCCTGCGATAATTTGTACTAGATTCAATAAGTTGCTTGTACACGTTATTCGCGGGAAATCCTTCGGGCGTCTGCGGCAAGCGGGTTAGGATGTCCCGCGGGGCGTACTAGCGCGCCGCAAAAGCGCTTGCGTAAGCTTGGCGAAGGTGTAGGATACTTTGCAGTGCAAAGTGATTTGGGATTGAGATGACCGAGCTCGACAAAGCCCTGGCCGATATTGCCGATATTCGCAGCCGTCTCGCGGCGGGCACGATGTTTCAGGGCTTCGGACCGGCTGTGATCGCCTCATCCGGGTTGCTCGCTTTTGCGGGCGCGGCGATGCAAACGCTCTGGCCGGACCTGGCAGAAACGCCGGAGGCCTTCCTCGCCGTATGGGCCGGCATCGCCGCCGTTGCGGCGGGCCTGATTGGCGCCGAAATGATCGCGCGCGCACGCCGCCACCATGGCGGGCTCTCCAGCGCCATGATCTTCAATGCCATCGAGCAGTTTGTGCCTTCCGCTTTCGCCGGAGCCGCGCTCGCCGCCATTCTCCTTAGGTTTTCACCGCAGAATGTATGGATGCTGCCGGGACTCTGGCAAATCCTGGTCGCGCTCGGCTTGTTCGCGGCGGTGCGCTCGCTTCCGCGCGGCGTGATGCTGCCGGCCGGATGGTACTTTCTTTCCGGCGCGGCCGTGCTCATTGGCGCAAGCGAGGAGCAGGCCCTGTCGCCCTGGATGATGGGCCTGCCCTTCGGCCTCGGGCAGCTTCTTGCCGCGAGCGTTCTGCACTTTGCACAAGGAGGACGCCATGAACGATAAACCGGATGCCGCTCCGTTTTCCTATGAGGGGCTGGACCGCGTGATCCACGAAAAGGCCCGGCTTGGCGTGCTGACCTCACTAATGGCGCATCCCAAAGGGCTGCCTTTCGGCGATTTGAAGCAGCTTTGCGGCCTCACCGACGGCAATCTCAGCCGCCATTTGCAGGTGCTACATGAAGCCGGCCTCGTCACAATCGACAAGCGCTTCGAACGCAACCGGCCGCTAACGACCTGCCGGATCACCGAAGCCGGCGCCAAGCGCTTTCTCGATTATCTCTCGGTTTTGGAACGCGTTGTGCGCGATGCCGCGCAGGCCGCGAAAGCCGCCCGCGCCGTGGACGGCAAAGCCAAGTTCCAACCGGCCTGACTTTTTTTTGAGAGGAGACTTTGCGATGCAAAGCGATTTACAGAAGAGACTGCACATTGCCATTATCATGGATGGCAACGGGCGCTGGGCCACGCAACGCGGACTCCCCCGCCAGGCGGGGCATAAAGCCGGCGTCGATGCGCTGCGCCGGATTTCGGAGGCCGCTTGGGATTTGGGCGCCGGCACACTCACGGTCTACGCCTTCTCAAGCGACAATTGGCGCCGGCCGCCGGCCGAGGTTTCGGCGCTGATGGGTCTTCTGAGGCGTTATCTCGCCACCGAAATCGAGCGGCTTGCCAAAAGCGGTATCCGGCTTTCCGTCATCGGGCGGCGGGACCGGCTTCCGAACGGCATTGCCCAGCTGATCGCCCAGGCCGAAGCTGCGACCGCAAACGGCAAGTCCTTGCATTTGCGGATCGCGCTCGATTATTCCGGCCGCGACGCGATTCTGCAAGCGGTAAGCGCGGCGCAAAGCTCCGGCGGCTGCTCGCGCGAGACCATGGCCGAGATGCTCGGCGGCAAAGACTGTAGCGACGTCGATCTTCTGATCCGCACCAGCGGCGAGCAGCGCCTCTCCGATTTTCTCCTGTGGGAATGCGCCTATGCCGAGCTGCACTTCACGCAAAGGCACTGGCCGGATTTCGAACCCGCCGACCTCGCCGCCGCCATCGACGCCTTCAGGCGCCGCGACAGACGTTATGGGGGCATAAGCGCCGCTGCCATCGCGGTTTAGCAGCAGGCAGAGCTTGCCTTCGCCGGCAGCGCGCCCCATGCGTCGAACCGGCGCGTATCGGATAAACGTGTACTCACGGGACAGCGCGGCGGCGAATCCTTCTTCGAGTCTCCGCACGCTGCGGCCTATATCCTGATCCGGGTGAGCCAAAGACGGTATCCGGGAGCGTTCGATTGTTTACGATTGCGGTATGGGGCCATGGTTTGCCTGCGCATCTCTTTAAGGCGCAATCGTAGGAAAAAGCGCCTTGCTGGACCGTTAAGCAGGCCAACACTTTGATTATGCACGACGATTCTAGACGCGGCGGCGGGAGGCGTCGCCCGCTTCGGCCCATGTTTTGGTTAATCCCGAACTGCGAATATATTTAACGGACTTTTTCGATGCAGCTTTTGCACGCAAAAACGCGAAAAATTGCGACTTTCGCGGCGGGTAGATATTAACGGCGGTGCCGATTCACCATTACCGCGTTAAGTATATCCTAGCGCTACGAAAATGAACCCCATGCGCTTGCCCCCGTCATCGCGAGGCGGCTCTCGCCGCCGCGTCGATCCAGGGAAGCTCGCCCGGCGCCCGGGCACGGAAGCCTCCGAAACGCCAGTCGAAGCCCGGCCGTATACGTGGTATTGTCTGGACCTTGTGCACGATTTCGCTTGGGTGGCGTCATGCTGTTGCGATTTGCGTTTTGCGTTTTGGGGTTTCTGGGCGGCGCGGTCATTGGCGAGGCGCGAGCCGGAGAGAGGCCCCCGATCGAAATTGTCCCGCAAATGGGGCATACACAAGCTGTCACCTCGGCCGCGTTTTCGCCCGATGGACGTTTCGTCCTCTCCGCTAGCTTCGACAAAACGCTGAAACTGTGGGATGTGGCCACGGGCAAGGAGCTACGCAGCTTCACCGGGCATGTCGACGCTGTCGACTCGGTTGCCTTTTCGCCGGACGGCCGATTCGCACTTTCCGGTAGTAGCGACGACAACACTTTGAAACTTTGGGACGTGGCCACCGGAAAGGAGCTGCGCAGCTTCGGCTTCTTTCTTGAAAACCCTGTCTCGTCCGTAGCGTTTTCGCCCGATGGGCGTTTAGCTTTGTCCGGCACCAGATACTTGTCGGGCAGCGGATTTTACACTGGAGAGCTAAAACTGTGGGAACTGGCAACGGGCAATTTACTGCGAAGATTTTCCGGACACACCGACTCTGTCTCGTCGTTAGCGTTTTCGCGGAATGGCCGCTTCGCCCTTTCCGGCAGCCGAGACAAAACCCTCAAACTTTGGGAGGTTGCTACGGGTAAAGAGCTACGCAGCTTCACCGGACACGCCGCCGATGTCAACTCGGTGGCGTTTTCGCCGGATGGCCGTTCCATCCTGTCAGGCAGTGCCGACAAAACGCTGAAATTGTGGGAGGTGGCCACGGGCAAGGAACTACGCATCTTCACGGGACACACCGCCGGAGTTTCGTCGGTAGCGTTTTCCAGCGATGGCCGCTTCGCCCTCTCCGGCGGAGGCGGCGGAGGCAATGAGACAATGAAATTGTGGGAGGTGGCTACGGGAAAGGAACTGAGCAGCTTCGGGGGGCATGCCGACATTGGCCCCTTGTCGTTTGCGTTTTCGCCCGATGGCCGCTTCGCCCTCTCTGGCGGCGGGGGCAAGAGGCCCAAATTGTGGGAGGTCTCCACGGGCAAGCTGCTGCGCAACCTCGGCGGCAGTACGGAGGATGTCTTGTCTGTCGTGGTTTCGCCCGATGGCCGCTTCGCGCTCTCTGGCGGCTATGACAACACGCTGAAACTGTGGGAGATGGCCACGGGTAAAGAGCTGCGCAGCTTTAGTGGACACAAAGGCCGCGTCACCTCGATTGCAATTTCGCCCGACGGCCGCTTCGCGCTCTCCGGTAGCTGGGACGATACCCTGAAACTATGGGAAATCGCGACGGGCAAGGAGCTGCGCAGTTTCAGCGGGCATACTGGCGGTGTCGATTCGGTGGCGTTTTCGCCCGATGGCCGTTTCGCCCTCTCTGGCACCCACCCTCGCAGCGGCGAAGGGACGCAGAGTACGCTGAGACTGTGGGACGTGGCCACGGGCCACGAGTTGTGCGAGTTTTACGGGCATAACGCCGGTGTCTATTCGGTTGCATTTTCGCCCAATGGGCGTTTTGCCCTCTCCGGCGGCCTAGATAAGACCTTCTCCGGCAGATCCTCTAACACAATGAAACTATGGGAAATACCTACAGGCGAGAGTCTTCAATGGTCGAGTTGGAAGCCTATTTACATAGGCGAAGAGCTACGCAGCTTCACCGGGCATTCGGGCGATGTCACTGCTGTGGCGTATTCACCCGATGGCCGCTTTGCGCTCTCTGGGGATAGCCACTCCGAATTGAGACTTTGGGACGTCCAGACAGGTGACACGCTCCGCTTCTTCGACGGAGAGCAATTCGGTGTCAACTCGGTTGTATTTTCGCCCGACGGCCGCTTCGCGCTCTCCGGCGGGGCTGATGCCAGGCTAAGACTGTGGGACGTGGCTTTAGACAAGAAGCGCGACAACAGCAGTCAGAAGGCGTTGCGAAGCCTCAGCGGGCATACCCGCAATGTCACCTCGGTGTCGTTTTCACCCGACGGCCGGTTTGCCGTCTCCGGCAGCTCCGACGGCACCACCCGCATATGGGATATCCAAGCAGGCCGCGAGCGCGCACTTATGATGGCTCCTCCCAATGGCGAATGGTTGACTATGACGCCCAACGGTTTTTTTTCCGCCTCGCAGCGCGACACGGACATGCTTGCGATTGTCCGCGGCATGGAGGTCACAACCATCGGGCAGGTTTATCAATCCCTCTTCAACCCCGATCTCGTCCGTGAGGCGCTGGCGGGCGATCCGGGCGGGGAGGTCAAGCGCGCCGCCGAAAAGGTCAACCTCGAAAGGGTTCTCGACAGCGGGCCGCCGCCCGCCGTTGCGATTATTTCGCACGCGCCGGACAGCCAATCGGGCGCGGACCTCGCGACCGTCGCCGCGCGCGTTAGGGATCGCGGCACGGGGATCGGGCGCATCGAGTGGCGTGTCAACGGCATCACCGCCGGCGTCTCTGGCGTGCCCGCCGGGGCGGGGCCGGATTTTGAAATCGAACGCGCGCTCCCTCTCGACGCTGGCGAGAACAAGATCGAGGTCATTGCCTATAACAAGCGCAATCTCCTGGCCTCGCTGCCGGCGCGCACCACGATCAAATTCACTGGGCCGGCCGATAGTGTGAAGCCGAAACTTCATATCCTCGCCATTGGCATCAACACCTACGCGGACAAAGGCTCGTTGCCTGGCAGCCCCCAAAATGCGTATTTCCCGCCACTCGATCTGGCCGTAACGGACGCGAAGGCCTTCGCCGCCGAGATGCAAAAAGCAGGCGCCGGGATGTATGGCGAAGTGCGCGTCACGCAAGCGCTCGACACGGATGCCACCGCCGCCGGGCTCGACCGGGCCTTGCAGCGGATATCGGCTGAGATCGCTCCGCGCGATACGTTCATCCTCTACGCCGCCGCGCATGGCTATTCGGAGAGCGGCCGCTTCTATCTGATCCCGCAGGATTACCAGGGCGGGACCAACCCGGAGGCGCTCGCCAGCCGCGCCATCGGCCAGGACCGCTTGCAGGATTGGATCGC
>JBKQIH010000083.1:0-13124 GCA_052148445.1 Rhodomicrobium sp.
ACGTCATCCGCTCGCCGGTGGTGACCGAGAAATCGACCATGGCCTCCGAAAACAGCCAGGTCGTTTTCAAGGTTGCGATCAGCGCGACCAAGCCCGAGATCAAGGAAGCCGTTGAGCGTCTGTTCAACGTCAAGGTTGTTGCCGTCAACACTCTGATCCGCAAGGGAAAGCTAAAGCGGTTCAAGGGCGTTAAAGGACAGCAAAGCGATTTCAAGAAAGCGATCGTCACCCTCGAAGAGGGCCAGGCAATCGATATCACGGCAAGACTGTAAAGCAGGTTCGGTAGAGGCGCATTCGCCATGGCATTGAGAACATATAACCCCATAACTCCGGGCCTTCGCCAGCTAGTGCTGGTCGACCGCTCGCAGCTATGGAAGGGCAAGCCGGTGAAGGCGCTGACCGAAGGGCGCTCCGAAAGCGCCGGCCGGAACGTGCACGGGCATATCACGTCCAGGCGGCGCGGCGGCGGCCACAAGCGGAGCTACCGGATCGTCGATTTCAAGCGGCGCAAATTCGATGTAGCCGCCACCGTCGAGCGGCTCGAATACGATCCCAACCGCACCGCTTTTATAGCGCTCATTAAATATGAGGATGGCGAACTCTCGTACATTCTCGCGCCTCAGCGGCTGAATGCCGGCGACAAGGTGGTCTCCGGCCACAAGGTCGACGTGAAGCCCGGCAATGCGATGCCGATGGCGAACATGCCAATCGGCACCATTATCCACAATGTCGAGATGAAGCTCGGCAAGGGCGGTCAAATCGCACGCTCGGCGGGCTGCTACGCCCAGCTTGTCGGCCGCGATCAAGGCATGGCCATCCTGCGCCTCAACTCGGGCGAGATGCGGATGGTACAGGCCGACTGCATGGCGACCGTCGGTGCGGTTTCGAATCCCGACATTTCGAACCAGAACCTTGGCAAGGCCGGCCGCAATCGCTGGCTCGGCAAGCGCCCGAGCGTACGGGGCGTCGCCATGAACCCGGTCGACCATCCGCACGGCGGCGGCGAAGGCCGCACCTCGGGCGGGCGCCATCCCGTTACGCCGTGGGGCAAGGGCACCAAGGGCACCCGCACCCGCAAGAACCCAAAGACGGATAAGTATATCGTCCGCGCCCGCCACGTGAAGAAGAAATAGAGGCAGCGATGACACGTTCAGTTTGGAAAGGCCCGTTTGTCGACGGCTATGTGCTGGCAAAGGCGGATGCGGCTCGCGAGAAAAAATCGAATGCGCCGATCAAGATCTGGAGCCGGCGCTCGACTATTCTGCCCCAATTCGTCGGGCTAACCGTCGCCGTGCATAACGGCCAGAAGCATATCCCGGTGCTCGTCTCCGAGGACATGGTTGGCCACAAGTTCGGCGAGTTCGCTCCAACCCGCACCTATTACGGCCACGCCGCCGACAAGAAGGCGAAGAGGAAGTAGCCATGTCGAAACCAAAATTCGAGCGGCGGCTCAAAGATAATGAGGCTCAGGCAGTAGCGCGGTCGCTTCGCGTCAGCCCGCAAAAGCTCAATCTTGTCGCACAACTCATCCGCGGCAAGAAGGTCGAGAAGGCATTGGCCGACCTCACCTTCTCGCATAAGCGCATCGCCAAGGATGTGAAGAAGACACTGCAATCGGCGATTGCAAATGCGGAAAACAATCACGGCCTCGATGTCGATCAACTGGTCGTCGCCGAAGCCTTTGTCGGCAAGAATCTCGTAATGAAGCGCTTTCATCCGCGCGCCCGCGGGCGCATGGGCCGGATCGAGAAACCCTTCTCGCAGATCACTGTCGTCGTGAGAGAAGTTCAGGAGCAAGCCTAATGGGTCAGAAAGTCAACCCGATCGGGCTCCGGCTCGGAATCAACCGGACCTGGGACAGCCGCTGGTACGCCGACAAGGGCGAATATGGCAGGCTTCTGCACGAGGATTTCCGGATCCGCGAGTTCATTTTGAAGCAGCGCCGCCAAGCCGGCATCTCCAAGGTCGTGATCGAGCGGCCGCATAAAAAGTGCCGGGTCACGGTCCACACAGCACGGCCAGGCATTCTGATCGGCAAAAAAGGCGCCGACATTGAGAAGCTGCGCGGCCAGCTCGCCAAGTTCACCTCGTCGGAGGTGTATTTGAACATCGTCGAGATCCGCAAGCCCGAACTCGATGCGACGCTCGCGGCCGAGGGGGTTGCGCAACAGCTCGAACGGCGGGTCGCATTCCGCCGCGCTCAGAAGCGCGCGATCCAGTCCGCTCAACGCCTGGGTGCACTTGGCGTTAGGATCTATGTTTCCGGCCGGCTTGGCGGCGCGGAAATCGCACGCTCTGAGTGGTATCTCGAAGGCCGGGTGCCGCTGCATACACTGCGCGCCAATATCGACTACGGTACGGCCGAGGCTGAAACGGCTTACGGCATCATCGGGGTGAAGGTCTGGATCTTCAAAGGTGAGATTCTCGAACACGATCCGATGGCGCAAGAGCGTCTCTCCATGGAGAACCAGGAAGGCGGCGGCGGTGGCCGGTCCGATGGCCGTCCTCCACGGCGCGACCGCGACCGTCCCGACCGTGGCGGCCGGGACCGGGATCGGGACCGCGATAGAGAAAAAGCATAGCGCTGGCGCTCCGCGCACAGTGCATTGGGACAATGGTGTAAGCGATGCTGCAACCGAAGAAAACGAAGTTCAGAAAGGCCTTCAAAGGCCGGATGAATGGCAATGCCAAAGGCGGCACGTCGCTTAACTTTGGCAGTTTCGGCCTCAAGGCGATGGAACCGGAACGCGTCACTGCGCGGCAGATCGAAGCCGCACGCCGTGCGATCACGCGCCAGATGAAACGCGCGGGCCGCGTCTGGATCCGGATTTTCCCGGATTTGCCGGTTTCCAAGAAGCCGACCGAGGTACGCATGGGCAAAGGTAAAGGCGCGCCGGAATTTTGGGCCGCGCGCGTGAAGCCGGGCAAAATCATGTTCGAGATCGATGGCGTCGGCGAGGAGACCGCTCGCGAAGCGCTGCGGCTCGGCGCTGCAAAACTGCCAATCCGCACCCGCGTGGTGGCCCGGCTTGGCGAACTTGCGCCAGTGAAGGAATAGCGGGGCTGCGATGAATATCGAAGACATTCGCAATTTTACGCTCGATCAGCTCGAAGACGAGCTCGTCAAGCTTAAGCGCGAGCAATTCAACTTGCGGTTCCAAAAGGCAACCGCCCAGCTGAACAATACCGCGCGGGTTCGCGAGGTGCGCCGCACCATCGCCCGCATCAAAACGGTTGGGCGCGAGAAGCGCACGGCCGAAGCGCAGAGTTAAGGACGAAAAAGATGCCGAAGCGCGTTTTGCAGGGTGTGGTTGTCTCCGACAAGAACGACAAGACCGTTGTCGTCATGGTCGAGCGGCGCTTAACGCACCCGGTTCTGAAAAAAACCGTGCGCCTGACCAAAAAATATCATGCGCATGACGAGGCGAATGCATTCCACGAAGGCGATTCCGTTCGCATCCAAGAATGTCCGCCGATCTCGAAAAATAAGCGGTGGGTGGTTTTAGATAAGCTAACACCGCAAGGCACAGCCGAGTGATTGAACGCGATGGGCGGATGCCCTTTCGCTTGAAAGGTGAACTGCAATGATACAGATGCAAACTCATCTGGATGTCGCCGATAATTCCGGCGCACGCCGGGTCATGTGCATCAAGGTGCTTGGCGGGTCCATGCGCCGCACGGCGACGATTGGCGATGTGATTGTCGTCAGTGTAAAAGAAGCGATTCCAAAGGGCCGCGTGAAAAAGGGCCAGGTTATGAAGGCCGTCATCGTGCGCACGTCCTTTCCTGTGCGCCGCCCGGACGGTAGCGCGATCCGCTTCGATAGCAACGCCGCTGTGCTGATCAACAACCAGCGCGAACCGATCGGTACCCGCATTTTCGGACCGGTTCCGCGCGAACTGCGTGCAAAGCAGCATATGAAAATCATTTCTCTTGCGCCCGAGGTGCTGTGATGGCGCAGCCGAAACTTAAGGTTAAAAAAGGCGACCGCGTCGTGGTGATGGCTGGCCGCGATAAGGGCAAACGCGGAGAGGTTCTGCAGGTGATCCCGGACGAGAACCGGGCGCTGGTACAGGGCGTCAATGTCGTTCGCCGGCATCAAAAGCAGTCGGCGCAACAGGATGGCGGTATTATCTCGAAAGAGGCGCCCATCCACATTTCGAATATCGCCGTGGAGGATCCTGCAGACGGATCGCCATCGCGGGTTGGCTTCAAATTTTTGGACGATGGGCGCAAGGTGCGGTTTGCCAAGCGTTCAGGCGAGACGATCGATGGCTAAGGCTCAGGAAAGCGCAAGCGGGTACGTGCCCCGGCTGAAGATACAGTATATCGAGGCCATACGGCCGGCGATGCAAAAAGAATTCAAATATAACAACCCAATGCGTGTGCCTGAGATCGAAAAGGTCGTTCTCAACATGGGCATTGGCGAAGCGACGGCCGATCGCAAAAAGGTCGAGCAAGCCGCGCGCGACATGACGCTCATCGCCGGACAGAAGCCCATAATCACCAAGTCTCGCAAGTCTATCGCTACTTTCAAGCTCCGCGAAGAGATGGCGATCGGCTGCAAGGTGACGCTTCGCAGGACCCGCATGTACGAGTTTCTGGATAGGCTGGTTACGATCGCCCTGCCTCGCGTAAAGGACTTCCGCGGCCTGAACTCGAAAAGCTTCGACGGCCGCGGCAATTACGCCATGGGCATCAAGGAGCACATAATTTTCCCCGAGATCGACTACGACAAGGTCGAGCAAATCTGGGGCATGGACATCATCGTGTGCACTTCAGCCGAAACGGATGACGAGGCGCGCGCGCTTCTGAAGCAATTCAACTTCCCCTTCCGGCAATAAGGCGAGGCGGAGGAGAGACAATGGCCAAGACAGGCATGATCGAGCGGAATAACAAGCGCCGGCGCATTACTGCCCGGGACGCTGAAAAGCGCTTGGATCTTAAGAACATCGCGAACAACAAAGATTTGCCGATGGAAGAGCGCTTTGCAGCCCGGCTTAAACTTGCGCAACTTCCGCGCAACGGATCGCCGACACGCATCCGCAACCGCTGCGAGGTTACGGGCCGTCCGCGCGGCTTCTACCGGAAACTGAGGATGTCGCGTATCGCTCTTCGCGACTTGGGCAATAAGGGGCTTATCCCCGGTTTGGTAAAATCGAGCTGGTAGGGATCACAGATTATGACGGTTTCCGATCCACTAGGCGATATGCTAACACGCATTCGTAACGCGCAAATGCGCAATCGGCCCAAGGTCTCCACACCGGCCTCGAAGCTGCGCGCGCGCGTCCTCGATGTCTTGAGAGAAGAGGGCTATATCCGGGGCTATGCCGAGGTCGAGTACGGCAGCGGCAAAACCGAGTTCGAGATAGAACTCAAGTATTACGACGGTACCCCCGTCATCCGCGAAATTCAGCGGGTGTCGACACCAGGCCGCCGCGTCTATTCAAGTGTGCAGGATCTTCCGACTATTGCGAACGGCCTTGGCGTTGCGATCCTGTCGACACCCAAGGGCGTTATGTCCGATACGCGCGCCCGGGCCGAAAATGTAGGTGGCGAGATCTTGTGCAGCGTCTTCTAAAGCAGACGCTACGGCTTAACGATTTGGAGGCTGGGCGCGCCCGGCCATCGAAGGACTGAAGAAGAAGGTTTTGGACCATGTCCCGGATTGGCAAAAAGCCGATACCCGTTCCGAAAAACGTAACGGCGACGGTTGACGGACAAAAAGTGACGGTGAAGGGCCCGAAAGGCCTGCTCTCGCTCACTTTGATCGACGACGTCGAGGCGAAGCTAGAGGATGGCGCGATCACCGTGTCGCCGCGCACCGATACAAAGCGCGCGCGCTCGATGTGGGGCATGTCGCGCTCTCTGGTCGAAAACTTGATGCTTGGGACAACCAACGGCTTTACACGGACGCTCGAAATGACGGGCGTCGGCTATCGTGCAGCGCTTGACGGTAAATCTCTCAAGCTCCAGCTCGGTTACAGCCA
The DNA here is from genome assembly GCA_052148445.1 of Rhodomicrobium sp. Taxonomy (GTDB): domain Bacteria; phylum Pseudomonadota; class Alphaproteobacteria; order Rhizobiales; family Rhodomicrobiaceae; genus Rhodomicrobium. The sequence goes on from JBKQIH010000083.1 coordinate 5,991, forward strand.
CGACATCATGTATGCGGTGCCGGAAGGCATCTCGATTGTGGTGCCGAAGCCTACGGAAATTACCATTTCCGGCATCGAGAAGGACAAGGTCGGGCAAGTTGCCGCCGAGATACGCGGGTTCCGCGGCCCTGAGCCTTACAAGGGCAAGGGTATCCGCTATCAAGGCGAATTTATTCAGCGCAAAGAAGGCAAGAAGAAGTAGGACCGAACGATGGCTTCCCCGCTCTCCAGTTTCGACCGCCGCAAAGCGCGTGTACGCCGGACATTGCGCCGCGCGCAGGGCACCCGTCCGCGCCTGTCGGTCTTCCGCTCGTCAAAGCATATCTACGCCCAGATCATCGACGATACGCATGGACATACCGTTGCGGCTGCCTCCAGCATCGAAGGCGAGTTCAGCCTCGACAAGGGGACCGACGTCGCCGCGGCCGCGGCGGTCGGCAAGCTTGTAGCCGAACGCGCGATGAAAGCCGGCGTCAAGGACGTGGTATTCGACCGTGGCGGCTATATCTATCATGGGCGCATCAAGGCGCTCGCCGATGCCGCTCGCGAAGCAGGATTGAATTTCTAGAACGTTCGCTCAGGCTCGGGCTTGAGATGAAGGAAAGGGTACGCTCGTGGCTCGAGAACCACATAGTAGAGGCAGAGAACGGGACCGCGATGACCGCGACAGCGAATTCGTGGACAAACTCGTTCACATCAACCGCGTCGCCAAAGTGGTGAAAGGCGGCCGCCGCTTCGGTTTTGCAGCGCTTGTGGTTGTGGGCGACCAAAAGGGCCGCGTAGGCTTCGGCCATGGCAAGGCCCGCGAGGTGCCAGACGCGATCAAGAAGGCAACGGATTCCGCAAAACGCAATCTCATTCGCGTTCCGCTGCGCGAGGGCCGTACGCTCCATCACGACGTGAGCGGCCACCACGGCGCAGGCCGCGTACACCTTCGCGCCGCCCCTCCTGGCACAGGCATCATCGCAGGCGGCCCGATGCGCGCTGTGTTCGAGACGCTTGGCGTTCAGGATGTCGTCGCGAAGTCTCTCGGCACGTCCAACCCCTATAACATGGTGCGCGCAACCTTCGACGCGTTGAGGCGCGAGGACAGCCCGCGCGGCGTGGCTGCGCGGCGCGGCAAAAAGGTGAGCGAGATCGTCACCCGCAGGCGGGACGGTGCCGAAGGCGCGGCCTCAGCTCAAGCCGCAGAAGCTTAAGGGAACCAGTCGTCATGGTTGAAGCAGCAACAAAAAAAACGCTGACCATCGAGCAGGTGGGCAGCCCTATCCGCAGACCTTACGATCAGCGAGAGACACTGATCGGCCTCGGTCTGAACAAAATGCATCGCCGCAGGGTCGTTACGGACAACCCTGCGATCCGCGGCATGATCAACAAGATTCCGCATCTCGTCCGCATCGTCGAAGAAAACGGCGTGCCGGTCGATGCGAAAAGGCGCTAAAAGCGGCGCGTGCGCCGCCCGGGGACCGAGACTATGAAACTAAACGAATTGAGAGACAACCCAGGCGCCACGAAGGATCGCATTCGCGTGGGCCGTGGTATCGGCTGCGGCAAAGGCAAGACCGCCGGTCGCGGCGTGAAGGGTCAAAAGGCCCGCTCGGGTGTCGCGATCAAGGGCTTTGAGGGCGGCCAAATGCCGATCCACATGCGCCTGCCGAAGCGCGGCTTTAACAATCCGCTTCGCCTCAATTTCGTGCATATTAATTTGGACCGCGTGCAAGACGCCATCGACGCGGGCAAGCTGGATTCGAAGGGCTTAATCGACGCCGAAGCGCTGATCGCTTCCGGCGCGCTGAGGCGGGAGCGCGATGGCGTCCGCCTGCTTGCGCGCGGCTCGCTCAAGGCTCCGCTGAAATTCAAGGTTGCAGGGGCCTCCGAGGCTGCGGTGAAAGCGGTCGAAGCCGCGGGCGGCACCGTCGAGATCACCATCGTCCGCGAGGATCGCCTTGCCGGGGACGGAAAACGCGCCGTACGCCGCCGCGCCGCCGAAGCCAAACGCGAAAGCCGCCAAACTAAACCCGCATAGGCGCTGCGCCGTTCGAATTTGCGCCCCTTCATCCCGCGCCGCTTGCAAGACCGTTCGACTATTGTACGATACGCAACGAGGCCTCACATGCCCAGACACCGCTCCGCCTAGCGTTGCGCAGCGGTGCGGCAGACCGGAGTAGCAGTCATGGTGTCCGCAGCGGAACAACTTGCCGCGAACCTAAAGTTTTCAACCTTTGCGAAAGCTGACGAGCTTAAGCAGAGACTCTTGTTCACGCTCGGTGCGCTCCTCATCTACCGGCTCGGCACATTCATTCCAATTCCCGGGATCGACACGACCCATCTCGCTCAGACGTTCAACAACGCCAACAACGGCGTCCTTGGACTGTTCAACGTGTTTTCCGGCGGCGCTCTTTCCCGCTCCGCGATCTTCCTGCTCAACATCATGCCGTACATCACGGCGTCCATCATTATCCAGCTTCTGACCTCGGTCGTGCCAACGCTCGAAGCACTCCGCAAGGAAGGCGAGTCAGGACGCAAACAGCTCAACCAGTATACGCGCTACCTCACCGTGATAATCGCCACGGTTCAATCGACTCTTGCGGCCCGCGGCTTGAATAGCTCCGCGCTCGATCCAGGCTGGTTCTTCCAGCTCACAACGGTGATCTCTCTCGTAGGCGGCACGATGTTCCTTGTCTGGCTCGGCGAGCAGATTACCGCACGCGGCATCGGCAATGGCTCCTCGCTCATTATCTTTGCCGGCATCGTCGCGGAAATGCCGACAGCACTCTATAAAATCATGGAGCAAACTGCGCACAACACGATTTCGGGCGGCAAACTCTTCGCGCTACTCGTGATGATGGTCGCCGTCGTTACAATGGTCGTGTATTTCGAGCGCGCGCAACGGCGTCTTTCGATACAATACCCCAAGAGGCAAATCGGCAATCGCATGTTCCAAGGCGATAGCTCCCATTTGCCGCTAAAACTCAATGCATCCGGCGTTATCCCGCCGATTTTTGCGTCCACACTGCTCTACCTTCCCGCAACAGCTCAGCAATTCATCGGAGCCTCCTCCGATGAATTGAGCTGGGTGCTCACGTTGCTAGGACCGGGGCAGCCGCTGCACATCCTGCTCTATGTCGCCCTTATCGTCTTTTTCTCCTTCTTCTACACGCCGATCGTTATTCCTCCCCAGGAGACGGCCGACAACCTTAAGAAATATGGTGGATTTATCCCGGGTTATAGGCCCGGTCCCCGCACAGCCCAATACATTGAGTATGTCCTCAACAGGATTACGGTCATCGGGGCTGCCTACATTTCGGTTGTATGCATTATCCCGGAAGTCCTGGCGTATCAGGCGCAGGTCCCCTTCTATTTTGGCGGCACCTCGCTCCTAATTGTGGTCAGCGTCACCATGGATACCGTTGCCCAGATTCAAAGTCATTTGCTGGCGCATCAGTATGAAGGACTGATAAAGAAATCAAAACTAAAGGGAGCGAAACGGCGATGAACATAATCTTACTAGGGCCTCCAGGCGCTGGAAAAGGCACGCAATCGAAGTACCTTGAAGATCATTTCCATCTAAAGCAACTCTCAACAGGTGACATGCTGAGGCACGCCGTGACGGCAGGCAGCCCGGTTGGGATCGTTGCCAAGTCTTATATGGAAGGCGGCAAACTCGTCCCGGATGAAGTTGTCGTCGGCGTGATCTCCGAAGCCATCGATGGACTCTCGAAGGACGTAGCTGGCTTTATCCTCGATGGGTTCCCCCGCACGGTGCAGCAGGCCGAAGTCCTAGATGGGCTTCTCAGCCGCTTGGCGAAGACCATCGACGCGGTGATCGTGGTTGACGTTAAGGACGACGTTTTAGTGAAGCGCATTTCGGGCCGCTTCACCTGCGGCGGCTGCGGCGAAGTTTTTAACGACTTCTTCCGCCTTCCCAAAGCGGAGGGCGTTTGCGACCGTTGCGGCAGCACGAACTTCAAGCGCCGCTCGGACGATAACGCTGAGACCGTTCGCGAGCGTCTCGTGGTCTACCACCAGCAGACCAAACCGTTGGTCGATTATTACCGGGCCAAGGGCAAGCTGCACGTCATCGACGGCGAACTGGCAATCGAGGACGTGAAGCATCGTATCAATGAAATCCTGGCGCGCGCGAAGGCTTAGGCCTATCACTCCCGCCAAAAATCGGGGCAGCAGAGACTTTGTAAACATGGACGCTAGACTTATTTGAAAAGCGTGATTATATTGCAGCCCCTAGCTCATGATCTGCGGCGGTCTGGAGGCACTCCCTCCCGGGCGCCGTTATCGCATTCCGGCGCGAGCGGACACCCGCTCCAACATAGCTAAAACACGACGAGGACCACGTGGCACGTATCGCGGGTGTGAACATCCCATCAAATAAGCGCGTAGAAATTGGCCTTCGCTATATTCATGGCATCGGCGCGCGCTTCGCGAAGGAAATTTGCGAAAAAGTCAATATCCCCACCGAGCGGCGGGTTAACGAGCTTTCCGACGCCGAGGTGCTGCAAATCCGCGAGGTCATCGACCGCGATTATGTGGTGGAAGGCGACCTTCGCCGTGAAGTCGCAATGAACATCAAGCGCTTGATGGATTTGGGCTGTTACCGGGGGCTCAGGCACCGGCGCGGGCTACCTGTACGCGGCCAGCGGACCCATACGAACGCGCGCACGCGCAAAGGCCCGGCCAAGCCGATCGCCGGTAAGAAGAAATAGGGCACGGCTGTAGCGGCCAGATTTGGGACATAGACGATGGCGAAGGAAAAGGCGCGCGTTAAGCGCCGCGAAAAGAAGAACATTGCATCCGGCGTTGCGCATGTGAATGCAAGCTTCAATAATACCATGATTACCATCACGGACGCACAGGGCAATACGATCTCGTGGTCCTCGTCCGGAGCCATGGGGTTTAAGGGGTCGAGGAAATCGACCCCCTATGCCGCTCAGGTGGCAGCAGAGGATGCTGGACGCAAGGCGCAAGAGCATGGCATGCGTACTGTGGAGATCGAGGTCAGCGGCCCCGGATCGGGCCGGGAATCCGCTCTTCGCGCGCTCCAGGCCTGCGGCTTCCAAGTCACCTCGATCCGCGACGTAACCCCGATTCCGCATAATGGCTGCCGCCCTCGCAAACGGCGCCGGGTTTAGACGGAGTCCTCGGAGGCTGTTTCCCGCTTCGCAAGTGCTTGCGGCGCGCATGGGCGCATGACGCCGCCACATAAGGAAAGAAACGTGCTCAATAAGAATTGGCAGGACCTTATCAAGCCTGGAAAGATCAACGTTCTCCCAGGTACGAACCCTAAATACGTGGCCACAATCGTAGCCGAGCCGCTGGAACGCGGCTTCGGATTGACGCTTGGCAACGCCCTGCGCCGTGTTTTGCTTTCCTCGCTCCAGGGCGGAGCGGTCACAACGGTCCATATCGACGGCGTGCTGCACGAATTCTCGTCGATCCCCGGCGTTCGCGAGGACGTGACTGACATCGTGCTGAATATCAAAGAGATCGCGCTTCGAATCCATTCCGAAGGCGTGAAGCGGATGGTACTTCGCAAGGATGGGCCCGGCGTAGCCCGCGCCCGCGACATTGAAGCTGGCGCCGATGTTGAGATCCTCAACCCCGATCTCGTCATTTGCACGCTCGACGAAGGCGCGGCTGTGCGCATGGAATTAACCGCAGCAATCGGCAAGGGCTACGTCCCCGCCGAGCGCAACCGGCCCGACGACGCGCCTATCGGCCTCATTCCCGTCGATAGTCTTTACAGCCCCGTGAAGAAGGTGTCCTACCGGATTTCGAACACCCGCGAAGGGCAAATCCTCGATTACGACAAGCTCACTCTTGAGGTTGAAACCAACGGCGCTGTAACGCCCGAGGATGCGGTCGCTCTATCCGCCCGCATCATTCAGGATCAGCTCTCGATCTTTGTGAACTTCGAAGAGCCACGCAAAGAGGTCTCCGAAGAGCGCATTCCGCAGCTTGAATTCAATGCCGCGCTGCTCAAGAAGGTCGACGAGCTTGAGTTATCCGTGCGCTCGGCAAACTGTCTCAAGAACGACAACATCGTCTATATCGGCGATCTTATCCAGAAAACCGAGGCGGAGATGTTGCGCACGCCGAATTTCGGGCGTAAATCTCTCAATGAAATCAAAGAGGTGCTTGCCGGCATGGGGCTGCATCTCGGTATGGAAGTCCCGAACTGGCCGCCGGAGAATATCGAAGAACTGGCAAAGCGGTTCGAGGATCATTATTGATAAGGCAATAGACCCGCGGCGCGCTGTCTCGCGCCTGCGGCTTTTAAGGGCGAGACAATGCGTCACCATAATTCCGGCCGTAAGTTCAACCGCACGGCAAGCCACCGCCAGGCGATGTTCGCGAACATGGCAGCTGCGCTGATTAAACATGAGCAGATCGTAACGACGCTTCCCAAAGCGAAAGACCTTCGCAGCGTTGTCGAGGCCCTTATTACACTTGGCAAACGCGGCGATTTGCATGCGCGCCGCGTCGCGGCCTCGCGCCTTCGCGACGAAGCGATGGTGGCGAAGCTGTTCGGAACGCTCGGGCCACGCTACCAAGGGCGGCCTGGCGGTTATACCAGGGTTCTAAAGGCAGGTTTCCGTTATGGCGATAACGCTCCACTCGCGGTGATCGAACTTGTCGATCGCGACGAGAACGCGAAGGGCTTGGATTCAGGTCCTGTCCCTGCACGGGAACACGAAGATAGCGCAGCGGCATAGAACTTCGCCGCTGGCCGTGCGTGGCCGGCCCATCGCTTCGGTAGCCCTGAACGCATAGATGGCGTCGAGCTTTAGGCGCCGCGTACACCGCCGGCTCGATGCCGGCCCGAAGCCTGAGCGCAACGCCTTATGAAACTATTGTAATGCCGCATTCTGCGGCCTTGCGCCTGGCTTCCCAAGCCTGATAGAAGGCTCGTGCACGTAATAGAATTTCAGAGGCAGCTGGCTCTCCAGCAGCCGGATTTTCCGTGGAGCTGGGGTGAGCACTGGAGCTAGCGATCGCAGTTCGCCGCGGCAGTACTTGTGCCGTGCCGGAGCGCTTGTGTTAAGCCTCTGGATGGCAGCGCATTGCCTCCCTGCCCTCGCTCAAGACATCGCGGAGCCGGAGATCGTTTCGCGCTCA
>JBKQIH010000084.1:0-16844 GCA_052148445.1 Rhodomicrobium sp.
TCGACATGGCGACGAAGGAAATGCTGATCAAAGCGCTGGCGCAATATGAAGGCACGATGCTCTTCGTCTCGCATGACCGGCATTTTCTTGGCGCCCTGTCCAATCGCGTGCTCGAACTGACCCCCGAGGGCGTGCACAGCTATAACGGTGGCTATACCGAGTATGTCGCACGCACTGGCCACGAGGCGCCCGGCCTGCACAGCTGATGGTGAGCGAAAAATGTCTGGCTTGCCTTTGGCCGCATCGGGATCGAAAGCGGCAATTCTCAAAGCCGGTCTGTTCGAGATCGGCCCTGCTCAGAAGCCCTATGGGGCCTCTTTAAGCGGGGCCGAAGCAGTTCCGATGCGCTTGAACTTCGAGCCGTCTCGATTTAGCCGATCGCGCTTTGTACACACGCGAGCGGCCGCTGGGCCGCCGGCCCGCGCCTTAAGGGCTGGGGCATGCCCGCCAGTCTTCGAAAATCAGCCCCGTTGCGCCTTTTGGACCGCGTCGCCAATCTGTTTGTGCAGCTCTTGGGTTTGGGAGGCGAAGGCCTGCATCTGGTCTTGCGCAAACCGCGTCTGAAGGGACAAAATTTCTTGTAAATCCGTCGACTTGGATATCTTATCGGCGAGCGCGAAAGCAGCATCGGCGTTCTGCTTTGCAATTTCCACGGCGCGGTCTTGGACTTCCTTGAAGCCGCCGGCCGCGGCGCTTGCGGGCATCGCGCCCATCCAGGCGCTCATGGATTGGGTCATGAAATCCGCGAGCTGCTCATAAGCGGCATGCGCCTGTTTCAAGTTCTGTTCGGTCAGGTCGCGCATTTGCTGCGGCATTTCGAACGGGTTATCGGCCATAATACCTCCTCAACCGGGGATGGAACCAAGCTGTAACTAAGCGTATATTTTAAATGAAATCCATTTCTTGACCATGACTAATTTCAGTCCAAAGCAAGAGAGCGTATCCAGATTTCCGTTTTTCTTGCAGGGATTACGGACGCAGGGGGCCGAAAGCAGCAGGTCTCGACATGAGCATATGCAGGCGGCCGCACCTCCCTAACCGGACTCCGGAGCTAAGTATTTGCGAAGCTTGCACACGACGCATTGCGGCCATGATAGGCATTTTCTCGCGGCCTGTCCAATCGCGTGCGCGAACTGCCCCCCGAAGGCGTGCATAGATATAACGGTGTCTGCGCCCGTGTATCTGGCACGCACGAGCCGCTAGGCGCCCGGCCTGCACGGCTAATGTAAGGGCGCTATTCTCCGCGAACACCAGCACCGGCGGAAAAAATGCGCCGCATGTGTCCGCAAGCCACTCGCGATCAGCTTCTACAAAGCCTGGCCGGAAGCGCCGGAGGTCTGCTTAAACCGCTGCGGCGTGACGCGGTACGGCGCTTTCAGCTAGATAGGTATCGAACACCGCACAAACGATGCGCAACGCCGGGCGCGCCGCCTCTCTCACGCTAATTCGGCTGCCGGAGAGTTCGATAAGCCCCTCCTCCGCAAAGGTGCGCAGCGCCGCCAGCTCGCCCGCAAAATTGGGGCGCGTCTCAGGGAAACGTAGCGCCACCGCATCGAGATCCACCCCCATGTCGCACATGAGCCGTTCGATGATGGCGGCGCGCAGACGGTCCTCGCCGCGGAACGCAATGCCTTTCGCGACCGGAAGCGTCCCCGCCAAAACGGCCCGGCTGTAGGCCCCAGTTTCCACGATGTTCTGCATGTAGCCCTGTGGCAAAGCGGAAATGGAACTCGCACCGAAGGCGATCAGCGTTGCTGCATCGTCGTCTGTGTAGCCCTGAAAATTGCGGTGCAGGCGGCCTTCGCGCGCGGCGATGGCAAGACTGTCGCCAGGGTTTGCGAAATGATCGAGCCCGATGCGCTCATAGCCCTGCTCCGCCAGGGCATCGCCCGCCACTTTCGATTGCTCGAAGCGCGATAGCGGCGTGGGCAGCGCCTCCTCCGGGATCATGCGCTGATTCTTGGCCATCCATGGCACGTGCGCATAGCCAAACAGCGCGATACGGTCCGGTTTCAGCGTGACGGACTGCTCGACGGTCGTTTTGAGCGCGGCGGCCGTTTGATAGGGAAGCCCGTACATCAAATCGAAGTTCAGCGCAGTGACGCCGTGCTCGCGCAGCAGTTCTGCCGATTCCTCGATCGTGCTCAAAGGCTGAATCCGGTTGATCGCGGCTTGCACCTTCCCGTCCAGCTCCTGGACGCCGAGGCTCGCCCTGTTACAGCCGATGCGCTTTAGCGCGGCCGCGGAATTGCGCTTAAATGTGCGCGGATCGAGTTCGACGGCGATCTCAGCGCCTTTGACGATCTCGAAATGCTTGTGCAGCGTCTCGTTCACGCGGAGCATATCGTCCGGAGACATCGCCGTCGGCGTGCCACCGCCCCAATGAATATGCCGCACATTCATGCGCGGCGGAAGAACCTGCGCAACCAGTTCGATTTCGCGGATCAGCGTTTGCGTGTAGGTCGCGATGGGGTCGTAGCGGGCAACGACGCGCATGTTACAGCCGCAATACCAGCACATGCGCCGGCAGAACGGGACATGCAGGTAGACCGAAAGCTCCGTCTGGGGGGCGAGCCCTTCAAGCCACGCCCCATACCGCCGGGCATCGACCTCTGCCGAGAACTGCGGAGCGGTCGGGTAGCTCGTATAGCGCGGCACGCGCGCCGAGAAATATTTGGCAATGGCGGTATGCATCGAGGCTTCCCCTCCGGGTACGCGGGCACTGTAGCAGGCGGCGCCTTTGATCGACAATCGCGAAAATGCTTCCGGATTACCCAACGCCTAAACGCGACCACCCTGCCGCGCAAACCTAATTGTTCGAAGAGTCAACGTCTTGATCTAGGTCAACAGGCGGTTTCGCCCATGCCTCCCGATACGAACGGGCCCCGCATACCCCTATAGACGAGGAGCGAAAGCTACGCCGCCTAGCCCCCATTAGTGCAATGAGACCGCGTCCCCCGGCCTAAGCCCGAGTTTCGATGCTTGTCCGCCCGAAATTTCCAGGACGCGCGATGCCGGATAGACCGAAGGGATGATATCGGTGGACAAGGGCTCGGCATCGCGCGCGATATGCACGATGCGCCAATCGTCGCCGATAAAAACCATATCGAGCGGAATGTAGGTGTTTTTCATCCACATGGTGATTTCCCGCTCGGCTTCGAACAGAAAAACCATCCCGCCGTTTTCGGCCAAGGAACGCCGGAACATCAGGCCATGCTCGCGCATAGCCTCGTTGTCGGCAATCTCGACATCCAGAAGCACGGGCCCGTTTGCCGTCTCGATTGTTAGGTTCGCGTGTTTGAACGCAGCGTCTCCTAATGCCGGCGTAACGAAAAGAAAGCCGGCAAAGACAAGGGCCGCAATCGCGGCCCTGTTTATTGTTGATTGGCTTTGGCGCATCCGCCTAATCCTTTCAGTGGTGCGACGGGTAGCCCGTTGCACCGTCTGGACGAAGCTCCGCCGCCATGAGGCCCTTATCGCCTTTGCCATAGCGCACCTGAACGATTTGTCCAGGGCGAAGTTCTGCGAAGCCGAAGCGCCGCAGGGTCTCCATATGGATGAAGATGTCCTCGGTGCCAGCGCCCCGGGTCAAGAAGCCAAAGCCCTTGAGCCGGTTGAACCACTTAACCATGGCCCGCTGCCAATCGCTTTCCGGCACGACATGGACATGGGTACGCTGCGGCAGCTGCGAGGGATGAATCGCTGTGCTTTCATCCATCTCGACGACGCGGAAGGCTTGCAGCCCCCGGTCGCGGCGCAGCACCTCGCATACGATGCGCGCGCCTTCATAGGCTGTCTGATAGCCGTCCCGCCGCAGAACGGTGACATGGATCAGAATGTCAGGAAGGCCGCCGTCCGGAACGATGAAGCCAAATCCTTTGGATACATCGAACCACTTGATATGGCCCGCGATAACAAAGACGTCTATGCTCGGTTGTTCTGCGATGTCGTTAAACGTCGAAATAGTGGGAGGTATTTTGTCCCCCATGATTTTAGTCCCCCGCTTCACTGAATGCGTGGCATTCGCCAGGGTCTCGCCCAAGACCCTCACGCACGCCAACTCACTTTCAAAACATAACACTACTCGGTGCTGTGGCTACACAAAATTAACGCTTTCAACAGCACGCTTCGTATCCGGCACTTGGCCGCTGCCCACATTGCGTGTCCAGCCGCCACTGGCACCGCAACGCTGCAAGTGATTGATATTCCGGCGTTAACTTTGACAAAAATGTGACGCAAAATGCGCGGAAAGCGGCGCGGCCTGTGCCACACCTTGTGTTTTGAACAGGGCGGCCCGCACAGCTCCGCGCGTCTTTCCCGGGCAAATTACGCCGCGAATCAAGGGCGTCGAGCCATCATCGTGCGAATCAGTGGTGCGCTTGGGGCTCCCTATCCACACTTGTTGAAACCCCGCCAAAAGGTTTTTGCCGGCCAGAAATCGACCGGCATCCCCTCGCCAGTTGCGCTCATTTCCTATCCATGGCTAATGTCCAGGCAAACTGGAGGCTGCCATGAAGTACCTTCATACCATGGTCCGCGTAAGCGACCTCGACCGCTCTCTCGACTTCTACGTGAACAAGCTCGGTCTGCAGGAGCTTCGCCGCATCGATAGACCGGAGGGGCGATTCACCCTCGTGTTTCTCGCCGCGCCGGGCGACGCAAATGCGCAGATCGAGCTTACCCATAATTGGGACCCGGAACCCTACGGCGAGGGCCGCAATTTCGGCCACGTTGCGTATGAGGTGGAAAATATCTATGAAACTTGCCGGCGCCTGATGGATGGGGGCGTGACAATTAACCGGCCGCCGCGCGACGGACACATGGCCTTCGTCCGCTCGCCGGATAATATATCCATCGAGCTTCTGCAAAAGGGACCCGCGCTTGCGCCCGCGGAACCGTGGATTTCAATGCCCAATACCGGCAAATGGTAAGGAGTATCCCGTGAGGCAAAACGGCTATACCGGTACGGCGAAGGCGCTGCACTGGCTCATTGCGCTCTTAATTTTCATCCAATTCCCGCTGGCTTGGGCGATTGACGAGTTTACAGGCATACAGAAGTTTCAGGTTGTGAACCTCCATAAATCTCTCGGCATCACCGTCCTTGCTCTTATGGTGCTACGCGTTTTTTGGCGCCTGTTTCATCCTGCCCCCGAGCTACCTTCGTCGATGTCCAAACCGCAGCGCGCCGCATCCTACCTTACTCACGCCGCGCTCTATCTGGCCATATTTCTGATTGCTCTCTCCGGCTGGGCCATGATCTCGGTCTCGGATAAGCCTTCGGTTCTTTTCCAATTGACGCGCTTTCCCCTGCTGCCCTGGCTTAGCGATCTGCCGGTGGATCAGAAAAAAGATTTCGTAAAGCTCTTCATGGGCGCTCACGCGCTCCTCGGATACGTTCTTCTCGTTTTGATCGCTGTGCACGTCGCCGGGGCCTTGTATCATGGCATTTTGCTGAAAGACGGGATCCTCTCGACGATGAAACCTCGCTTTGGCGGGCGCGCACTGGGGATCTCTATCGCGCTTTTCCTGGCTGCGCCGGCCTTGATAAGCTTGGGCAGCACAGGTGAGGCTTTAGCCAGCGAATGGAGCGTAAAGCCTGAGCAGAGCCAAATCGGCTTCGAGGCGTCCGGCAGCGGTTACACCACCAAGGGCACCATTGCCCGCTACCGGGCCGAAATCGAGTTCGACCCCGACGAGCCTCAGCAGGCAGCTGTGAGAATTCTTCTGGACATGACCAGCGCGGCCACGGGAGACCCAGACACAGATCAAATGCTGAAGTCGGGGGATTTTTTCAATCCGGCGCAGTTTCCCTCGGCTCAGTTCGTCGCCAGAGGGGCCAAGCCTAACGGAAGCGGAAGATACATCCTCGATGGGCGGCTTACGTTAAGGGGTGTAACAAAACCGGTCGCCTTGCCGTTTTCAATTGCAATAAACTCCGGAACCGCCACTGTGAAAGCGGAAACCAAGATCGACCGCCTCGACTTTGGCGTAGGTCCTGAGTCGGTGTCCGGGCTCGCCGTCGACAAAGACGTCAAGCTGACAATCGATTTAACCGCAGTGCGCCTCGACAATTAGTGCGCTAACAAGTCTCTTCATGGAAACACACCGCGCAACGCTGATCTCCGCCGTCCTGCCCTCTTTCGATGAGTGCGAAGGCCTTCCTATTGTCATTGCCTCCGTCTTGAAGGTGCTTGCGGGCACAGGCTTCGGCTACGAGGTCATCGTTGTCGACGACGGCAGTACCGACTCTACGCGGGCCGTGATGATGGAACTCTGCGCTCAGCACCAGAGCGTGCGTTATATCCGGCTCTCGCGCAATTTCGGTAAGGAAGCTGCGCTGTCAGCCGGATTGAAGGCCGCCGGCGGCCAGGCGGTGATTCTAATGGACGCCGATGGCCAGCATCCGGCCTCACTTATTCCCGTCCTTCTGGAACGATGGCAGCAAGGATTTGAAGTCGTTGCCGGCGTCCAGGAGACCCGCGCCGAGTCCTGGCCCAAGCGGCTGTTCAAACGCGCCTATTATCACCTCATGGAAGCCGGAAGCCACGTGGTCATTCCACCGGACGCCGGCGATTTCCGGCTCCTCGACCGCAAGGCGGTCGATGCCATCAATGCGCTTCCCGAACGGAACCGGCTCATGAAGGGGCTTTACGCCTGGGTGGGCTTCCGCACCGATTTCGTACCCTTCGAAGCCGAGGCCCGGGTCGCGGGACAAACAAAATTCACCTGGGGTCAGCTGTTCCGGCTGGCCTTCACCGGTCTTACCTCGTTCACGATCGTGCCCCTGCGCCTCGTCTCCGTCGCGGGCCTCTTCATCTCGGTTTCATCGATGTTCTACGGCTCATACCTCTTGTTCGAGCACTTTGTCGAAGGCGATCATCTGCCGGGCTGGGCGACGCTCTCGGTCGGCATGATGTTTCTTTCCGGCGTGCAGCTTCTCGCGCTTGGGGTGATAGGAGAGTATCTCGGCCGCACATTCGAAGAGGCCAAACAGCGCCCGGTCTATATTGTCGCCGAGGATACCCGCTCAAAGGCGCCGCTTTCCGCTGCATCGCTCCATTACGGCACGGCACGCCGCGTTACGGACGCGGAGTTTCCGGGCACGCCGGCGATTTCCTGATGCGGCAAATCGCAATTTTTATCGCTGTCGGGACCGCGGCGGCTTTCACGCACCTTAGCGTGGTCGCGGCGGCGGTTGAACTCTTCGCGATCCGTCCGCTTGGCGCGAACGTCATAGGCTTTTGCATAGCCTTCCTCGTCAGCTTCGGAGGCCACGCACGCTGGACCTTTCCTGTAACGCGCGAGCGCTATGCGCCGGCCAGGAACCGCTTTTTCGTTGTCGCTTTCACGGGGTTCGTGTTGAACCAAACGGCTTACGCCGAGGCGCTGCACGTTTTCGGTCCAGATTATTATCTTCCGGCTCTCGGGGCGGTACTTGCCGGCGTAGCGGCAGCCACTTTCCTGTTGTCGAAACTATGGGCTTTCGCGCAGCCGCAATCGTAACGGGCCACACGGGAATCGCCCATGCCGGAGCTTATCATCAACGCTGACGACTATGCGATGGACGCCGGGGTCGACGAGGCGATCCTGCGGCTCGCCGAAAAGGGCGCGGTCACGGCGGCAAGCGCGATGGTGCGCTCTCCACGCTGGACAGAGGCGGCGAAGGCAGCCGCGGATGCCCCTTTATCGCTGGGCCTTCATTTGGATATGACGAGCCCGTTTTGCGGCGCAGAATTTCCGGCCCAAAAGTTGTCCGGCTTGATGATACGCGCTCACGCCCGCCTGCTCGATCTCACGAAGCTGCGCCGGGAGTTGGACCGGCAGCTCTCGCTGTTCGAAACCGCCCGGCGGAGGCCGCCGGATTTCGTGGACGGCCATCAGCATGTCCATCACCTGCCCCCCATCCGCGATGTCTTGCTGGAGGCACTCTCGGATCGCTACGGGCGTGAAAACAAACGCATCGGCTTACGAATTTGCGTGCCCCGGCGATGGCGTGGCGTCAAAGCCGATATTATCGCGCGGACTGGCGCCAACAGCCTTGCGCGGCTTGCCGCGGAGCGCGGCCATCCGGTGAACTCGGATTTTGCGGGTGTCTACGGTTTCGAACCCAGCGCCGATCTTGCCGGCCTTTGGCAGAGTTGGGCCCGCGATTTACGCGGGGCCCTGCCGCTCGTCATGTGCCATGTCGCAGCTAATAACGCAGACTTTGAGGACGGCGACCCGATCAGGCACGCTCGCCTGCGGGAATATACCTGGCTCGCGAGCGAAGCGTTCAGCTCGCTCCTCCAGCAATTTTCATTACGTCCTGTGCGCTGGCCGACGGCCTGATGTGGCTTTCTCCCGGCAAGGGTAGCGGTTCGCGTGCCGGTTTCCCGTGGAGGCGCGCCGCAAACTCCTTCACAGCCCCTTGTACCGGCTTAAATTCGAAGCGGATGGCGTGCTTACCGGCTGGCACTTGAATCGCCCGGAACAAGACGTTGGCACGAAGAACTTCAGCCGGTTTTCCATCGACCGTTCCGAACCACCAAGGATGCCAGACGTCGTTCAGCACCACAAAACCAGGCTTCGGGCTATCCACATCGATTTCAACCACGGTATTCTCGTAGGTCTTGAGTGCGACCTTGGCCTCCGCCAGGGAAACCGGGCCGCCGGCGAACGCGGCAGGCTGTGCCGGCGCATGGTCGAGCAAAACCGTCCGCATCGGATCGAAGGCCGGCCACCGGCCGTCCTTGATCATCTTGTCGAAATCCGCCGGCATCCAATCGAAGGCAAATATCGCCCGGGGAAGCGCCCTTGGGTTCTCATAAATATAGGCGTCGGAAGAGCGTGCCACGAGCTTGAGGTCCCCCGGGCGCAGCTTCTTGTCGATCATCTCGACGGGTTTCTTTATGGCGATATAGCGCAGTCCGAGCAGGTCGGCCATCGTCGAGCGGTACGAGGGATAAAGCGGTGTGAACCGCCGCTCCCAAATTTCCGCGACGGTCTCGGAGGCGCCCATGCCATCGGTGACCGCTCCAAGCCGTACCGGATTATACCCCATAACGTGATCGAAGTTGTGGATCAGGCCAAGGTTCGGCCATTCGAACCCGAGCCCAACCATCTCCACGCGATCCCGGCGGCCAGAATTTGCCGGATGATCCAATTGCGCCTTGATGAAGGCGACGGTATCGTTCTTGGTCCCGGCGCGAAGCTCTTCGTAATTCGAGGGCGGCAGACCGGTCGACCGGTTGGCCCCATTGCCAATGGACAGGTCCAGCGTCATAAACCCAGCCAGCAACGCGATCGTTAAGACGCTGTAGCTTTCTCCGTGTTCGCGCGCGAAATTCAACAAGAACCAGCCGGCGATGAAAATGCCAGCGGAAAGAAGCAACGGCTCAAGCGCCAAGGAAAGATGGCCGTGCGCCGCGGCCACGCCGAAGCCCGTGGCGATAAGACCGGCTATGGCCGCGAATACGGCGTAGCTCCGCCATCCCGAAAGAGAGTCTTTGCCCGTCAACAAAAGATGCAGGAAGTAGCCCGATGCAATCGAAGCCATCGCGCCAAGCGCATAGGTCGCATCGGCTGGCCGCCGGAAGAAGTCGACGCCCGGCACATACTTGTAGAGGAGCGAAAAGAGGAACGTGTAACGCCCAAGCGCATAGATCAGCAGCGCGCCGATTGCCAGGGAAAAAAACCGGATCTCACGGGACCATGCGCGGCCCCTGAGGAACCCTATCGACAAGAGCAGCAAAATTGGCAAAGCCCCGATATAGACTTCGCTCATATTCTCGCTCATGGAAAGCCAGCTTGCCGGCCACTCTATGCTCCCCGGCCCCCAAAAGGGTACGTCTCCCTTAACCGAATACAAATCGGGAACGATGGCCGTCAGAAGCGAAGCCGGATGCAAGGAACCGCGCGCTGCTTCTTTAAAGGGAATCTCAGGCCGGTTCGAGTCCATTACAAATAGAAAGCTGAAAAGAATGGGCCCGGCAGCAAGCACAGCCGCCACAACCCCGCCGGTTAACAGCGCGGGAAGCGTTTCACGCACCGAGGTCCAAAAACGCGGCTGACTCAGCCAATAGTACAGCGTAAATCCGGCGAGCACGTAGCAGCCCAGCATGGCGACCTGTCCAGGCTCAATGATCATCATACAGGCCGCAAGCCCAGCGAGTAGGCCCGAAAGGATGCTTTTGCGCTCGAGCGCCCTTGCAAGCAGCCAGAGGGTGAGCACGAAAAAGGCGAAGGATTCGATTTGCTTGATGTGCTGAATCCGCCAAACGGACGATCCGCCAAAAGCTGTGGCGAGCGCTGCAACGGTGGCTCCGGCCGGATGCCAGCCGCGGTCCCTAAAAAGCATGAGAACAGATACGCCTGCCAGTGCTAAGAGGCCGAAACAATAAAGATCGAGCTGCCTGAAGCTTGGGGCGGGATCGAAGTAGGCCAGCAGAAACGCGGGCGAGAAGATCAGCGACTGCGGATCGGCGATCTGAGGCGATCCTCCGAACACGTTATGGGTCCAAAACGGCGATTGCCCCGTGTGCAGCGCGTTGGCGAGGAACTGAAGCTGCGGCTGGAAATGGGCCTTCGCGTCATAGGGCACGGTTACATCGCCCGATAGCCATGGCAGGGCAAAGAGAACCCAGCCAACCGCGAACGCGGCACCCGCCGCTCGATATCCGCCGAAAAGTTTTGCGCTCATGACCTGGCCGGTTTCGCCCTCGATAGTGTCTTCAGGATCTCTATAGGGGTAAATTTGTCTTTTCTTGTATCAAGATGCCCGATTCTACGGCAATTTAGCGGCGGCGCCCACCGCCAACTGCAGAAGCCGGCTAACGTCTTATTCCGTGTATATACATTTTTGCTATGCGAAAATTCCAGCTTAAGCCGCAGCTTTTTGTGCCGAAACTGTGGCATGAGGCGGCACAATTTACGCATTCGAAACCGGCTTAGCTTTAGATATCCAAATACAGCTCCCCTTTAGCTGGCAGCGGGGCGAACGCTTGACAAAAAGTAAGCATTATGCGGCTCGCCGGGCGCTTCAGCCAAGCAACCGCCGCCAGATACGGCGCTCAAGCCGTCAGCTCATACAAGCCATAGGCATATTTTTCTCCATCGTCGTTCTTGCGACGGTTATGCTTCTTGCCTCAGTCGCCATCGAACAACGCGAATCCGCCGCGGAGCGGGCCTGGAACGACACATACAACCTATCGGGCGCATTTGAAGAGCAGGTCCGCAGGGGTATCGACAGTGTCCGCGGTTCTATGTCGCTGCTAAAGCCGAGGCTCGCGAACGAAGGCTCCGCGTTCGATCTCGTGGAGTGGACTGCCCATGCGCCCGAGTTTGCTGCCACGACCGTCCAGATTGCGTTTGCCGGCCCGGATGGAAAACTCGTTAGCACATCGCTCGAACGCCATCCCCAGGCAGTGGATCTTTCCGACCGCGAGCACATCCGCGTGCATCTTAACGCCCGGAGAGCCCTTTTCGTTGGCAACCCGGTTAAGGGCCGCGTCTCCGGGCAGGTAACCATTCAGATTAGCGATAGGGTCGAAAGCGCCGATGGTAAATTCGCGGGCATCATCGTCTTCTCCCTATCGCCAGAGTTCCTCACGACGCTGCATCGCAGCGTGCGGCTCGGCAAAGGGGGATCGATGATCCTGGCTGGAACGGACGGGGTGATCCGCGCCTCTTTCGCCGGGTTCCAAAACTCGGACCAGGACTATATAGGCTCCTCCATTTCCGGCACCCGGGCCTTAACGGACTCGCAATCGTCCGAGTCCGGCGCTTACGATGGCAGCAATCCGCTCAATGGAGCTCCCTCCTTTTTACATTGGCGCAAAGTCGCGGGCTATCCTTTGATTGTGATTGTGGGCTTGGCGAAACTCGAGGTCTTCGCTGTAGCGAACCGTAGCGCGGTTCTACTTACGCTACTTGGCGCGGGCGTCATCGTCCTAACGCTTACCATGTCTCTGATCCTTCGGAGAGAAATTACCCGCAGGGTACAAAGAGAAATCGCCCTCTTCGACGAAAGCCGTAAGGTCGTGTTCGCCAAGGACAACCTCCAGCGACGCCACCGGCAGCTGCAAAAGGCGAGTACCGCACTCACGGCCGAGCGGGCACGGCTGCAACACCTCAATATGGAGCTAGGCAGGGCCAAGGAAATCGCGGAACAATCCAATCAAGCCAAAACCTCACTTCTCATGAATATGAGCCATGAATTCAGAACCCCGATGCATGCGATCCTGAACTACGCCAGCATGAGTTTAAAAAAACTAGACGGCAGCGACACGGTGAAATTGAAGAAGTTTCTGGGCAACATACAGACCTCCGGGATAAGACTGCTTGGGATGCTGAACGCCCTTCTCGATCTGGCAAAGCTGGAGTCCGGAAAATTCGACCTGAGGCCTTCGCGAGGCGATTTGGAGCAAATCCTCCGCCAATCTCAGGCCGAGATCGAACCTCTTTTCGAAGCGAAACAGATCCAAATGCAACTCGATATCCGCGGCACGGACGCCTCCACCGTCTTCGATAAGCACCAGATGATGCAGGTGTTTATAAACCTCTTCTCGAACGCCATAAAGTTCTCGCCTCCGCACGGTATCGTAACGGTCACAATTGAGCCCGCCATGCTGGGCGGGCGATTGCCGGCACTCCAATGTTCTGTAGCCGACGAGGGACCCGGCATACCGGAACCCGAGCTTGAGGCCATTTTCGATAAGTTTACGCAAAGCTCCACGACGGATAGCGGCGCGGGGGGCTCGGGGCTGGGGCTGGCGATCTGCCGCGAAATCGTCCATCTGCACAGCGGAAAGATTTGGGCCACCAACGCGAGTTCCGGCGGCGCCATCTTTCACGTCGTGCTGCCGAAGACTCCGGCCCCGCACACCGGAGAATCACAACTTCCCAATCAATCGCCATGCGCGGCACAAAGCGGTTTTTCGGCAAATCCTATCAATTAAGGTCGCGATTTCTTTTTACGGTATAGCTATAGTTTCAATTAGAACGGAACCGGCCGGCGTTTAGCCCTCTGCGTCCGGAGCAGCGGGACAAAAAAAGATCCCGCCATTGCCTCCCGCTCCTTCGGATTGGCGGGAATACATTTGCCGAGGATTGCTAGCAAATAACTCTCGATAGCAAGCCGCTGTGCTTTACGCCTATGCAACAAAATCGAAGGGGCGTTTGTATTAACGGCATACGATACTTTCCAACAGGCGAAATTGCCTGTAATCCAGGACAAGGCCAGGCGCTGGAGCCAAACGAATGCGGAAGAAAATTCTATCGGTCGATGACGATGCCCTCAACAGGGACATTCTCGCCGAATATCTTTCTGACGGAGGCTACGAGGTTATAGAGGCAGACGACGGCGATACTGCCCTCGCGCTTCTCAATGAAGTAGATGGCATCGACGCTATTGTGCTCGACCGGATGATGCCGAGACTTAACGGCATGGAGGTTCTAAAGGCGGTCAAAGCGGATCCGCGTTTTAGCGATATCCCGGTCATTATGCAGTCCGCAGCCAGCGCGCGCGAACAGATTCTCCAAGGGATCAAGGCAGGCGTTTATTACTATCTGACCAAGCCCTACGAAGATCAAATGCTTCTGGCTATCGTCGGCGCTGCGTTGAGCGATGCCGCGAGCAAGAAGAGGCTACGCAAAGAAGTCGCCGAGCAAAGGCGTGTGCTGGGCCTCATGGAGCAGTCCCGCTTCCGGTTCCGCACGCTTGAGGAAGCAAGAAACATCGCTTTTCTGATCGCCAATTGTTTTCCCGAGCCGGAAGCTGTCGTGTACGGGCTGAACGAGATGCTGATCAATGCCATCGAGCACGGCAATCTCGGGATTAGCTACGCCGAAAAAACCCAGCTCGTTCTCTCAGGCCGCCTTTTCGATGAGATCGATAGGAGGCTCGCTCTGCCGGAAAACCAAAAGAAGTGGGCGTATCTTTCCTTCGAAGTTTCCGAGGACGAGCTGCGCGTGCGGATCAAGGATCAGGGGCGCGGCTTCGATTGGCGCCCGTATATGGAAATCAGCCCTGAACGCGCGATCCACCCGCATGGGCGAGGCATTGCGACGTCAAAGCTGATGTCCTTCACATCCGTGCAATACCTCGGAAGCGGCAACGAAGTTCTCTGTACGGTGGCGCCAAACCGCGGCTGCTGCTCGCAGCAGCCCAAGGCCGCTATTGCGGCTGTCCCCGGAATCCAGGATTTGGCGAATAGCTAAACGCCGATCCCCGGCCCGTCAGCGGTACCACTCCGTAGGGATTGGTCCCAGTCAGGTCCCCCGTAGCGCCAGAGCTGACGCCGCCTGAAAAGTGGAACCCGCTATCGGAAGCGGTGGTCTTCCCGTTCACCTTGTCTTGCAGGGCCTGGAATTTGTCCGGATCGGAAAAATCGACCCCGTTCGTCCCCGCTGGGGCGGTTTGCTCGGTCGACCAAGCCCAAGCAGCCTTGGGTGCCGCGGCCGATACCGCGATCGCAATGGCGCCAATGATAGCAAGTGTGCGCATATTTTCCCCTCGCTCACGAATTGCAGATGGAAGCATTACCATGCCACGGCTCGATTTGTACAGTGCCGCCCGCCCGCAGAGCGCCATCCCGCGGCTCGATGTGGCCGCGCATCCACAAACTGTATTACCATATACTTACGCTTTAGCTGCGTGGGCTCTTGAAAGCGAGCTTCAAAACGCCTTCGAATCATTCGCTGCCTTTAGAGGGTGCTTGGGTATTTCGCTGCCACCCAGGATCGCCAAAACGCTACCCGCCACCATCCCCGGGACCATAGCCCGAATCGGACCCCGGAGCATAACCCGAACCGGGCCTTGGCTCGTTGGGACCAGGCCGATAGCCGGGCCCCGGGCCATACCCCGAACCAGGCCCCGGGCCCCGGGAACCGCCGCCCGGGAACTCCGGCGCCGTCATTGCTTGAAGCCGGCTTAGCGCTTGGTCCTGCGCGGCCTTCTCGGCCCGGCTCACCACTTTGAGCTCAGCAACCCGCTTGTAGCCCGCCATCGCCTCGGACCTCTTGCCCTGCCTTTCATAGGCCATCGCGCGGCCGAGCAGCGCCGAGGCCATGTCCGGCTTCAACTTCAACGCTTCGTCGAAATCTTTTGCGGCCGATTTCGCATCGCCCAGCGCGAGCATGATGTGCCCGCGCGTATCGAGATGATCGGCGTTCGACGGCATGAGCGAAATCGCTTTGTTGGCGCCGGCCTTCGCTTGGCGGAACTTGCCCTGCCGGTAAAGCGCGAACGCCCTCGCACTGTGCGCCGCGGAATCCCCTGGCTTGAGCTTTACCGCCTTATCGTAATCGGAAACCGCGCGCCTATAGTCGCCGTTGCTCTCATGCACGGAGCCCCGGCCGATATAGGCTTTCGCGTAAGCCGGCTTTAGCTTGATCGCCCGGCTGTAGTCGGCGAGCGCCCGCTTGAAGTCGCCCTTCTGCTGATAGAGGAGGCCGCGATTGTAATAGGCGAAAACATAATCCGGCTTCAGCCTGATCGCTTGATCGTAATCGGCGATGGCACGGTCTTGGTCGTTCTTGTGATAGTATGCGTTGCCGCGGTCGTAATAGGTTTTTGCATCGCTTGGGCGCAGTTCGAGAATATCGTTGTAGTCCGCAATCGCGCGGTCCCAATCCTGCTTGGCGGCGTATGCCGCGCTGCGGTTCTCGAAAGCTTTCTCATAACGCGGAAAAAGTTCGAGCGCCTTGCTGAAGTCGGCAATGGCCGCGTCGAAATCGCCCTTCTTCTTATAGGCCGCGCCGCGATTGTTGTAGGCGAACCGGTTGTCCGGCTTCAGCTCGATGGCTTTGCCGTAATCGGCGATGGCGAGGTCGATTTCGTTCTTGTAGTAATAGGCGACGCCGCGATTGTAGTACGCGGTGGCGGCGTTGCCGCGCTCTGTGCCATCAATGATGAGCGTGCAGCCGGCAATCGAGCGATCCCGGTCCGCGGCCTGATCGCAATCGCTTCTCGCGCTAGCCAACGCGCCGGCGCACAGGGCGATGGCCGCGCCAAGAGCCAACCAAAATGCGCGCATGAATGCTCCCCCGGAAAATTAAGCGCCGTTAACCTTCCATTAAGGCTTTATGGCGGCGTGCGGACCATTGCGCTGTTAACGATTGCGGTGCTCACGCATGACGGACCGGCTCGCTCGCCTCATGCAGAGATCCTAATGAAAAGCGCCTTGCCAAAGGCTTAAGCGCCATAACCTATTGATTCTACGAGTGGAAAGCCAACGCCCTGCCCCGGCGGGGTTAGCTTGGCAAGCCCCTTTATGGTTAAGGCCGAATTGCGAATATATTTAACGGACTTTTTGGATGCAGCTTTTGCGGCTAAAAACGCGAAAAATCGCGATTTTCGTGGCGGAAAGAAATTAAGAACCGCCGCCGTTTACCACGCCGGCATTAATCATGATGTGGCGCTACGAAATTGTCAGTCGGGTGACGTCATCCTGGCACCGCTATTGGACCACCACGTCATCCCGGAACCCGCTTGCGGCTATCCGGGATCTTGCTACGAACCGAAGCCGGGCATGCTGCGAGACCCCGGATAAGCGCAAAGGCGCTTTCCGAGGTGACATTGGCAGCGGAGCGGATGCCTATACAACAGAAATCCTCCATTATCCTCGACGGCGGCGAGGACGCGGTGCACCGCACCTATGGCTGCCTCTATGGCATCGAGCGCTATGGGGATAACCCCGTGCCCTTCGTGCCGGGCTTCGTGAATGACGCCTCCGGCATGCAGAAGGTGCTGTCCGCGCTGTTCATCTTTCTGTTCGGCTTAGCGCTGCGCAACATGCTGAAGATGAAATAGGGGTGGTAGATACTTTTGAAATTTTGGCGTGTTGACATTTTGTTCTGCTGGTCCC
>JBKQIH010000085.1:0-4333 GCA_052148445.1 Rhodomicrobium sp.
CAGAAATATGGCCGGAAAATCTCCTGGGGCGACCTCATGATTCTAGCGGGCAACGTCGCGCTGGAGTCGATGGGCTTCAAGACCTTCGGTTTCGGCGGCGGGCGCGAGGACACCTGGGAGCCCGACGCGGACATCTACTGGGGCCCCGAGGGCAAGTGGCTGGCGGACGAGCGCTACAGCGGGGACCGCGACCTTCAGAACCCTCTCGCCGCCGTGCAAATGGGCCTGATCTACGTTAATCCGGAAGGGCCAAACGGAAATCCCGATCCCCTCGCAGCGGCGCAGGACATCCGCGAGACCTTCGCGCGCATGGCGATGAACGATGAGGAGACCGTGGCGCTGATTGCGGGCGGTCACACCTTCGGCAAGACCCACGGCGCTGGCGACCCGTCGTTGGTGGGACCGGAACCGGAAGCCGCCGGCGTCGAGGAGCAGGGTCTCGGTTGGAAGAGCAAATTCAAGACGGGCAAGGGGGCTGACGCTATCACTGGCGGCCCGGAAGTGACTTGGTCGCAGACGCCGTTAAAGTGGAGTAACCACTTCTTCGAGAACCTGTTCAACAATGAATGGGAGCTGACGAAGAGCCCGGCCGGTGCTTATCAGTGGAAGGCAAAAGGCGGCGCGGCGACGATTCCGGACGCCTACGACCCGTCGAAGCGGCACGTGCCAACGATGCTGACCACGGACCTGTCGCTGCGGTTCGATCCGGTCTATGAAAAGATCTCAAGGCGCTTCTACGAGAATCCGGATCGATTCGCAGACGCGTTCGCCCGGGCATGGTTCAAGTTGACCCACCGGGACATGGGTCCGGTTGTGCGCTATCTCGGCCCGCTCGTCCCGAAGGAAACACTCATTTGGCAGGACCCAATCCCCGCCGTGGATCATCCGCTGATCGGGGAACAGGACATCGCGGCTTTGAAAGCCAAGGTCCTCGCCTCCGGACTGCCGGTCTCCCAACTCGTCACGACGGCCTGGGCGTCGGCGTCCACATTCCGCGGCTCCGACAAGCGCGGCGGAGCGAACGGCGCGCGCATCCGCCTCGCGCCGCAAAAGGATTGGGAAGTCAACCAGCCCGCCGGACTGGCTAAGGTCCTGCAGACGCTGGAGGCGATCCAGAAAGATTTCAACAGCTCGCAGTCCGGCGGGAAGAAGGTCTCGCTTGCCGACCTGATCGTTCTGGGCGGCTGCGCAGCCGTCGAGGCAGCTGCGGCAAAGGCCGGGCACGCCGTGAAAGTTCCCTTCTCGCCGGGGCGCACGGATGCTTCGCAGGAGCAGATCGATGCGCATTCGTTCGCCGTGCTGGAGCCAATCGCAGACGGATTCCGCAACTACCTCCGGAACGGAGACCCGAGAGCGCCGGAGGAATTGCTGGTGGATCGGGCGCAGCTCTTAACGCTGACGGCCCCCGAGATGACGGTGCTCATCGGCGGCCTGCGCACCCTTGGCGCCAACTTCGGGCAGTCCAAACACGGCGTCTTCACCAACCGGCCGGACGCGCTGACGAATGATTTCTTCGTCAACCTGCTTGACATGAACACGAAGTGGGAGCCTTCCGCCACGTCCAAAGGCGTGTACGAGGGGCGCGATTGCGCAACGGGGCAAATCAAGTGGACCGCCACACGTGCCGACCTTGTCTTCGGTTCGAACTCTCAGCTCCGGGCAATCGCGGAAGCCTATGCATGCGGCGACTCGAAGGAGGCTTTTGTGAAAGATTTTGTGGCTGCGTGGAACAAGGTGATGAATCTCGATCGCTTCGACCTTACCTGATCTCAATGGATAGGCCTCCCTTCGAGGGCTTCTAGAGTCCAGGCACGGTGGGGCATCGGGTGATCGATCTAGGTTATGCAAATCCTACGCAAGTCTGTGCAAGCCAGGGAAAAGAAATCGGGGGCGGCGTTTCAAAACACGCCAGGCCCCGTAATCGCCTGGCTCCAAGTCCGCCGCGCGCCCACGAGATTGGGTGCGCTGGCGCGGCGTCACTTGAAATCCGGGTTCTGCCATCCCTTCGCCGCGACGATTTCTTGCGGAGGCTGCAATCGTGAAACGAAGTCTAATACGTCCAGCGTGTCCTGGGAGGAAAAACTCTCGATCTTGTTCACCATATCCAAATTGGCGTTGCGCCGTTTGCCCTCTTTGATTTGCTTGAATTGACGGCGCAAATACTCAAAGTGCTGGCCTTGTATGCGCGGATAATACTTCACTGGGTCGCCTGCACCAGTCTCGCCGTGGCACTGCGCACAATTGTCCGCATAAAGCTTTTTACCGTGTGCGAGATTGGTGCCTGGACCGCAGCCGTTTTCTGGGCTCATTGGTAGGCTCGAGACATAGCCGGTCACGTCCGCCAGGGATTGCTCGCTACCAATCTCAGATGGCAAGGCGAATGGGTGAGTTGCGCGATTGGCGCGATTGCCTTCGCGCATGTCGATGAGCTGCTTAATCAGCACCGTGCGGTGCTGTCCCGCAATTTCAGGGAACGTGCCGTCACTGCGGCCCCAGCCTTCTGGCAAGTGGCAAGCGGCGCAAGCCTCGTAGATTTCCTTCCCGTGTTCCAGATTGGGCACAAGTTTCAGCACCTCGTTGTACTTGCGCTCCCCGTGCAGCCATCGATACGTGTTGCCTTTGGCGGCCGCGGCGGCCGTCTGGGGTATAGCGTCTTGTTGGTCTTCAGCCCGCGCCGCCGCAATGCCGATTGCAAGAACTGAAGCCATCGCCACTGCAATACTCTTCATCTCTCTCTCTCTCTCTCTCTCTCTCTGCGCACATTGCTGCAACGGACCCAGCGCCGTTCGCAGCCGCAACTGCTTACAGCATCTGACCTTGCCCCGTAATTTTAATCCAATTTGAGTGAGAGTCTGGCCTTCGAGGGAAGGACCGGACGATGAAACGATCGCGATTTACGGATGAGCAGATTATCGGGATTCTGCGGGAGCAGGAGGCGGGGGCGAAGACCGCCGATGTGTGCCGCAAGTACGGGGTTTCAGGCGCCACCTTTTACAAGTGGAAGGCCAAGTTCGGCGGCATGGAGGTGGGCGAGGCCAAGAAACTGCGAACGCTCGAAGACGAGAACGCAAAGCTGAAGAAGCTTTTGGCCGATGCGATGCTTGACAACGCGGCCCTGAAGGACCTGCTTGCAAAAAAATGGTAACGCCCGCCGGGAAGCGGGACGCTTGTGCTCATCTTCAGGCACAGTTTGCTATGAGCCAGCGGCGGGCGTGTTCGGTGATGGGATGTTCGCGGATGACGGTTCGCTACCGTTCGCGCCGCGGCGGCGACGCGCTTTTGCGGGAGCGCTTGCGGCATCTGGCGCATGAGCGCCGCCGGTTTGGCTACCGGCGGCTGCACGTCTTGCTGCGGCGGGAAGGCCATGCCGTGAACCACAAGCGCGTTTTCAGGCTCTACCGGGATGAGAAGCTTGGCGTGAGAAAACGCAAAGGCCGCAAGCGCGCACTTGGCCTTCGCGCCCCGATCGCTGCGGCGCAAGGGATCAATGATCGCTGGAGCCTTGATTTTGTTCACGATCAGCTCACCGATGGCCGCCGGTTCCGCGTTCTGGCGGTGGTTGACGATTGCACGCGGGAATGCCTTGGACTTGTCGCGGACACCTCGATCTCGGGTGCCCGCGTGGCCCGTGAGCTGGATCGCATCATTGAGGTGCGGGGCAAGCCCCGGACCATGGTCAGTGATAATGGCACTGAACTCACCTCGAATGCGATCCTCGCATGGGCGCAGGAGCGGGGCGTTGCCTGGCACTACATCGAACCCGGAAAGCCAACGCAGAACGCCTTCATCGAGAGTTTCAACGGCCGGCTCAGGGATGAGTTCTTGAACGAGACCCTTTTCCGCTCCTTGCCGCAGGCCCGCGCGGCTTTGGAAAACTGGCGGGCCGATTACAATGGCCAGCGGCCGCACTCGCGGCTCCGCTGGCTCACCCCACAAGACTACGCAGCCTCGCAAAGGGGTTTTGCGCCGAGCCAATTGGAGCGCTCCACGCAAAACCCCTTTGCGTTCACCGCCCATCTGGGCAAAATGAACCGCCAGGCTCTCCTCAGTGCTGGATAAGAATTGGGGGCAGCGTCACATCGTCCAGAAAATTCGATTCAGAATCTCTTCCCTGCGCCCGCGGTCTCTACCAAGCATTTCCGATGCCATGGCTTCGCTTAGACGCGAGGCGTAACAACCACCACAAACGCCAGCGCCACGAGAACGACGATGAAGAGCACGGCCGAGGTAAATCCGGCCAGCGCTGGGGGCGCAGCTTTGAGCCCTAGGTAGACGCCCAGCACGAGACGCGCCTTCCAGATAATCGCGATGACAATTGCCGCTATCCAGGCTG
>JBKQIH010000086.1:0-9099 GCA_052148445.1 Rhodomicrobium sp.
CTCGCCTTGGCGAGCTTGCCACTTTAGCTACCGCATCCGCTTGCGGATGCGGCGGGGAGAGGGAGAAGAAGCTGCGGCCCTCTCACCAAACGATGCGGGAGGTCCGAGCGTTCTCTCTCCCCGGGGGGAGAGAAACAGAGTGAGGGGGGCACTTCCCTTTTCTACAAATAGCGCCGTCCGGCGGGCTGGTTCGCGGAGTAAGGCCGCGTGGTGTAGCGGATGTTCCGCCCCTCCGCTTCCTGCCGCTGCAGATCGAAACCCGGCTCATCCTTCGGCCTGTTCACAATGAAGGAGAGCCGGATCGACTCCCAGCCATGGCTCGAATCGAAAGCCGAAAGGCGGATATAGCGCTCGCCATAGGCCTTGCGGCATGAGTTTAGCTCGAGCATGACAGCCGATGCGTCTTTGATGTCGAACATCGGCATGCCCCACATCTCCCAATAGGTGTTGCGGGGATGCGGGTCGTCGGTGAATTCGATGTTCACCGCCCAGCCATTCTCGATGCAATACTGAACCTGCCGCTTGATTTGGTCGTCTGTCAGGTCCGGCAGGAATGAAAACGTACCTTGTGTGATGCGCATTGTGTCTCTCCGTAGTCGCCTCTCCCCTTGCGGGTGAGGCCGGCGCCCTTGCGCCAGGTGAGTGTTCTTAGGTTCCGGCGAGGGAAGGAGGAAGACCCCCTTACCCCGCCTTCTCCCGCTGGGGGGCGGGAGAAAGAAGCTATTCCGCGGCCGTGGCTGTCGGCACGAAGTCGGGTGTGTCGGTCGACGTGTAGTTGAACGTCACGTCGCCCCAGGTGTCGAGTGCCTGCTTCAACGGCAGGCAGTGCTTGGCCGCGTCGCGCAGAATCTGCGGTCCCTCCGACATATAGTCGCGGCCTTCGTTGCGCGCGAAGATCATGGCTTCTAGCGCCACGCGGTTGGCGGTTGCGCCGGCCTGAATGCCCATCGGATGGCCGATGGTGCCGCCGCCGAATTGCAGCACCACATCCTCGCCGAGGTGATGCAAGAGCTGATGCATCTGGCCGGCGTGAATGCCGCCGCTCGCCACTGGCATGACCTTGCCCAAGGACGCCCAGGGCTGATCGAAGAAAATGCCGTGCTCCAGGCACATGGGGTTGTAGTCCTCGCGCAGGATGTCGTAGAAGCCGCGCGTCGTCAGCGGATCCCCTTCGAGCTTGCCTACCACCGTGCCGGCATGAATATGGTCCACGCCCGCAAGGCGCATCCATTTCGAAATCACGCGGAACGAGACGCCGTGCGACTTCTGGCGCGTATAGGTTCCGTGGCCCGCGCGGTGGAGGTGCAGCAGCATATTGTTGTCGCGCGCCCATTTCGAGATGGACTGGATCGCCACATAACCGATCACGAGGTCGATCATGACGATGACGCTGCCGAGTTCCTTGGCAAACTCAGCGCGCTTGTACATCTCCTCCATGGTGCCGGCGGTGATGTTGAGATAGGTGCCCTTCACCTCGCCGGTCTCGGCCTGCGCCTTGTTCACCGCCTCCATGCAATAGAGGAAGCGCTCGCGCCAATGCATGAAGGGCTGCGAATTGATGTTCTCGTCGTCCTTTGTGAAGTCTAGGCCGCCTTTCAAGGCTTCGTACACAACGCGGCCGTAATTGCGCCCCGAGAGACCGAGCTTCGGCTTCACGGTCGCGCCGAGTAGCGGGCGGCCGAATTTGTCGAGACGCTCGCGCTCGACCACGATGCCCGAAGGCGGGCCGTCGAAGGTTTTCACATAGGCGACGGGGAAGCGCATATCTTCGAGGCGCAGAGCCTTGATCGGCTTGAAGCCGAATACGTTGCCGATGATCGACGCCGTCAGGTTCGCAATCGAGCCGGGCTCGAACAGGTCGAGATCGTAGGCGATATAGCAAAAGTAAGAACCGGGCGCGTTCGGCACCGGGTCGACGCGGTAGCACTTCGCACGGTACTTTTCGCAAGCCGTAAGCCTGTCGGTCCAAACCACGGTCCAAGTGGCGGTCGAGCTTTCGCCCGCCACTGCCGCGCTTGCTTCGACTGGATCGACGCCATCCTGGGGGGCGATCCGGAACACCGCGATGACATCGGTCTCCTTGGGCTGGTAGTCTGGCTGCCAGTATCCCATTTTCCGATATTCCATAACGCCCGCTTTGTAGCGGTCTTTGCCGGTAACGGGGGTCGCTTTTGAGTCCATCGGGCTATCCTTCTCGTTGATAGTTTCCTAACTGAAATTGCAGCCGGTCTTCCCTCTAGTGCCCCCCGTGTACCTCCTCCTATTTCAAAAGCGCCTTCGCTGCGCTGACCGCGGCATCGGATGTAATGCCGAAATGCTCGTAGACCTTGCCTCCTGGGCCGGAAGCTCCGAAGCCGTTCATGCCGATGAACGTGCCGTTTTCGCCAAGCCAGCGGTCCCAGCCGAACCGGGCGGCCGCTTCGATCGCGACGCGCGGTGCGCTGCCGAGCACTTGCGCGCGGTATTCTGGGGTTTGCTGCTCGAACAGCTCCCAGCACGGCATCGAAACGACGGCGGCTTTGATGCCCTCGGCCTTCAGACGCTCAGCCGCCGCAACCGCTAGCTCGACCTCGGAGCCGGTGGCGAGAAACGTCACGTCGCGGGCGCCATCCGTATCGCGCAGCACATAGGCACCCCGCGCGGTGAGGTTCTCGCGCGATGCCTCGTGGCGGAGCGCCGCCAAGTTCTGCCGCGACAGGGCGAACGCGGAAGGTGTGCGGCGCGCGGCAAGCGCGGCCTCGTAAGCTTCGGCGGTCTCAACGGCATCGGCTGGGCGGAACACGTAGAGATTCGGCGTCGCCCGCAGCATGGCGAGGTGCTCGATGGGCTGATGCGTTGGGCCGTCCTCGCCGACGCCAATCGAGTCATGGGTCAGGACGTAGATTACGCGAAGGCCCATAATGGCCGAAAGCCGGATCGCTCCTCTCGCATAGTCCGAGAACACGAGGAATGTGCCGCCATACGGGATAACGCCGCCATGCAAGGCGAGGCCGTTCATAACCGCGCCCATCGCATGCTCGCGGATGCCGTAATGAATGTAGCGTCCCGAGTAATCGCCAGGCACCACAGACTTCATGCCCTTCGTCAGCGTGAAATTCGAGTGCGTGAGGTCGGCCGAGCCGCCAACGGTCAAATCCGTGGCGTCGTTGATGACCTGCAACACCATCTCGGAGGTTTTGCGGGTCGCAAGCTTCGGCTTCTGCGCGATCATCTCCGCCTTAAATGCCTCAAGCTTTTCAGTCACCGCGTGAGGCAGCGTTCCTTCGATCGCGTCCTGGATCTGCCGGCGTTCCTGTGCGGGCCTCGTTTCCAATCGGCCCTCCCAGCTACCGCGCGCGCCTTTTCCGCGCAGGCCGGCCTCGCGCCAAGCCGAGAGAATAGCCTCGGGTATTTCGAAGGCCGGATAGGGCCATTCGAGATGGACGCGGGCCGCCGCGATCTCGTCCTTGCCCAAAGGCGCGCCATGGGTTTTTTCGCTGCCCTGCTTATTGGGAGCACCGTAGCCGATAATCGTCTTGCAGGCGATCAACGAAGGCTTATTGGACTTCTGGGCCGCGGCAAGCGCCGCTTCGATCTCAGCGGGGTTGTGGCCGTCGACGCGGGTAACGGACCAGCCCGACGCCTGGAAGCGCTGCAACTGATCGGTCGAGGTCGAAAGGTTTGTCGCCCCGTCGATGGTGATGGAGTTGTCGTCCCAAAGCACGATCAGCTTATTCAGCTTAAGGTGCCCCGCCAAGTCGATGGCTTCATGGCTGATGCCTTCCATGAGGCAGCCATCGCCCGAGATCACATAAGTGTAGTGATCGGAGATCGCATCTCCGAACCTCGCATTCATCATGCGCTCCGCGAGGGCCATGCCCACGGCGGTCGTGATGCCTTGACCGAGCGGGCCGGCTGTCGTTTCGATACCCGGTGCGTGATCGTATTCGGGGTGGCCCGCCGTCTTGCTGCCGAGCTGGCGGAAATTCTTTAGATCGCCGATGGTCATCTCCGGGAAGCCCGTGAGATAGAGGAGCGAGTAGAGCAGCATCGAGCCGTGACCGGCCGAGAGCACGAAGCGGTCGCGATCCGGCCAGTTGGGCGCGCTGGCGTCGAATTTCATGAATTTGGTGTAGAGGACGGTGGCAACGTCGGCCATGCCCATCGGCATGCCGGGGTGGCCGGAGTTCGCCGCTTCCACGGCGTCCATGGACAGCGCGCGGATTGCGTTTGCCATCTCGCGCAGCGTGGGTTTTCCGCCGTGCAGGTTCGATTCATATGCGAGGTTCGTCATTTTTTGTCCTTGTGTCACGATGCGCGGCGCTTTTGTTCCATGAGCCGGTGGATCATGGGCGTGAGAATGAGCTGCATCGCCAGATCCAGTTTGCCTCCGGGGATGACGATAGAGTTCGCCCGGCTCATGAAGCTGTCATGGAGCATTCTTATCAAATAGGGGAAGTCGATCCCGCGCGGATCCCTGAACCGGATCACGACGAGGGATTCGTCCGGTGTCGGTATCCAGCGCGCAATAAAGGGGTTCGACGTATCGACCGTCGGCACGCGCTGGAAGTTGATGTCGGTCTCGGTAAATTGAGGGCAAATATAGCTAATATAATCCGGCATGCGCCGCAGGATCGTAGCGGTAACGGCCTCTGTCGAGTAACCGCGAGACGCGCGGTCGCGATGAATCTTCTGAATCCATTCGAGATTGACCACCGGGACCACGCCGATCTTGAGATCGGCGTATTTTGCGACATTAGTGCTCCCGGCGACAATCGCGCCGTGCAACCCTTCGTAGAACAGAAGATCGCTCGGCGCGGGCAAATCGGCCCATTGCGTGAAGGTGCCAGCGGGGCTGCCTAAGGCTTCGGCTTCGCCGGCGTCGTGCACATATTGCCGCGTCCTGCCCGTGCCGGTCTCGCCATAGCTCCGGAAGGTATTTTCCAGCTCGTCGAGCAAGTTCGCGTCCGGGCCGAAGTGGCTCAAATGAAAGTTACCCTGCGCCTCTGCCTCGGCCACCGCCTTCTTCATTTCGGCGCGGTCGTAGCGATGGTAGGAATCGCCCTCGACGGTGACGGCCTTGACACCTTCGCGGCGGAAGATTTGCTGGAAGGTGTGTTTGACCGTCGAAGTGCCGGCACCAGACGATCCCGTGACGGAAATGATAGGATGCTTTACAGACATGGATTAGTTCCCCACGGTTCGGAAGAGCCCGCGCTGCCCGAAAAGCGGTGAGCGGCCTCCCAGAGAATGCGGATCGCGGTAGTAGTGAGCGATTTCTTCTACTTCAGATTTTGAGCCAAACACAACTGGGACACGCTGATGCATCGAACCGGGCACAATATCGAGCACGCGCTCTGTCCCGGTCGTACAGGCTCCGCCGGCCTGCTCGGCGAGCATCGCAATGGGGTTGACTTCATAAAGGAGCCTCAGGCGCCCTTTGGTGTAGCCCTCCCGGATATCGTTCGGATATAGGTAAATGCCGCCCCGAATAAAAATCCGGAAGGCTTCGGCAGCCAGCGAACCAAGCCAGCGTGTGTTAAAATTGGCGTTGCGCGAACCGTCGGCGCCGGCCATGCAATCGGTCACATAAGCCTTGAGGGGATCCTCCCAAAAGCGGAAATTCGAACCGTTGATCGCGTATTCGCGGGTTGTTCCCGGAATCTGGACGTTCGGTTTGCCGAGGAAAAACTGGCCGGCGTCGCGGTCGAGCCAGAAGATATCGGTGCCTTCGCCAACGCTTAGTACAAGCGCCGTCTGCGGCCCATAAACGATGTATCCCGCCGCGAGCTGATTGCGGCCCGGCTGAAGCAGCGGCGCGGGCCCTTCCGCGGGGAGAATCGAGAAAATCGTGCCAAGCGTCAGGTTTGTGTCGATATTCGAAGACCCGTCGAGGGGGTCCACATTTACAACCAGAGGAGCGCCTGCGTTCAGCAAAGCGGGCTCTTGACCCTGCGCGCCCATCCAGGTGACCGGGGAGTTCTTGAGCGCCCTCAAAACCACGCCGTGAGCCACTAGGTCGAGTTCGCTGTGCGCGGCCCCGCTCCGCGAAGCCTTAATGCCCGCAAGCGGCGCCTGCGCTATGAGCTGCGACAATTCGACGCCGGCATTCGCGAGATTAACGGTCGCATCCGCCACGGCGGCTTTGCGCGCGTCGCTGCCAGCCCACTTTGTCAAATAGTCGCGCAGTGCTGGATAATTACCCATGCGCATTCCTCCTCCGGCCGATCCACCAGTGTGTGTTCTATCGCATCACTACGGGTGACCGATTGCTCTTTTTTGAAATATCGCGTCGCAGCTTCAAAAAGTAAATTTTAAATGTGTTTCCCTTTGCTTAACTTTTTCTAACGGCCTATAATTCCGGCATGAGAAACCTCACGCTCAGGCAGCTTCGCATCCTTACGGCCGTGACGAAAACGGGCTCGATGGCGGGCGCCGCACGTCAGCTTCATGTTACGCCCCCTGCCATTACCGTGCAAATGCAGCAGCTCGAAGAGAATGCGGGCTTGCCGCTGATCGAGCGGCTCGGCGAAGGTACGTTCCCCACACAAGCCGGCGAGGTTCTCCTTAAAGTAGCGAACCGGATCGAGGTGCTTCTTGCCGAATGCGATCAGGAGATCTCGCAGCTCAAGGGGATTAAGGGCGGCCGCGTGACCGCCGGCGTCGTAAGCACGGCAAAATATTTTGCGCCGAAGGCCTTGGCGGCTTTCAGACAGCTGCATCCGGAGGTCGAGCTGCGCCTTGTGGTGTATAACCGCCGGGAGACCATCGCCGCCCTCAAGGACCTGTCCCTCGATCTGGCTATCATGGGCAGGCCGCCGGAAAACCTCGACCTCGAAGCCTCCGCGATCGGCGATCATCCTCACATTATAATCGCCTCGGGAAAGCATCCGCTCGCGAGTACCCCGGTCTCGATTGCCGAGCTTGCGGACGAGACCTTCTTCATCCGCGAGCAGGGCTCGGGCACCCGCATGCTCATGGAAAGCTTGTTCCAGGAGGCCGGTTTCACCCCCAATGTCGGCATGGAGATCGGCTCGAACGAAACCATCAAGCAAGCGGTCATAGCGGGGCTCGGCATCGCTTTCATCTCGGCGCACACGGTCGCTTGCGAGATCGGGGACGGGCGGCTGACCGCGCTTAACGTCAAGGGCCTTCCGATCGTGAGGAAGTGGCACGTGGTGCGCCTGCGGGAGAAAGCCGTGATGCCGGCCGGGGAAGCGATGTGGCGTTTCCTCACCTCGGAGGGGCATAATTATCTGCCCCAGCCCTGCGTGAAGGCAGGCTAGCCTTCGTCCGGCCGGCCTGCTGCTATGGCGTGGCCAGACGGATTAAACGCAAATCCAGAATGGCCGTCATTACGAGCTAAGCGAAGCACTCCAGTCTTAACTCACTGCCGCTGCTCTGGATCGCTACGGCGGCGAGAGCCGCCTCGCGATGACGGTGCGCTCTGGTACCATTGCCCCAACCATCAAAGCTTGCCAGTAAACTTTTCTTTCCAGCGTGCAAAGAATATTCAAATTTACTAACGGCTCGCGATTGTGCCAACTGAGTTGCAACGGGGCAGCTGTATAGCCTCGGGCCAGGGGAGGATGCCGGCGTGTGGAAGTTAGCGGCAGTGCTTAAGCCAGCGATGGGCGTTATTGCCAAGATATCCCCCGGCGAGCCCCAAACCCTTATCGCCCGAGAGCGCCCGCAAAAATAATCCGCAACAGATTTCACGAGGGAACCAGCCATGGACCAATCAGCACGCTACGCAAACCTCGCTCTCAAGGAGCAGGACCTGATCGCTCAAGGACGCCACGTCCTGTGCGCCTACATCATGAAGCCCAAGGCCGGCTTCGGCAGCTATCTCGAGACGGCGGCCCATTTCGCGGCCGAGTCCTCGACCGGTACAAACGTCGACGTGGTGACCACCGACGACTTCACCAAGAGCGTCGACGCCCTCGTCTACGAGATCGACGAGGCGAAGGAGCTCATGAAGATCGCCTACCCGATCGAGCTGTTCGACCGCAACATCATCGACGGCCGGGCGATGATCGCCTCGTTCCTGACGCTCACCATCGGTAACAACCAGGGCATGGGCGACGTCGAATACGGCAAGATGTACGATTTCTATATGCCGCCCGCGCTGCTGAAGCTGTTCGACGGGCCCTCCACGACCATCGCCGATCTCTGGCGCGTGCTCGGCCGGCCGGTGGTTAACGGCGGCTTCATCGTGGGCACTATCATCAAGCCGAAGCTCGGCCTCAGGCCGAAACCGTTCGCCCAGGCTTGCTACGATTTCTGGCTCGGCGGCGACTTCATCAAGAACGACGAGCCGCAAGGCAACCAAGTGTTCGCGCCATTCAGGGAGACGGTGCTCGCGGTCCGCGATGCCATGGTCGAGGCGCAGAATAAGACCGGCGAAGCGAAGCTCTTCTCGTTCAATATCACCGCTGACGACCACCACGAGATGGTGGCGCGCGGCGAGTATATCCTTGAGAATTTCGGCGAGAACGCCGACCACGTCGCCTTCCTCGTCGATGGCTACGTCGCCGGCCCAGCCGCCGTCACCACGGCACGGCGCCGCTTCCCCAAGCAATACCTCCATTATCACCGCGCGGGCCATGGCGCCGTCACCTCGCCGCAAGCGAAACGCGGCTACACCTCGCACGTGCTGTGCAAGATGTCGCGCCTGCAGGGCGCGTCTGGCATCCACACGGGCACCATGGGCTTCGGCAAGATGGAAGGCGAGGCTGAGGATCGCGGCATCGCCCACATGATCATGCGCGATAGCGCCGACGGGCCGTACTACCACCAGGAATGGCTGGGCATGAACCCGACAACGCCGATCATCTCGGGCGGCATGAACGCGCTCCGGATGCCGGGCTTCTTCGAAAATCTCGGCCATTCCAACCTGATCATGACGGCCGGCGGCGGCGCCTTCGGCCATATCGACGGCGGCGCAGCAGGCGCCAAGTCGCTGCGGCAGGCCGAGCAGTGCTGGCGCGCGAAGGCTGACCCTATCGAATTCGCACGCCATCACCGCGAATTCGCCCGCGCGTTCATCAGCTTTCCGCACGACGCGAGCAAGCTCTTTCCGGGCTGGCAGGCGAAGCTCGGTTCGGCCGTCGAGTAAGC
>JBKQIH010000087.1:0-2873 GCA_052148445.1 Rhodomicrobium sp.
ACCAACCCGGACGGCGATGCGGAAACGCATTTTGGCTTGCGGACATGACCGCGCCCCATGCCGTCCCTATTCGGTTTTGCTCCCGGCGGGGTTTACCTTGCCAGCGCTGTTACCAACGCCGCGGTGCGCTCTTACCGCACCCTTTCACCCTTACCCTCTCAGTGGCCTATCGCGCTCTGCGCTACTTGAGGCCGGCTGGCCTGAAGTATGCTGCTTTAGGCCGGAGAGAGCGGTTTGCTTTCTGTGGCACTTTCCCTGGGGTCACCCCCGCCGGACGTTATCCGGCGCCGTGTTTCCGTGGAGCCCGGACTTTCCTCCACTCAAAGCGTGCTTCAACCGCGAACGGCCACAGCGCACGCCTCAAGTAGCGGCCATCCGGCCAACTGACACCCCATGTAATGGCGCTTCCTGTTATTCCGTCAAGGGCTTTCCCGTGCTGGAGGCGATTCCGGCTCTGGCGATTATACCTGCGAGTAAGACCTCGACGCCCTCGGCGAAAGCGGCCTCGATATCGCCGCCAAGCCGGAACGCTCCCGCAAGCTCCATGCTGACGAATCCGTGGCAGAAGGCAGTAAATGCTCTCGCCCCGGAGAGAGCCGCGTTCGCATCGCCAAGCCGGCGGCAAAGCAGATCGAGAACCGGTTGTGCGGCGGCGCGCCGGATCGAAGCGGCCTGCTCCTCCGGCAAACCGGAGGTAAACATCAAAGCGTAGGCACCTGGGTTTCGCCGCGCAAAGTCCCGGTATGCGTATGCCATTCGCTTCGCCGCCTCGCCCTCCCGGCTTTCCGATGAGGCCTTAGCCAAGCTGGCGCCAAGCTCCTGGAACAGCTGTGTCTCGACCGCTCGCAAAAGCGCGGCTCGATCCGCAAAGTGCTTGTAAAGCGATGGCCCGCGCACCCCCACCCTCTTGGCGACCGCGAGCATCGAGAGCTCCGCCGCGCCCGTCTCATTGATGAGGGCGAGCGCGGCTGCCACGATATTTCCGGCGGATGTTTTTGGCCTCGCTGGCATTTCCAAACGACCGGCTGGCGCTAAGCGCGGCCTACGAGCCCGAGATGTGTATGACCGAAGCCCGAGCCATATTTCAGGCCATAACCGATGGCGCGGTCGAAGCCGATGTGGGCGATCCAGATCAGCGCGTAGGGTCTAACATCCGGATAGTGAAGGCCGGCCGTCAGCAGCGCGAGCGGCAGTATGAAGCTGTGCAACGCGTTGTAGGCGATCGCTCCCGGATTCCTGCCGGCCAAATAGCCCAGCAAGGAGAGATCGGGAACTAGAAATAACGCTGCAAACAGGGCCCAGCCCGAGCCGGTTTGCGAATAAGCAGCACAGGCAGCCGCCAGCACGGCTAATCCTTCGAGCCGCAGAACTATGCGGATGTCACCGCGAATGAACCCCAAACCGCGAAGAGAGCCGGTCTGCTCTGCTAATTGCATCGAGACTGTCATTTCACCCCCATGGCTACGCTTGATAGCCTTGAAGGCTAAATGAAATAGCCATGCGGGTCAATTACCATTAGAAATCCGCCAATCTCCGGTAAACCGTGTCCTAGATGCATGAGCGAAGGGAGCCGGCAAGTGCAGGTCCGTGTCCGGCGTTTTAAAGGCGGGCTGAACTAAATTCCGCCATGCCTTCGTCATTCATCCGTACCGGAACCTTTGCACAAGCATCGTGTCTTTAGGCTGTGTGTGTTCGAACACGGCGAAACCAGGGAGTTTTTCAATGAAAACCACTCTTGCAGCAGCGCTCGCCTTGACGGTCGCGGTCGCGATCAGCCCGGCCGCTGCACAGACGAATGCCCCAGCCGCTCCAATGAGCTTTGTGGACAAGCAAACCACAGCGGAAGTGCTCGGCACCGATTTCATCGGCACGCCGGTAATGTCGAAGGAGGGCCAGCAAATCGGCAAAATCTCAAATCTCGTTTTCGACCAGGAAGGCCGGATCGAACTCGCCGTCATCGGCGTTGGCGGCTTTCTCGGCCTCGGCGAGAAAGAAGTTGCGGTGCCCTTCGACAGCGTGAAGTCGGAAATGGTGAACGGCAAGCATGTTTTCACCGTGGACGCCACGAAGGAGACGCTCAAAGCCGCGCCTTCCTATAAAACCTTGAACGACCAAGCCTTGAATCAACGGATGGCGGATTGGCGCGCCAAGGCGCAGCAAAGCTGGTCCGAGGTCAAGGCCCGCGCGGCGAAGGCCTACGATGAGGCCAAGCAGCGCGTCGAAGACGCAAGGCAGCCAAAGCCGGCGCAGCAATAGCTAAGGAAAGGGGGCCGGACTGCCCCCTTTTTTATTCTCCCCGGGCTTCGCTCCGGCCTCTTGTAACTTTTTTCTTCAAAATGCTATGTAATGAACCGGGACGAATCGACCGGAGACACTCATGAACAATACGCTGAAAGAATTCAGGGAATTTATTCTCAAGGGGAACGCGTTCGATCTGGCGGTTGGCGTCATCATCGGCGCCGCCTTCGGCGGCATCGTGAGCTCCCTCGTCGGCGACATCCTCATGCCGCCGATTGGCGCGGTCATGGGTAACCTGAACTTCTCCGATTACTTTATCGATCTGACCGAGCTGAAAGCCAAGGCGCTCGGCGAGGCAGCGGTGCCGGTACCGGCCTCCTACGATGCCGCCAAACAGGCCGGCCATGCCATTATCGCATACGGCAGGTTCCTAAACGCCCTCATCAATCTCCTGATTGTCGGAACCGTGATCTTCTTCCTCGTCAAGCAGGTCAACCGGCTGAAGCGCGAACCGGCAAAGCCGGTGGAGAAACCCGAGGACGTGCGCCTTTTGATCGAGATACGCGATTTGCTGGCGAAAAACGAGGCCCCGCGCTCATGAGCCTTACGGCAAAGGCGGAGACCTACTGCAAGGC
>JBKQIH010000088.1:0-13514 GCA_052148445.1 Rhodomicrobium sp.
AGACGGCGGGCTGATTCTATGGGTTCGCATCCGCGATGATCTGGACGGTGAAAAGGAGCAGAAAGCCAAGACCCTTCTTGAACAGGCCGGGCGTACATCCATCGACGCCCATGACATAACGTGCACGTGGGGTCTGGACGACATCCCATTGCATAATTGGCAGCCCGATCCATTCCTGGAAAAAGGCCCGGACTATCAATAGAAGCAGACCGTTCTCTTTGTCAGACGCCCGACGTCCGTTCGTATGGACCCAGGCGTCCGAAAATTAGAAACGTGTGAGGTGAGATCTTGCAAGCCGTGCTCAGCGTGATCGGCTTATGCAGATCCGAAACAGCGGCTCATCTCCTAACAGCGGGCACTCTTAGAAATCGGCGCGATGGTCCGCCTTCGGCCGAGGCCGTGCGAAAAGTCCGTTTCGCCCGGATTTGCTAGGCCACAGCGCAGGGACGTTGAGGCATAGGCGCGGATTTCGCGAGGCAGGCCGAATCGCGCGGGAACGGTTCAGACGGCGATCTGGGCTGTCTGAGCGCACCGCGCACGTTAAAACGAGTAAAAAGTAACAAATTATGCGCCGTGCCTGCATCGCCTGCAGCAATCCAGGCACGCCGAGGATCTTCATCGCGCGCTTCATGTTATAGGCGAGCACATGAAGCGACATTTCTGTCTTCACATTGTGTAGCTTCTTCATCAGGAAGTGCGCCGAGCCCGTCCAGAACTTCAGGGTTCCGAAGGGATGCTCCACCGTGCTGCGCCGCGTGGTCATCATCTCCGGGTTTTTGTCCAGCCGCTCCTGGGCGGCCTCCAGAACGGCTTCATGCTCCCAGCGTTTAATGCGGCGCTCCGTGCCCGTGGTGCATCGTTCTTTCAGCGGACAGTCTGAGCAGGCTGTTGTCCAGTAGCGCCGCAAGACTTTGCCGTCTTCTTCGTTGGTGTAACGATAGGCCAAGGGCTCGCCAGCGGGGCAAAGATAGACATCTTCGTCCGCCTAGTAGACGAAATCCTGTTTGTCATAAACCAAGGTTGGCGAGATCGAGCTGTCCGGCGAAGAAGTCGATCACCCGGACCGGATTGTCCTCCGCCACATAGTCTTCCAGCTGCGTGGGAAACATCGTTCGCTGATTGCGATCTGTGCCGCACACAAACCCGGTCATGCATTCCCCCCCGCCATTGGCAGGCAGGATTCTGAGGTAGAATCACTTCTTTGGAAAGCTGGACTTTGCACACAACCTCGGCCTTGAGCGCCCGTCGCTCGTAGCTTAAGCTCCAGAACGCTGGGTCTAGAGGTGGCAGGCGTCAATAGTTGGGTACTTACTGGAGGTTGCGGGCTAAACGGGCTTCTTGTGCCGGGACGCGGCCCGTTCCACCATCTACGAAATTAATCGGAGCGCAAGCCTGTTTGGGGCGCGGCATTGTACGGTGAGAGCCCCGGCAACTCGATGGTGAGAGGTCAGTCAAACATTGTGCGGGTTGGTATGACACCGTTCGCATGGGTTACACACCGTTGTTTTGTGCGGCAAGCTTGAGGGTGATGGTTCGAACGGCGAAAACGCCTTCTCCGGCAATCCTTGGCGACCGGAAAGCCTTTGAGGGACTTGGGCAATTTGAGCCAATGCACCTTGAAGCCGATCCAGCCCCGGTGCCAGCGTTTCGCTTATTCCCCGTAAACGGGGCGTGCGCGCAAAAATGTTTCGCAAGGGTCTCCATGTCGCCAGAATCTCGCGCGAGAGGGGTAGCGCTTTGCAAACGGCTTCAAGGCTGCATCACCTTGAACAAGCTTCTATTCGGGTCGAACCCGCCCATCGCCCCCGTTTACCCATTCGCCGAGGTCCGGTATGAAATCTTCGAAATCGCTCCGTGTTCTCTTAGCCTCCTCGGCCGCTCTTGCCGCTTTATCGGCGAGCCCCGCCTTTGCAATATGCACAAGCCAGGGGATGGAGCTCATGAGAAATCTTCAGGGGGCGTGGCGCGGCAAAGGCGCGGTGACCCCCATTGGAGGCTCACCCGAATTCGTGTCTTGCCGGATTTCCTATTCCATGGCCGCCGCCGACGTCATCAACCAGGTCATTGCCTGCGCGGGCACGGATTATAAAATTGAAGCTTCAAGCCAAGTTACCTGCAGCGGCAATCAGGTCCAAGGCTGGTTCGAAGAGAGAACGGGCCATTCGACCGGCACCGTGACCGGCTCCATCAGCGGCAACCATTTGTTCATCGAGGCCGAAAGCCCGGGCTTCACCGGCAATTTCAAGGTCACGTTCAAGAGCGAGACAGACCATCTCGTGTCGATCACCCAAGCCGACCATGCGACGGGCCGGCAAGTTCCGGTGGCGTCGATCAAGCTGACGCGCTGAGGTAGCCGAGGCGGCGCACCGCGATGGATTGTCATTCCCGCGAATGCGTGTGAAGAAGTCCAGCGCTCGCAGCATCGCATAGTTGTCATGGCCGCACGATGCGGCGTGAAATCGACAGGGACCGCGTCGTCGCCTTCTAATTGAGTTCAAGCTCGCATAGCGTTACGGCAAGCTCCGGCGCGAAAGCCGGCGCCAGCGCTTGATCCGAAGCAAGATCGATCATGTCTCGATAGCCCGTGATCGACGGCTGGCGGTGGATGCGCGTCTCAAGCCGCACCGCGTGCATCACCCATAGCTCCCGGATGCCAAAACCCGCATAAAGCGCCGCCTTGCGCCCGATGTCGTAGGAAAAGCTAGAATCCGCGATCTCAATCACGAGATGGGCCGTTTCCGCTTTAAGTCCCCGGATACCCGTCGCTTTATCGTAGAAGACGAAGTCCGGTTCGAGATAGGTGTCGGGCGTAAGCCGGAATGTGGTTTCCGTCGTGAAGGTAAGGTGGTCCGGCAAACGCCTCGCCCAATAAATGTTGAGCGCGTGCTTCAAAATCTCGTGGTGATTCCCCTTCGGCGACATAGGCACGACCTCCCCGCCGATCAGCTCGATCCGCTCGTCCTCGCCGAGAATGCCGGCCTCGGTCATCGCCTCAAGCTCCGCCACGGTGAAGCGCCGCCGCGGCATGCCCTCCGCCGCCTGTGTCACCCTGCCCGTTGTCTTGCCGCGCAAATCCATGAGTGTCATGACAGCAGTGTAACCGGTTTGCCGGCCATGGCAAAGCGGTTCCCGCCTAATTTGGTGACACTCGCGATCCTTGACAAATTGCGGCCGCACCTTCTTTGCGCTATATTTCCTTCATGATCCGGAAGATCGTCGTCGAGAGATTGCGCCTTCATGAGAACGAGCTTCGCAGGCTCGGTGTCGATAGCATCTCCGTGTTTGGATCGGTGGCCCGCGACGAGGAAAATGAGGCTTCCGATATCGACGTGGCGGTAAAGCTTAACCCCGCTCGCACACCGAGCGGTTTTGCCTATTTCGGCCTCCTCGATGACTTACAGGAGCGCCTGGAAAAGGTGCTCGGCCGTCATGTAGACGTTGTTCCCGAGCCTGCAAAGAAAGCCTCGATGCAGCGTGAAATCGACAGGGACCGCGTCGTTGCCTTCTAATAAGCCCGTCCGGCGTTTTTCCGATATCGTCGAGAACGCGGATTTCATCGCGAACTATGTCGACGGCCTCGATGAAAAGGCATTTCTTGCAGACCGCAAAACTCGGGATGCCGTCGAACGCTGCCTACAGCGAATTACCGAAGCCGCGTTAAAGCTCGGCGATCAGGCGGAAAGCCTTGTTGTTCCGGGATATCCTTGGAAAGGTCCGGGGCCTTGGAAACCGCCTGCGCCACGAATACGATGCCGTCGACGCCCGGCAGATATGGCAAATTGCGCGCAACGAGCTACCGCTTCTTGCGCAGAAATGCAGAGACGCGCTCAAAGGAGCGATTGAGTAGGCGAGGCGCCGCGGCCTGGCAGCCGGTGCATCCACTCATATCGTTTTTGCAGATCTTGC
Organism: Rhodomicrobium sp.; assembly: GCA_052148445.1. Lineage (GTDB taxonomy): Bacteria > Pseudomonadota > Alphaproteobacteria > Rhizobiales > Rhodomicrobiaceae > Rhodomicrobium. The sequence continues at coordinate 3,907 of JBKQIH010000088.1, forward strand.
GCCGCTCAAGCCGCCAGCCGGGGAATATCTATGCGCCGCGAACCGCAGGGCTGCGGCAATATCCTCACTCTGAAGATCTAGAAAATCCACCAGTATCGTCTCGACGCTCACGCCTTCAGGGAGCATTTCGAGGCTGTCGCTCACGCGGATGCGCATGCCCCGGATGCAAGGGCGTCCGCCACACTGTGCAGGTTGAAGGCGATGCGCCTGTCTTCAGAAGGCGGGTGCTGAGTGCTCATGGCTTTAATCTAGCACGCGAGACGCATAACTCAAACCGGCCTCCCGGAAATCCATTGGCGGAGGCACAGACACAAAAAAACAGGCGGTGAAATTACCACCGCCTGCCGAATGCTTCCGAAAAGCTAGGCTAGCCTAGCCGTTCAGACTAGAACTTCAAGCGCATGCCGGTGACAACGGTGGTGTTGTCGAGGGCGCCAACGAAACCGTTGGAAAGACCGCCGCTGACGTCAGAATAAGCGACGCCGGCGTAAACGTCGAAGTGCTTGTTGAAGGTGTAGTCAATAAGGCCGGAAACCGTCTGCGTGTCGCCAGCGCAGTTGCCGTGGGCGTTCGAAGAGCAAGACGCCGTGACCGTAGCGGTCTTATAGAAGTCTTGGCTCAGGTGGTAGTAAGCGCCCGTGAAGCTCCAAGCTCCCACTTCGTACTTCGCGCCAGCCCATTCGGTCTGGAGGATACGGTCCGCGCCGGCAGCGTAAGGCGTAAGGTTGACCGTGTACATCTGGTAGCCGCCGATCGTCGACGATCCAGCTGTAACATTGACGTCCGAGTTGGTCATATCGGTATGCTGATAGCCAGCGAAGAACGTCAGCTTGGCGCCGGGGCACTCGTCCTTCATGCCGCAGCTGTCCTTAAAGCCGCCGCCGTAGCTGCCGAAGAGGGCTGGGACATCGAGGGTATATTTGGTCGCAGCGGTCCAAGCCTCGTTGTCGGTGACGGTGGCATTCAGCCAGTTACCCGTGGGAGCGCCAGCGGTGATCGTGCCCATGCCAACCGCGCCGCGCTCTTTCGTGTAAACGGCGTCGACCGAGAGGCCATGCCAGGTAGCGCCGAGGTTACCGGCAATGGCATCGCCCTGGATCGAGCTGCCGTCGCCGCCGTCAGCATACATGACAGCGCCGTGGACCGGACCGTATTGATAGAGGTATTTGATCGAGTTGTCCCAACGGGCCGTCTCGGTCGTGCCGACACCGGGGCCTGCGCCGCCGGAGAAGCCGATCAGCGACATCGCGTAGGAAAGGCCCATCGGATCGTATTGAGCCATCAGGTCGAGGTCGAGCGAGTTCTGACGGCCGATTTTCAGCGTGCCATAAGAAGAGTTGCTGAGGCCGGCATAGGCTTCACCGTTGAAGGCTTGGCCGCAGCGGCTGCCGTCGAGGCCAGAAGTCCAAGCAGAGGTGGCCTTATTGTTATTGGCAACCAAGCTAGCGCAAGCGTCGGCGAGATCGCCGGAAATCGGGTTGAAGCCGGTTTCCAATTTGCCGATGGCGACGAAGCCGAGGCCAACCGCTTCCTCAACCTTCAAGCCAATCGTCGATTGCGACAGGGCGTTGTCGGAGAGGCTCGAGATCGACTCACGGTTCTGCTTGGCGCCGTACATATTGATGTCCATGCCGCCCGTGTAGAGATAGTTGCTCATCGGAGCGCCGTTCGTCTGATAGGCATAACCAACGTCGATCGTCCCGTAGACGGTGACGCCCTTGTAGGACAGCGTGTCAGGCAGCGGATCTTTCAGGCTGTCGACGCCGAGGTCGGCAGCTTGTGCGGAGGCAGCGAAGCCGCCGAGCGCGATAGCGCAAATAAGGAGTTTTCTCACCGTAATTCCCCGTAGTGTGAACGATTGACGCGAAACCATGCAAATGTTCGCCCGGACCGGATGTCCGGACTTGCACTGTGGGAATTCGATCGGAGATCGGATTTCCCCCCCCGCTACGAAGCATCGCTGAAGAGGCCTGCCCGCCTCTCGTTTCAGCTGTCCTGTAGCCTTATGCCGTATTCGGTTTTATCGGACGGGCCCAACCCGGTCAACGGCAAGGACGCCGCTTCGCTCAAACCGGTAACATGTAGTGGCCTTTTGGTCACGAATCAGGTAGCGTGCGGCCCGTAGGGATAAGGTTAGAGGGCGCAGGGCTGATCGAAAGCTCCGCCGCCTGGTTAGTTGTGCAGCTGCTCGCATCCTGGCCTTAGCACACCTTCTGCCGGCAATCGCGAGGCCGCGCAGCCTCCGAGACGATAAACGCTGCGCCCGTTTAAACCCGCGATGCTCTGCCGTTCCGCAATCCCGGCGATTGCGCCACAGTTGCCGAAGTATTCAGCGCTTGACACGCAGGTTCGATTTGATTCGCGCACTGAATCGTTGTATCAACCAAGGGACGCAACCTAAGGTTAATTAAATATACAAGAAGTACAACCGGCTGAAGCAGTAGCTTGCGTCTCAAAGATCAACTGTCGCGCTCTTTCGCGTGTGTATGGTCATGCATGCACGCGTGCTATTTGCGCGCTCTCCGATTTGGGGGACACATGCTTATCAGCCGCACACATGGCTTTAATCTAGGAAACCGCAACAAAAGAAGAGTTTTTGCATGCGCTTTCGCGCTTGCCGGCCTCACAACCGCCGCCCGCGCGGACGGTCTCGATCTCGACAGCATGAAAGACATAACGATCCCGAGCGTATCGGTGGCCGGTGTCACCATCTACGGGACAGTCGACGTTGGCTATGCCTATTCGACGCACTCCGTTCCCGCGAGCGGCGCCTTTTATGTTGGCGCCGATTCCACCATCTACGGCTCCCGGTACGCCAATCAGGCAATCTCCACGATTACCAACAACTCCCTTGAGCAGTCCAAGATCGGCGTGAAGATCGAGGAAAGCATCGGCGGCGGTTGGGTGGCCATCGGAAAGCTGGAGACGGGCTTCAACCCGATTTCAGGCGAGATTTCCGATGCTTGCGCGAGCTTGCTCCGGAACAACGGCAAGCTTTACAGCCAGATGGACACCAACGGCGATGGCAGCCGTTGCGGCCAAGCGTTCAACGGACCGGCCTATGGCGGGGTGAGCAACTCCAGCTATGGCACTCTTACAGTAGGCCGGCAGCAATCGCTCATGCTCGATGGCTTGGCCACCTACGATCCGATGCAAGGCGCCTATGCGTTCTCCCTGATCGGCTATAGCGGCACGCCCGCCGGCGGTATTGGCAGCACGGAGACCGCGCGCTGGGACGACTCCGTCAAATACGTCTATCAATACGGCCCGGTCCACGCCGCGGCGATGTACACCAATGGCGGCCAGGATACGCCGATGATGGGCGACGGCTATGGCGCCAATGTGGGCGCCACCTGGCAGGGCTTCTCCATCGACGGGTTCTATACGAAGGAGCACGGCGCGGTTAACCTGAGTTCAATTCCCGCTCTCGCCTACAGCAGCAGCGGTTGCGGATTAAATACCTCGGTTACTCCTAATACCTATGTCAATTGTCCCGATGCGCTTAACGGAACTATTACAGACAACGAGTCTTGGTCGGTCATGGCCAAATACACGTTCAATGTGGGGGGGGGCGGATTAAAGGATGAAGGTCCGGCCGACAAAGTGACGATTTTCGGCGCTTATGTGTATATCGACCTATCGAACCCGGATCATTATCAAAACTATTATAACGGGTTTAATACAATCGGCGGGTATCAGTTCTTAACGACCACGAAACTCGGAGTGAATGCGTTTGGTAGCGACAAGCTTGAAAACACCGAATGGGCAGGCGTCCGATACGAGATGGGGTGGGGACTGAACATTACCGGCGCGTATTACCATTGGGGCCAGAATTCCTACCTCAATGCGAGCAATGTCACGTGCGCGGCCAATAACGCTGCCTACGCGAACGGGACCAGTTCGGTCAACAACGGCGTCGGCAAGCAGATCGCATCCAATTGCGCCGGCGACTTCAATCAGGGCTCGCTCCTGCTCGACTACGTGTTCAACAAGCATTTCGACGTCTACGCCGGCGTCAGCTACACCGAAATCGGCGGCGGTCTTGCCTCCGGCTTCCTGCAAGACAACAACACCACTTTCGCGTCGGGCTTGCGCGTCAAGTTTTGATGAAGCCGGCCGGCCTTCCGTTCTGCCATGTCTACAAAAAGCGGCGCAGGCCGCTTTTTCTTTGAAGTGGCGGCGCCGCCGCGCGGCGGCGGGCGCCCGCGCTTTTTCATCGCCGTCTTGGCGGTTTGAAGGGTGGCTGTTGCCCATTTGCACTTGTGTGCCCCCATCGCGCGTTGCTATTCCTTTGTGAATACAGGATTGGACAGGGCAAAATTCCAATCGGCTTCAACGGGCAACTTTCTCACTGGTGGGGACTTGGTATGAATAGAGTATTAGTATGTGCACTCGCGCTCGCGGGCTTCGCAGCCTCTGCGCACGCGGCCGATCTTGGCCTCGACAGCATGAAGGATCCGCTACCCGATACGCTGACCTATAAGGGCGTAACGATCTTCGGCACGGTCGATATGAGCTATGCTTATCAAACCAACGGCCGCCCAAACGGAGCCATCGTTTCCGATCTTGAATACACTCCCTTCATGCCGACCCGCAATTACACCGGTCAGTCGATCTCAACGTTGACCGCGAATGCGTTGGAGCAATCCAAGATCGGAATTAAGATTGAGGAAGGCATCGGTCTAGGCTGGACGGCCATCGGAAAGTTCGATACGGCGTTCGATCCGATCAGCGGCCAAATCTCAGATGGCTGTTCTTCATTCGTGCAAAATGCCGGCAAGGCTTATAATCAGCAGACGTCCACGGCCGACACCGGAATGTGCGGCCAGGCATTTAATAGATCGGCTTACGCCGGCGTTAGCAACGCCGCTTACGGTACCCTCACGGTTGGCCGCCAGAACTCCTTCCAGCTCGACGCCCTCGCCGAATACGATCCCATGGCCCTTTCCTACGCCTTTTCGCTTCCTGGCTATTCAGGTGCGTTTGCGGGTTCGGGCAGCACGGAAGCGGCGCGCTGGGATAGTTCGGTGAAATACGTCTATCAATATGGCCCCGTGCATGCCGGAGCCATGTATTCCGATGGCGGCGACGGTACGGGTCTGTATGGCACCGGCTACGGCTTCAATGCGGGCGGCGCCTATAAGGGCTTCTCGGTCGACGCGGTCTATACGAAGGAAAATGCCGCAGTCAATCTGTTGAGCGTTACCAACGACCCTTCTGCCTCTACGCCCCTCGCAGCAGCCATCTCGGACAACGAGGCATGGTCCGTCCAAGGCAAGTATACATATAACTTTGGCGGCAGCTTCAAAGACGACGGCCCCGGCTCCAGATTGACGTTCTTCGGCGGCTACGAGCACATCACTCAGTCGAATTCGAGCGATCCGGTCTCCCTCGCAGCGGGAGGCTATGCGATTACTTCCGACAATAACTATTTTACACAGGCCAAGGTTCTGCAATTAGCCTGGACGGGTGCGAAGTACGAGCTTCCCTCTGGATGGAGCTTCACAGGCGCTTATTATCATGTCGATCAGAGTGCCTACGTTTCGGATAACACAAAGATCTGCACGATCGGAGGTGCCAGCCGCGTCCAATGCGCGGGCACTTACAATCAAGGCTCGTTCCTGGTTGACTATGCGTTCAACAAGCACTTCGATGTGTACGCCGGCGTGACCTATGCCAACGTGGACGACGGCCTCGCTGCCGGCTTCCAGGGCACACCATGCGGGGTCGCCGGGTCTGGTAGCTGCTACAAGACGCAGACCACCGGTAACGCAACCAGCATCGATACAGCTGCCGTTGTGTCGGGCCTGCGCCTGAAGTTCTAAATCGGCTTAGCTCCGGCAGCGCCCCCCGGCTCGCCGGAGCACCGGCAAGCCCAAGCAAGCGGTGACTCATCCACCGCTTGTTTTTTTGTACCCGCCTTGGCGTTCCTGGTCACGGAACGGCGGCAGATATCCGGAGCCTTGGCGGCCCAGCGCTAGACTATTTCTGCCTGCCGCCCGGCATAAGGTTCACAGCAATAAGCGCCCCCAAAATAGCCAGCCCTATTCCGCAATAGATCGAGCCCAATCCGTGCGCAAGAATGCTGCGATGGCCGGCGAGGACCGGCGCCAGAATAAGGCTCGATGCGAACACAGAAAAAAGCAAGAAAAGATACGGCGAAGGCCGGGGCCAGGCCCGTTTCGGTTGGAGCTGTTCGCGCGAACCGGGGAGCGCGTTGCCCGGCTTGCGCCTCCCGCTGCAGTCCATACGCGTGGCAGGGATTTCATCGGCGTCTCGATCGGCCATGGGAGCGCCTCCTTAACTACGGGTGCTGCTCCTTTGTCGGATATCCGGTCGCGGAGGTTCGAACGCAACGGACGGTGGCGTCCCAAACGGTCCCGGATGGGGCGCGATGGGTGCCTTTCGGGGATGACGGGTTGAAGACGATGCGAAATTAAGCCGCACAGCCATGTCTGAAAGCCCGGGCCCCCCGGTGAAAGCGGCAGCGCCGGGCAATTGCCGTCTTGATCTTCGAGCCAAAAGCGGTCATGTAAGACCTTAGCTTTCCCCGAAATTCAGACCGGTCAAGGTTCTATGTTTACCGTCCTCCTCGTCGTTTATATCATGGTCGCGTTCTCGATGATCGTGCTTATCCTCCTTCAACGCTCGGAAGGCGGAGCGCTCGGCATGGGTGGCGGAGGAGGCGGCTTCGTGAGCGGCCGCGGCGCCGCAACCTTCCTGACGAGGCTGACAACGGTTCTGGCCGCGATCTTTTTCGTAACGGCTCTTACGCTCGGCGTATTCGGTCACAAACAAGCGCCAACATCGGCCGTTGGGGGCGTCAGCACCCCGTCGAGCGAAGCACCGGCTCCGGCTGGCGCTGGAGAGAAGGCGCCCGTTTCGCTCCCAGCCCTCAACCTTCAAAAGTTGAAGCCGCAGACGCCACCCGCGCAAAGTCCCGCACCCGCCGCTCCGGCCCGGCCGCAGCCACCGCAATCTCAGTAAGCAGAAGACTGCCGGTCCGGCGGCATCATGCCGCCGGTTGAAAACTCGGACTTTCTCTTCCGCTTAGCCAAGCGAAGCATTACGTTGCGAGTCCATGGCGCGATACATCTTCATCACCGGCGGCGTGGTCTCCTCCTTGGGGAAAGGTCTGGCATCGGCAGCACTCGGTGCTTTGCTGAAAGCGCGCGGTTATTCCGTGCGGCTGCGTAAGCTCGACCCCTATCTCAATGTCGATCCGGGCACGATGAGCCCTTATCAGCATGGCGAAGTGTTCGTTACCGACGACGGTGCCGAGACCGACCTCGATCTCGGCCATTACGAGCGCTTCACCGGCGTCTCGGCGCGCCGCGTCGACAACATCACAACGGGGCGCATCTATCAAAATGTGCTGTCCGCCGAACGGCGCGGCGACTATCTCGGCGGCACGGTCCAGGTAGTGCCGCACGTCACCAACGCCATCAAGGAATTCGTGCTCACCGGCAATGAAGGCGCGGATTTCGTTCTTGTGGAAATCGGCGGCACCGTCGGCGACATCGAGGGGCTGCCCTTTTTCGAGGCCATCCGTCAACTTGGGAACGAGCTGCCTCGCGGGGAGGCAATCTTCATCCACCTGACATTGCTGCCTTATATCAAGGCCGCGGGAGAGCTGAAGACCAAGCCAACGCAGCATTCTGTGAAGGAGCTGCGCTCCATCGGCATCCAGCCGGATATTCTGTTGTGCCGCTCGGAACTGCCGGTCCCCAAGAGCGAGCGGGCGAAGATCGCGCTTTTCTGTAATGTCCGCGAAAGCGCCGTCATCCAGGCACTCGACGTGCCGAATATCTATGACGTTCCGCTCGCCTATCACCATGAGGGGCTCGATCGCGAGGTGCTTGCGGCGTTCGGCATTCACGATGCGCCACCTCCTGCGCTCGATGTCTGGCGCCAAATCTCCCAGCGTATCGCTCATCCCGACGGAGAGGTCTCGGTCGCCATCGTCGGCAAATACACTAATCTCAAAGATGCTTATAAGTCGCTGACCGAGGCCCTTGCCCATGGCGGCATCAGCCAGGGTGTGCGCGTAAATGTTCACTGGCTCGATGCCGAGCTTTTCGAGAAAGGCGACCCAAGCGCACATCTTGAAAACATCCACGGCATTATCGTTCCCGGCGGCTTCGGCGAACGCGGCGCCGAAGGCAAGATCGAGGCCGCACGCTATGCCCGCGTCCGCAAAGTGCCCTATCTCGGCATTTGTTTCGGCATGCAACTCGCCGTGATCGAGGTAGCGCGCCACGTGGCCGGCATCAACGGCGCAAGCTCGACCGAGTTCGGGCCCGCCGCCGAGCCCGTGGTTGGCTTGATGACGGAGTGGATGAGCGGCGCCACGCCGGTTCATCGGGATGCGCTGAGCGAGAAAGGCGGCACCATGCGGCTTGGCGCCTACGAAGCGGTTCTCGCCGAGGGTAGCCAGGTTGCAAGGATCTACGGGCGGAGCCGCATCAGCGAACGTCACCGCCATCGCTACGAGGTCAACGTCAACTACGTTGAGCGCCTCGAGCAAGCCGGGTTGCGTTTCTCGGGGCTCTCCCCTGACATGAAGCTGCCGGAAATCATCGAGATCCCCGGTCATCCCTGGTTCGTCGGCGTGCAGTTCCATCCGGAGCTGAAATCGCGGCCCTTCGATCCGCACCCGCTGTTTGCATCCTTCGTTGGCGCGGCCGTCACGCAAAGCCGGCTCGTTTAAAGGGGCCGCTTCAGCAGGACAGAGAAACGTCCAGGTTCGAGGTTACGCTCGCACGCGAAAAGAAGCGGCCTGCCGGGAATGCGGCGGGCGCGTTCAGGAAGGAGCGAAGCATGGCGAACGGACTGCTTACGGTCTTGAGGGCCGCGGAGGCCGCCGCACATTGGCACGCTGGCCAAAAACGGAAGGGCGCTGCGGCCGAGCCTTATGTCAACCATCTGATCGAAGTGGCAAGGCTGGTCGCCGAGGCAACGCATGGAGAAGACCCCAATCTCGTCGCGGCGGCTTTGCTGCACGATGCTGCCGAAGACCAGAATATTCCGCTTTCCCAAATCGCAGCGATGTTCGGCGACGATGTGGCCGCTCTCGTCGGCGAGGTGACGGACGACAAGTCGCTGCCGAAAGCCGAACGGAAGCGCTTGCAGGTCGCCCATGCGCCGGACAAATCCGGCCGGGCGAAAATCTTGAAGCTTGCCGACAAGCTCGCCAATGTGCGCGCGATCGGGGCGAGCCCTCCGCCGGATTGGCCGGCTGCACGGCGGCGCGAATACATCGAATGGGCCCGCGATGTGGTTGCCGCGCTCGGCGAGGTTTCGCCGCTGCTTGAGTCCGAGTTCGCGCAGACCGCCGAAGACGCGGACCGCGCGGTGGAAGGTCCGGCGAAGGCCCGCGGGTGACGGTTGGGCTCAGCAATCCAAAGCCTTGCAATTGCCTGGAATGGCAATTAGCGTCCGGCACGCAACATCCGTGAGGTCGCAATGCGAATGCTAATGAATGCATTCTTGGCGGGTTTGAGCCTTGGCGCCGCTTTCTTATGCGGTCCGTCTGCCCGCGCCGGGGACGGGTCCAGCGTTCAGAAGGAAGGCGAAGCCATCGCCCTGAAGGCCGGCGAAACGCTGGA
>JBKQIH010000089.1:0-10944 GCA_052148445.1 Rhodomicrobium sp.
AAGACGGATCGCGCGTGGTGGTGAAGCTGAACAAATCCTCGTTCCAGTGCTTCACGGTGAGGACGGTTTCTTCCTTGTACGCACTCGTGAAAGACTTGACCGGCGATGGCTTTGCCGGTGCGGGTTCTTCCTGATGCATGCTCGTGGGGGTAGGTTCTGCCTTGACCAGCGAGAGCTTCGTTGGCACGGCTACTTCTTTATGCGCGCCCACGGCAGTGGCGTCTGCGTGGATCGGCGATGCTTTTGTTAACACGGATTCTTCCTTGTGCGTGCTTATCGCGGGAAGCGCCGGCTGAACCGATATTCTTGGCGAGACATCCATAGCTGCCACCAGCGGTCCTTTGCTCCGGTGCAAAAACCGTCGCCACCACGGAACAGTTTGAAGGCCGCCGCCCTCAGCATTCTCTTCTCTATGCGCGCTCATGAAAGGCCACTCTCCCGGTAATGCAACGAGCGATAAGTCAGACACGGCGGCGGCTGTCAATTCTTCTTTGCGCCGCATCGCGAATACTCAACATGCGGAAAGCGCATACCGGCAACGTCCCTATAAAGGAACGAAGAGCACCATTTACCGCAACGGCCGCATTCTGCGAGCAAACAATTCTTTCTTTTCGAAAGCTGCCGGTAGCGGTAGTTCAAACTTAATCTTGCAGGCGCTGTCTGTAACTTTGTCACGGAGACCGAATCTTCAGCCTGCGGCAGTTTGTCCCACGCTCATCGAGCGTTCCAGCGAGAAGCTGCCGCTACTCCGCGCTCAACACTACAAGGTGATTGGGCAAAAGGTTTTGCTTCGTCGCCGGGGCGGGGAAATGGGCCGCTAAATGCTCGCCAATGCGCCCGATTGCTCGAACGAGGCCCTTGCCGGCGTTGCCTTTGCCGATCTCGGCTGTAAGCTCCCTGACGATGCCTTGCCACTCCTCATCGGGAACCTTGGAATGGATACCGGCGTCGGTCACAATCTCGGCATAACGCTCCGCGGCCGAAACGAACAGCAACACGCCAGTGTGGTTCGGCGTTGTGTAGATGTCCCGGGCAAAGAATTGCTGCATGGCGCGCTGATGCGCACGCTGGCGCATGACCTTGCGCGGCACCAGCGCAAAACGCAACGGCCGGTAATGAAGCACGAGCGCGAGCACAGCGAACACGGCGAGTTGGATGAGGTAAATTTCCTGCACCGGCATCCACGTCCAGTAGATGAGCGGCCAGGGCACAATGAGCGCGGCCAAGGCGCTCCAAAGATAGGGCACGTAATAATAGCCGCCGCTCGCCTGGGCGATGACAGCCACGATCTCGCCGGATGTGTTTTTTTCCGCCTGCCCGATCGCCTTTTCGACTTCCAGCTTATCCGCTTCTGAGATCATGTTCGCCCGCTCCCTACCAATCGCCCGAGGCTCCGCCGCCGCCAAAATCGCCGCCTCCGCCCGAGAAGCCGCCACCGTCTCCGCCGCCTCCTCCTCCTCCACCGCCGCCCCAGCCGCCGGGGAAGAAGATTGGCCCGCCATAGCCGGACCGGCGGTACCGGCCGCCCGCCAGCGGCTGGCGTGCTTGCTGCGATTGCGCCCAGAATACGAAGATGAAAATGCCCGCGATAAAAAGGAGCGGGATCAGCTGTCCCCATCCTTGAGATTTCCGGGCTGCCATCGGCCGCGCGGCCGCGCGTTGCTTCACTGCTTCGGCGTCGCCGAGCAGTACATCCTTGATATCGTGAACCCCTGCCTTCACGCCGGCCGAGAATTGTCCCCGCCGGAACTCGGGGAGGATCCGATTCTGTATGATGAGCGTGGAGAGAAGGTCGGTAAGCTGCGGTTCGAGCCCGCGCCCGACCTCGATGCGAACCTTTCGCTCGGCCGGCGCCACGATCAGGATCACGCCGTTGTTCGTGTCCTTTTGGCCGATGCCCCAGGCGCGGCCGAGCTGATAGCCGTAATCCGCGATTGGATAGCCCTGAAGGGACTTCGTGGTGTAGACCACAAGCTGGTCGCTGGATTTTTCCTCCAGCGCCTTGAGATCGGCTTCGATGGACGCCTTGTCCGCGGGTGTAAGCAGATGCGCGTCATCGACCACCCGCCCCGTGAGCGGAGGGAACTTAGGCTCGGCGTAGGCGCCGGAAGCGAGCAGCAGAAATACTGCAAGCACGATAACAACGTGCGCAAAGAAATTGCGCGAAGCGTTGCGAGCTCCCCTCACCCCAGCCCAGCCGCTCCCGCTTGTGGAAAGGAAAGCTGCAAGCTCGCCGGGGCGAGCCTGCTTGGAGGCGGGCAGGATGAAGGGGGGCTTCATGGGTTGCAACATGTGTTACTTGCGCGGGCCGAAATCGACCTTCGGCACTTGCGTTTCTTGCGGCGTTATATCGAAGGTCGCCATGTCCTTGGCGGATGAGTACAAGATCGATTTCCAGATACGGCCGGGGAAGGTGTTGAGCTCCGTGTTATAGCGCCGCACAGCCTCGATATAGTCGCGCCGCGCGATAGCGACGCGGTTCTCCGTTCCTTCGATTTGATTTTGCAGGGCCATAAAATTGGCGCCCGACTTGATATCGGGATACTTCTCGGACACAGCAAGCAGCCTTCCGAGAGCCCCCGACAGCTGGTTCTGCGCGTCGGCGAATTTCTTCATCGCCTCCGGATTGGTCAAAATGTCTGGCGGCAAGGTTACTTGTACCTGCGTCGCCTTAGCACGCGCTTCGGTGACGCCGATGAGCACCGATTTTTCCTGATCGGCAAATCCCCGCACGGACTCGACGAGGTTCGGGATCAAATCCGCCCGGCGTTTGTACTGGTTGAGGACCTCTGACCACTTGGCCTTGGCGTCCTGTTCATAGGTCGGGATCGTGTTGATACCGCAACCGGATAAGAGAACCGCTGAGGCGAGTATCGTTATAAATGCTATTAATCGGCTGGATAGGCGAACTGGCATGAAGGCCTCCGCAGAGCATTGAATCCTGCATCAAGTAGTGCGGCCAAGCGCACGCTGCAAATTCTATTTGGAGCGCAGCCAACCCATTACATCGGCATGACGGCGCGGTGCCTACGACTCTTTGGGGGTGTTACATCGATTGTGTTGTATGGTATTTGACGCCATATGAAGGCCACGCGTATCTTCTACGACCGGATGGATTACCCCGATGGGTGCATTCTGGAGATGACTATTTGGGCCGTTCCCTCGCCCGTTGAGGGAAGCGCGCATAGGCTGAAATATAGTCTATTCTACGGCTGCCCCGGCCGGCGGTTAGTTTGCTATGACAACGAACGTGGCAAAGGCGACCATCGCCACCTCGAAGGGCGCGAGGAGCCCTACACCTTTACGACACCGGAGGCCTTGATCGAAGTCTTCTTAGGCGATGTAATAAAATTGCGAGGTGAATTATGAACAGCAACATCCGCGTCCACGTCGGCACTCCGGAGGATATGGGGCGGCGCTTCGTCGACGCATGGCATCGCGCCGGACGTGGCGAGTGCGTTGACGAAACGAATATCACGTTCCGCGATCTGGAAACATTGCTTGCGGCACTGACACCCAAGCGCTTGCAGCTGCTGCGCTTTGTCCGCCACCACGAGGTTCGTAACGTGAAGGCTCTGGCGGCCGGGTTGCACCGGAATTACAAGAACGTGCATAAGGACGTAGAAGAGCTGACGAAGCTGGGTCTGCTTTTGCGAACTCCTGAACACGTCGTCGCACCCTATGCCGAGGTTGACGCCCGGTTTGTACTTTAGGTTTATTGGGAGGGCAGTGCGATGATCGCCTCTTTATTGCCCATAGAAGGGCAGAAGATTCTCATTGGTGCGTTAGAGGAAGCAGATCTTGAAAATTTGTATGATCTTGAGATTGATAAAGACGTAAAGCGTTACGTTGGAGGCCCGACATTCCATTCGAAACCGGAATGGATTGAGGGAATGCGAAGATGCATAGATAACGGCCAAGGCAACGTACTTCCTCTGATCGTCAGGTATTAGGCGACAGGCAAGTTTGCCGGGCGGGCCGGGCTTTCATTGAAAGATAGAGAAGGGCGATACAGGGAGATCCGGGTGCTGATTGCCAGGAAATATTGGGGGGAGCGCCTTGGGAGAGAAGCGGCTGAGCTTTTGATAGATGTCGCTTTCGGTGTCCTCGAAGCAGCTGCGGTCGCTGCGATGATACATCCAGACAACAAGGCCAGCTTGAATCTGTTCGAAGAACTCGGTTTTTTCGCGCCAGAAGGAAACCATTATGCGAGTATTTGGCCATTGAACTCCAATCTGCCGCGCGTTCTACCTGCTGAGTGCGCACGTATAGCCGCCGCGAAATCGGGGAAAACGTTAGGCATTGCATCGCTTGCAAAACCTTGCCAAATGAGCCCAAGGCAACAGGCAATCGCGCGGGCGCATGGGCATTCCTCTCCTAACTCTATCGAATATCGCACTCACCTTCGGCGGCACGCCCCTCCTTGAGGACGCCAGCCTGTCGGTGACCGAAGGCGACCGCATCTGCATTGTCGGGCGCAATGGCTCGGGCAAATCCACGCTCATGAAGATCGCGGCGGGACTGATGGAGCCCGACCGGGGCACGCGCTTCGTGCATCCCGGCATTACGCTGCGCTATCTGCCGCAAGAGCCCGATTTCGGTACGCATAAGACGGTTCACGCTTATGTGGAGAGCGGGCTCGGGCCGGGCGACGATCCGCACCGGGCGCGCGTGATTCTCGACGATCTCGGGCTTACCGGCGAGGAAGATCCCGCCACCTTGTCCGGCGGGGAGGCGCGCCGTGCGGCGCTCGCCAAGACGCTGGCACCGAACCCCGATGTCCTGCTGCTGGACGAGCCAACCAACCACCTCGACATTCAAGTCATCGAGTGGCTTGAGAAAAGGCTGGGGGCCATGCGCTCGGCGATGGTCCTTATCAGCCACGACCGCCGGTTTTTGTCGAACCTCTCGCGCAACACAGTTTGGGTCGATCGCGGCGTTACCCGCGGTATCGCCATCGGCTTCGGTCAGTTCGAGGCTTGGCGCGACGAGACGCTGGCGCAAGAAGAGCTGGAGCGGCATAAGCTCGCCCGCAAGATCGAGCGCGAGGGCGATTGGGTGCGCTATGGCGTGACCGCGCGCAGGAAGCGCAATGTGCGCCGGATGGCCGAGCTGCAGGCCATGCGCGAGCAAATCCGGACCGCGAAGCGCGGGCCGGGGCAGGTCAAGCTGGAGGCGGCGGAGGGCGGACTTTCCGGCAAGCTGGTCATCGAGGCCAAGGCGATTTCGAAATCTTTCGGTGCCGGGCCCATCGTGGACGCATTCAGCGTCCGCGTTCACCGCGGAGACCGTGTGGGTGTCGCGGGCCCGAACGGCGCGGGCAAGACCACGCTCATCAACATGCTGATTGGCAAACTTGCGCCGGACGATGGGACCGTGCGGTTCGGCGCCAATATCGAAACCGCGAGCCTGGAGCAGAGCCGCGATAGCCTAAAACCCGAGTGGACCGTGGCAGATGCGCTCACCGGCGGCGGCGGCGATCTTATCGTCGTCAACGGCGTGGCCAAGCACGTCGCCACTTATATGCAGGACTTCTTGTTTCTGCCGGAGCAGATGCGGACCCCGGTGAAGGTTCTCTCCGGCGGCGAGCGCGCCCGTCTCATGCTTGCCCGCGCGCTGGCCAAGGCTTCGAACTTGCTCGTACTCGACGAGCCCACCAACGACCTCGATCTCGAAACGCTCGACGTGCTGGAGGAAATGCTCGCCGATTACGCCGGTACGCTGATCCTCATCAGCCACGACCGCGATTTTCTCGACCGGGTAGTCACATCCATCGTTGTGCCGGAGGGGGGCGGGCGCTGGATCGAATATGCGGGCGGCTGGTCAGACATGATTGCGCAGCGCGGCGCCGCGCCCTTCGCGCCGCCCGGCGCCGCTAAGTCCGTAAAGGCGGACCGGAGCGAGCCGAAAAAGAAGCCCGCCGATGACGGGGAGCCGAAGGCGAAACGGCGTTTGAGCTTCAACGAGAAGCACGCGTTGGAAACTTTGCCGGCCAAGATCGCAAGTTTCGAAATGGAGATCGCGGAGCTGCAGGAGCGGCTTCATGACCCGGCGTTTTATGCAAAAGACCGCGAAGCGTTCGAGAAGGTCAGCGCCGCACTCGTGAAAGCGCAAGCCGCGCTTACCGAAGCGGAGCATCGCTGGCTGGAGCTTGAAATCCTGAGGGATGAGCTATCTGCTAACTGAGAGCCTTCCAAGCAACAAAAAGAAGAGGAAATGCCCGGTGTTTATCGAGCTGCACCTGAAAAGCGATAAGTCTCCGCTCATAATCGGCTTGCATCACATTGTCAAAATCGCGCCGGCTGGCGAGGGCGGGACCCTGCTCGAACTCGCGAGTGGCGCCACGGTGCACGCGGCCGAGCCTTACGCCGACGTTAAACGCACTTTAGAGCCGCGGTAGCAGCCGCCGATGCCAAGAAGCTGTTCCCTGGGTTCATCGCGGTAGCCGGGCCGTCCCACGTTGATTCATATCAAAGCATCCCCGAACTGCGTAGCCGAACATGTCATGCTGGCTATTGCGGCAGCCGCGATAGCGGCGAGGCTCTATTTATTGTCACCTGTTGATCGCGGCTGGCATCGATGCTTCATGGGTTTTCCGCGCCGAAGCTCTTCCAACGGCCACGCGCCGCGCGCACGGCACTAACCATCGGCGCGATCGGTGTTGTATTTGGCGACATCGGTACCTCGCCGCTTTACGCTATCGATCAGATCTTCCACGGCCCCGCACATGTCGCTCCTACGCCGGACAACGTGCTCGGTTGCATCTCGCTCGCGATATGGGCCTTGACACTCATCGTCAGCTGCAAATACGCCATCTTCGTGCTGCGCGCCAACAGCGACGGCGAAGGCGGCGTGTTCGCGCTTTACAGCCTCCTGCATAAATACAGAGATGAGAGCCCGCGTCTTACTGTCCTCCTGGGCGCGCTCATGCTCGGCGCAGGGTTTCTGTTCGGCGACGGCATCATCACTCCGGCGATCAGTGTGCTGTCGGCGGTGGAAGGCCTGAAAGCGGGCACGCCGATGTTCGCAGCAGCCATCATCCCCGTCACCATCGCGATTTTGGCGGCGCTCTTTGCTGTTCAACATAAGGGAACCGGCGGTGTGGGGCGGATATTTGGGCCTATTCTGGTTCTGTGGTTCGCCATCATTGCCGCCCTCGGCGTGCGGCAAATCGTGCTCCATCCTGAAATTCTGCATGCCGCCAATCCAGCTTACGCCGTCGCGTTTCTGCGCCAAACCGGCGCTTATGGCGTGCTCCTAACTTTGGGCGCGTTGATGCTGGTCGTGACCGGTGGCGAGGCGATGTATGCCGATCTCGGTCATTTCGGTGCGCGGCCCATCCGGACCGGCTGGTTCGCCCTCGTGTTTCCGGCGCTCCTTCTTAATTATCTCGGTCAAGGCGCGCTGATGCTCGGCCGCCCGCCGGAGGATGGCGGACAGCTCTTCTACAACATGGTGCCGCCCGCGCTCCTTTACCCAATGGTCGGCCTCGCCACGCTGGCAACGGTGATCGCATCGCAAGCCCTCATTTCGGGTGCTTTCTCGCTGGCCTCGCAAGCCATCGCGCTCGGCCTTTTTCCGCGCCTGCACGTCGTGCACACCCATCACGCGCATGAAGGTCAAATCTACATCCCGTTCGTCAACTGGGCGTTGTTCGCCGGTTGCGTGACGCTTGTCTTCACCTTTGGCAATAGCGGATCGCTGGCATCGGCCTATGGCCTTGCCGTTTCGGGCGTGATGGTCGTCACCTCAATCGCCATGATCCCGGTCGGAAAGCGTTACTGGAGCTGGAGCCTGCCCGGCAGCAGCGTCCTTTTCGGCTTTTTCACGCTCGTCAATCTCATGTTTTTCGCCGCAAGCTCGCTGAAATTCCTCGACGGCGGATATATCCCGCTCGGCATCGGGCTCGCGGTCTTTGCAATTATGCGCACCTGGCGATGGGGCCGCAAAGCGACATTTGCGGCGTACACCGCCAAGCACACCATGACGATGCAAAAGCTCGTGGAATTCCATCGGAACGAAACGGCCTATATGGAACGCATCGCGCTTTTAATGACGCCAAAGCACCTCTCGTCGCTGAGCGACTACGCGCCCGCGCTGCTGCAGCTTTTGTACGACCGCTATGGACTCCTGCCGCGCCATCTCATTTTCGTTGAGGTGGCACACCGCAAGGTGCCCTATATCCGCGACGGCCGTTACGAAATCAAAGTGTTTCACAAGGACCGTAACAGCAGCATTATCGCCGTCACTTTGCAATTCGGCTTTATGGAAGAGCCGAATGTGGAAGCGGTGCTGGAGGACATGGCGAAACACAGGGAGATCGACTTGCCGGTCAAAGAAAATCGATGGATCGTGCACGTTACGGTGGAAAACTTGCTGCCCTCCCGCAATATGAGCCTACCGAGCCGGCTGCGTTTGAAGCTGTTCTCAATCCTGCGCCAAGTCTCCCAGCCCGCCCATTATTTCTACGGGCTCGGCGACAATGTGCAGCTCTCAGCAGAGATCATGCCGGTGCGGCTGCATTAACCGGCGCAGCGCCGGTGCCGTTTCAATTAAAACTTCGGCAGGGCGCCGGTAACCGGAGGCGTTCGGGTTGCCTTTTTGCGCAAATTGTCGACGGATTTGACCAGCTCGATCACGGGCTCGTACTCCTTGTGCGAGACCGGTTCCCAAGGCAGGTACTTGCCCTTTGAAAAACTGTCAAAGGCAGCCTTATCGTTCAGCTCGATATCAAAGATAGCCTCGCGGATCGCCTTCTTCAGATCGTCCGGCAGCTCCGAGAGATAAGCGATGGGCGAATTCACAATCGGATCGGATACGTAGATGATCCGGTAGTCCATGTATTTGATCCCCGGAATGCCTTTTCTTTCCATGCGTCTGAGGTTCGACTCGCCCTCGTGGTTCCACCAATTGGCGCAGACATCGACAGTGCCATCTTTGAGAGCGAAGATTGCGTTCTCATGGCTTCCTGAATAGACGATTTTGCCAAAGAACGTTTCCGGATCGATATTCATTTTATGCAGCGCAAAGCGCGGTACAACATTACCGGACGTCGAGTCCGGGTCGACAAGTCCGAGGTTCTTGCCCTCCAGATCCACAATATTTCGATAGGGGCTGTTTCTCTTCACATAAAAAACCGAGTGGTAGGTCTTGCCGCCGTCGGCTGTGACTTCCACGGCGAAGGGCTCGGTCTTGACGCCCGTCATGTAAGCACGGGCATAGGAGGCGGGGGTGAAATAGGCGATATGGATTTGGCCGCTGCGCTGTCCCTCGATCACTTCGGCATAGCTGGTTACGGTCTTAAGCTTGACCGTTACGCCGAGTTGTTTCGAAAGATATTCCGCCAGCGGCGTATATCGCTCGACAACGCCGCTCGCGTTCTCGGCCGGGATCACGGCGAAAACAAGCTCCGGGTAGCTCGATTTCCATTCCTGAGCCAACCCAGGGGTAGACGCGAGCGCCAGGGCTGCGCAAACGGCAAAGCCCATAATGAAACGGCGGCCGAACATAACTTTCCCCTTCCCGGTAATCGGAATGTTTCCAGCCGCCTTAAACCTAGCGGAGGTGACAAGTCAAGTTTATGGGTGCAAGATAGAAATATAGGCGGCCTTGCCGGCAAGCCAGGCTTCCTCTACATGAGCGCTAGCACTAGCCATTCTCTCGGTGAAAAGCGGCGAACATGGCCGACCCCTATCAGACGCTTGGTTTGACGAAGACCGCCACGGACGAGGAAATCCGCAAGGCTTACCGGAAACTCGCCAAGGAGCATCATCCGGATTTGAACCCCGGCAATAAGCAGGCCGAGGCGCGGTTCAAAGACATTTCGGCGGCTTACACGTTTTTGAGCGACCCGGAAAAGCGCCGGGCCTTCGATGCGGGTGAGATCGATGCTTCTGGCACGCCTCAGGCTGAGCGCCGGTTCTATCGCGACTATGCCGGCGCGGGCGCGGGCGGCGGCTTCCGCTACGAGCAGCCGGAGGATCTTGGCGGCTTCGAGGATTTGGGCGATGTCTTCTCCGGCCTATTTCGCGGCCAGCGCGCGGACCCGCGCGGCGGTGCGGAAACGCAATTCCGTATGCGCGGCGGCGATGCCCATTACACACTGCCCGTGGATTTTCTCGAAGCCGTGAACGGCGCGAAAAAGCGCGTCGATATGCCCGACGGCAAGACCCTCGACATCGCCATCCCCGCCGGCGTTCAGGACGGCCAGATCTTGCGACTCAAAGGCCAAGGCATGGCTGGCCTCAGCGGGGGCGCCGCCGGCGACGCGCTCATCACGGTTTCCGTGCGTCCGCATCCCGTCTTCCGCCGCGACGGCAACGGCATCAAATCGGTGCTCCCCATCACCTTGAGCGAGGCGCTCTTGGGCGGCAGCGTCCCCGTCGAGACCGTTACCGGGCCAGTCAGCCTCAAGATTCCGAAGCACTCGAACACCGGCCGCATGTTGCGCCTGCGCGGAAAGGGCGTGCAAGGCAAGGTCAAGGGCGATCATCTGGTGGAGCTTCAGGTTGTAATGCCGCCGAACCCCGATGACGCGCTCGAAAAAGCGGTCTCCGAATGGGAGGGCCAGCACCCCTATAACCCCCGGACAGGAGGCACGCGATGATGTTCACCGAAACCGAAATCGTCGCCCGCTTCAGCCGGCTTGAGACGCATGTGCTGCAGCGGTGGATCGCGGCCGGCTGGCTGAAGCCGCAAGAAAGCAGCGCGGGCTTTCTCTTCGACGACGCCGACGTGGCGCGCGCGCATTTCATTTGCGACCTTTCTTTCGATCTGGAGCTACGCGACGAGGAACTTGCGATCGTGCTCTCGCTGGTCGACCGGCTCAACGGTACGCGGCGCATGCTGCACGCGATAACCTCCGCCGTGCAGAACCAGCCGGAGCCGGTGCGCGACGCGATCCTGGCGGAGATGCGCGCGGCGCTGGGGGCGGACGAGTAGCGC
>JBKQIH010000090.1:0-37579 GCA_052148445.1 Rhodomicrobium sp.
ATTCCATGCAGACGCTATGGCTGGCGATTGCGGGTTTGCGCCCGGACAAGTATGCGGCTATCACTTCGGTGAGCTGATATTTATCGATGGGGCAGCCGCGCAGCTCATAATCCACCTTCACATGCGCTGAGATCGGCGTCGAGGTAGAGAGCGTCTTGATATAGTCCGGCCTCGCATAGACAGCGGCGATGTAGCCGTTCACATCGGCGAAATTGCGCAGCGCCTGGATGCCGCCGGAGGTGGCGCAGGCGCCGATGGTGACGAGGACCTTCGATTGGGCGCGCACCTCAAGAATGCGTTCGGCGTCGTGAGGGGTCGTGACCGAGCCTTCGACGAGCGAAAGATCGTAAGGCCCCTCGGAGATCGCGCTCGATGCCTCGGGGAAGTTTGCGATCTCGACAGCGCCCGCAAGCGTCAAGAGCTCGTCCTCGCAGTCGAGCAAGGAAAGCTGGCATCCATCGCAGGACGCGAATTTCCATACGGCAAGCCGGGGGCGGGCACGCTCGCTCATGTTAAATCTCCCGGACGGCTAGGATGCGCGCGACTTTATCGTACTGCATCACGGGACCGTTCTTGCAAATGAAATCGGGGCCGAATTGGCAGCGGCCGCACAGGCCGATGGCGCATTTCATGTTACGCTCCATCGCAAGATAGATGCGGCTTTCCTTAACACCCATATCGTGAAGGACGTTGGACATGTACCGCATCTTCGCCTCCGATCCGCATATCATCGCGAAAGTTTCATGGGGATCGAAGCCGAGGCGAGGGATGAGCGCCACCGGCTGGCCGACATTGCCGTGCCAGCCGGGACGCGCATGGTTGACGGTAACCTGGACGTCTACGTCGAGGCGCTGACGCCAATGTGCGAGATCCTCGGCGAAATACACATCTTGCGGGCTATGGAAGCCTGCGAGGATGGAAATACGGCCGTACCGCTCGCGGTTGGCGAGGATCTGATAGATCGCCGGGCGCACCGGCGCCAGCCCAAGGCCGGCCGCCACGATGACGATATCGGATCCTTGGGCGGCCTCGACCGGCCAGCCCGTTCCATATGGGCCGCGCACGCCAACGACCGCCCCCGGCTCCAGCTTTGTCAGGGCACCGCTCACCTTCCCCACATCGCGGATGGTGTGCACAATCTTGTTAGTCTCCGCTGGGTCGCCGCTCATGCTGATGGCGACTTCGCCAACGCCGAAGACGTACAGCATGTTGAATTGCCCAGCCGTGAAGGCAGGCCGCTGCCCGGAAACAGGAGCTAGCTCTAGCGTCACAACATCGGGGAGCTCGCTAACGGTCTTGCCCACTTTATAAAGTTGCGGCAGGAACGGATCGGGCAGCGTCATCGGCCTCAAGTCACGGCCTCCTGTAATTGTCTATGATCTGCATTCGGGTTGCCTGGAGCCGCCTCACGAGGATGGGCAGGAAGCTCTTCATCAGGACATAGCCAAGATGATGATCGGCTTCGGCCTTGTCCCGCAGGCAGGCCGCGTCGAGGCCAATGGCCCGTGTCATCTCGGTCGCGCGGCCATCGAACGTCCAGCGATAAGGCGGGATGAGCCACGAGGCGCCAACGATATCGCCGTCACGCAGCGTCTCGATGATGATCGGTTCTATGCCCGGCGAAACGATCTCAAGCGCGACCTTTCCATGCCGGATCAGGTAAAATACATCCGCGGACTCGCCCTCACGGAACATGAACTCTCCCGCGGCGAAACGATAGTTTTTTGCGCAGCCGGTCAGCAGCTGCAGGTGATCGGGCTCGAACTTGGCGAAGAAGGGATGCTCCTTCAGTATTCGCTCAAGACTCTCCATTGTTCTCCTCCTCCTTCACGGTACGGGCCACGCCTACGGCGGCGGCCTCTTCTGTTATATCGATGCCCACCGGACACCACGTGATGCAGCGGCCGCAGCCAACGCATCCTGAGGTGCCGAATTGATCGAACCAATTCGCGAGCTTGTGGGTCATCCACTGCCGGTATCGCGAGCTGGTGGCGCTTCTGACGCTTCCACCGTGGATATAGGAGAAGTCCAAACTAAAGCAGGAATCCCACTTCCTCACGCGTTCGGCATGAGTGCCGGTGAGATCGCTGCGATCCTCCACCGTCGTGCAGAAGCAGGTGGGGCAAACCATGGTGCAATTTCCGCAAGCGAGACAGCGTTCCGCGGTCTCATCCCAGCGCGGATGGTTCAAATTGCTTTGCAGCCGTTCCTTTAGGCCTTCGGTGTTCAGGCTGCGGCCCATATGCGCAACCGCGTTGCTTAACACAGCTTCCGCTAACGCGATCTGCTCGGGCGTAGCGGGATTATGAAGCAGCTTTGCAAGCAGTCCGGCGCCGGCTTCGCTGCCGGTCTCGACAAGAAATTCGTGGGCCCCGCCCTCTAGCAACTCCGTCAGAGCCAGATCGAAACCAGAGCTGGCCTTCGGTCCGGTTTGCATCGAGGTGCAAAAACAGCTTCCTCCTGGCGTGCCGCAATTTACCGCGATGATGAAAGCGTTCTGCCGCCGGCCGGCATAGGCTTGGTCGCGATACGGCCCGCCGCAAAAGACCCGGTCTTGAATTGCGATTGCGCTAAGCTCGCAGGGCCGCACGCCCAGAAACGCATATTTGCGGGATGTCTCAACTGCAGGGGTAATCTCGAACCCCTCTGCCGTCTTTTGCGCGGACCAAAGCGTTTGGGCCGGCGGATGCAAAATGCGCTTCCACGATTGCGGGCCTACCGCGTAGCCGAACAGAGCGTTGTCCTCCCGGCGTTCCAGCGTATACGTTGCGGCATCCTGCCGGTCTGTCCAGCCTGCGGGCAGATCTTCGAGCCGCGCAATTTCGTCATAGACGATGGCCCCGTCCCGAACCGTGGGGCCGAGCAGCGTGTATCCTTCGTTCGTCAAGGCGCCGATGAGTGTTTGAAGGGCACCGCTGGCGATGATCGCCTTCGCTTCTGCCGTTGTGGTGTCTTCCATGCCAAAAGCTCCGCGACGCTGCTTCGAGTGCAAACTAACAGCGCCATTCCGGCGCCGGTTTGATCTAGATTAAGGGAGGCCGGCGCCGCTCGCATTCTTCTAAAATGCAGGATAAAGCTAAGCCTTTGCCAGCGCAGACTTTTAGCATAGAGGATATTGCTGTGCGCCGCAAAGTTATAGGAGCTATGCAGGCGGGACGAGCGCCGCCGCAGCCGGCGGCCGGCTCCAAATCAAGCGACCCCCGAGCGGACGCTGCGCGCAAACATCTATCCTCGAAACGAGCTTTTCGATCTCACGCATGAGGAATTGCGCCTTTTCCGGATCGCGGAACTCGCCGGCATATTTCGCCGGACTGGCTTCTCGCTATCCGGCAACCTTTAAGCCTGCTCCGGCATGCGCATCGCTTCAAGCTCGGGCCCGGCCTCGTACAGCTCGGCCAGCTCGGCTAGAATGTTGAGCGTCGCCACAGCCTCGGCCTCATCGATGCGGCTCATGGCGAAGCCGGCGTGCACGAGCACCCAATCGCCGATGCACGCTTCGACCGGGTGATCGTCCGTGACGATGCAGATGAGGTTGATCTCGCGACACACGCCCGAAACGTCCACAATCCCGAGCGCATTTTCGGGATCGGAGATCGCCACGATCTGTCCGGGTATGCCTAGGCACATGAGAGGGTCTCCTGCTTCGAGCGCACTTTGCCCGCGGCCAGGAGGACATGCCAGAGAAATCCGAGGAGCAAATATGGGCATCGGCCGTGCCCGCGTGCGATTAACGCTCCCGATATGGATCGGGGTAGGCTTTGCCTACTCTTTGGGGGGTCGATTCGCTTTGTTGTTGCAGGGCAACCCGCACCGCCTCTATTGCCTCTTGGACCTCCGCGACCGCGGGGTGGCGTGGGCCATACGCGCTGAGCCGGATGGCTAACGAGCGATAGAGAAGTGCTTCAGCTTCTTTATAACGCGATTGCCTCGTATAAAGCGACGAAAGGTTAAAAAGAGCCGCGGATAAAAAAAGGTTCTTTTCGTCAGAGCTGCTTTCGCCGATTGCGACTGCGCGCTTGAAAAGCTGCTCGGCCTCAGCGACCTTTCCATATTCCAAATATGTGACGGCCAAGCGATTTGCGATCATCCCGGTCCAAACATCCTGCGGGCCGAGCGCAAGCTCAGCCTCATCGAGGGCCAGAGTAAATAAAACGATAGCCTCGGAGGTGCGGGCCTCGGCTTTGTAGATCACCGCCAAATTGGCCGTGACTTGAGAGCGCCTTGGATCCAAAGATCTAAAATTCTCATGCGCGATGGCAAAAGCCTGCGAAAGAAGCGGCTCGGCATCCTCGTAACGGCCCTGAGCGTTATAAACACCTCCGAGCGTGTTCAACGCATCGAAAACTCTATCTGGATCCTGCGTGGGCTCCTGGGTCAAAAGCGACAGCGATCGTAAGGCGGCGTCTGCCTCCTCTGAGTATCGGCGCTCCCTCCCATAGAACATAGCTAGATTGTGCAGCGCACCGGCTTCTGAAGCTGGATCGCCAGACTTTTCGAATGCGCCGATGGCCCGTTTGAAGAAGGCCTCGGCGTCCGCCGCCCGGCCCTCGCCGCCATAATAGACTGCGAGGCGGTTTGCGATCACCCCTACCCGGTAGCTATCCGGCCCGGTTGCTTGACAGGCGATGGTCAAGGCGTCTTCTAACAAAGAGATTGCCTCGTTGCTTCTTCCTTGAAGCTTGTAAACTATCGCCAGATTGCTCAGGCCCCACGCAAACGCCATACGGGAAGCAGACGATTTTCCGGCGGTACTCACAAACCGCTCTATCCGAATCCCAGTATCGCGGTATTGCGGCTGGGGCCATCCGAGACTTTCCCCGATTGTCGCTATGGAATAGTGGCCAGCTTCGAGCGCTGCGTTTGCGATGCCAATCGCGTAAGGCGTCCTCCCCTCAATATTGAGAGCGGCGGCTAAAGCGTTGCTGCCGGCATAAACCTCTTGTTCCGCGCACTTTACCGTGGACAGCGCGCCGGAGCATACAACAATCAAGGCTGCAGCTAAGTTGCGAACGATCGCAGCACGATAAATAGCTTTATACATACCGGCCCGCACAGCTGCTTTCCTCCCCGTTTCATACGGTTAGAGCAAGGTATGCTTCCAGCCCCACGATTCGCAACCTAAGATTGCACTATTCCTATCGTATTCCTAGCTTAAGCATGGGTGGCCGAACAACGAGGCGGGTAAAACCTGTTTAATCTCTTCGGCAATACACGCGCTTACGCTTAATGGTTGCATCCTTGTGTGATCTATATGCGACTTATACGCGTATTTTTTTACGCCTATCGCAAAAGTTGTCGCTTTCTCTACCTCAAACCGCAATTGTTGTGCGGCAAGGCGTGGGTGATTCACGTCCCAACCTTGCAATAGCGAACACTGTCGATACGCACCAGGGGTGATATGATCGCGGCATTCCATTGCCAGCAAGAACCACCAATCGCCCGTCTAGGTTAGACGGCAAAGCTTCCTCGGGAGACGGAAGCCAGCGAGCGTACGGTTACCTTTTAGGTATTGCGTGGAGAGTCCCGAAACAATGGAATCAGTCCATGCTATCCATAAGCTCTTGCCGATTTTGGAAAATACGAAATTGGTGCGCGCCGATGGCCTTTCTGCTTGCGGCGTACAGTCCGGGTCATGCTGAAACCCTGAAGGAAGCTTTGGCAGCGGCCTATCTCTACAACCCTACTTTGAAGGCAGCGCGCGCGCAGCTCCGCACCACGGACAATGGAGTTTCTCTCGCCAAATCCGGGTACAGGCCAACCATTTCGGCGACCTACCAAGAGGGCTGGGACGACATTCACACCAAACTTGCGGGTCTTTCCATCCCTCCGGGGTCGCTTGCCTTGTGCCCAGGAACCTTAGCCAGCAGCACAACCGCCACCTGCTCCCAAAACTTCCAGCCGCTTCCGCTGAGTGCGCTAACCAGCGCCAGCGTCGGAAACGGCCCATCCAATCCCCGAATGGGACAAATCACCCTCCAAGAAACCCTGTTCGACGGCTTCCGTACCTACAACAATATCAAGGGGGCGGAGTCATTGGTGGAAGCCGGCCGCGAGGATCTCCGTAACGCCGAAATCACCGTGCTTTTGAACGCCGCGACGGCTTACATGAACGTGGTGCGCGATGCGGCCATCGTTAGGTTGCGCCAGAACAATGTGAAGGTCCTTGCCGAGCAGCTACGCGCCACGGAGGACCGCTTCAAGGTCGGCGAAGTAACGCGCACCGATGTCGCCCAAGCTCAATCGGGGCTCGCCGGATCGCAGGCCGATCTCAGCATCGCGCAAGGCACGCTTTATGGCGACCAGGCGCTGTTTGCGCAATTTATCGGTCATCCCGCGGCGAACTTGAGAGACCCCGGGCCTCCCACGAAGCTGCTGCCGAAGAACCTGCAAGGTGCAATCGACGTTGCCCAAGCCGAGAATCCCGGAATTCTCGGTGCGATCTTCCGCGAGCGGGCTCAACAGCATCAGGTCAAGGCCGTTAAAGGCCAGCTACTACCGACCCTTTCCTTTAATGCGAGCTATAGCAGGAACGCTCAGCCGTTCGGGCTTCCCCAAGTCGGCTTTGAGGACGAGACCCGGGTGTACGGCCAATTAACCGTTCCGCTCTACCAAGCAGGAAGCGTCTCTGCGCAGATCCGGCAGGCCATCGAGACCTTGTCCCAGATGCGCCAGAACATTGACGCGGAGCGCGAGCTTGCGAGGGCCAATGTCAGCTCTCAATGGGGATTGATCGTTGCGGCAAGAGGCAACGTGGCGGCCGGAAAATCGGCTGTGGAAGCCAGCAGTATCGCCCTCGAAGGCGTGCGTGAGGAAGAAAAGGTCGGCCAGCGCACGATCCTCGACGTCCTCAATTCCGAGCAGCAATATCTGAACGCGCAGGTCAATCTCGTCTCGTTCCAGCGCGACCTTGTGGTCGCGTCCTATGGCGTGCTCGCCTATATGGGCCGGCTCACCGCCTATGACATCTCTCTTGAGGCAGAACTCTACGACCCCGCCCGCTATTACGGCCAGGTCAAGAACAAATGGTATGGCTGGGGCGCTGCGATCGAGGACCGCGAGGATCCGCGGGTGGCCCCTGTCGACGATCCAGGCCGTACGCCCTGGCAAACATCTACGGACGGGCCTGCTTATACGCAATATCTGCCGCAGATTCCGTAAGCTGAAAGCTAGAGTGCGTCCGGAAAAGGTGCGAGCGGTTTTTCTGGCGAAAACGTAACGGTAAAGAAAAGCCTAGAGCCCGCTTTTGATTCCATCAAAAGCGGGCTCTAGGCGGCAATTGCATTTGCGCGGCCGTGGCGCGCCGGGCATCCATGAGCGTTTGCGCGCGAATGCGATAGCCGGGAGCGGCCCGGCTATCGCAAGGAGTAATTTTTTTCTCCGCAGACTAATTTTCGTAGCCGCGATCGTAGGGCCGCTCGGGACCGCGATACTCATCGTCCCTGTAACGGCGGCGATACGCCGAAGCGAAGCGCTCGACGTTGTAGACGGGGCCACGATCCGCAAAGGTGAGCAGCGCGTGACTGACGATTTCGCCGCGGCCATTAAAGCGAAGAAGCAGGTGTCCGTGGACGAAGTCCCGCTCGACTTTCACAAGGATTGCGGAATTGTCCTGCTCCCGGTCCTTTGGATATTTGGCGACAAAAAGCTTGCCTCTATATTCGCCGAACACGCACGGCTCCCCGTTGCGGAGGCCGAAAACTGTCACGCGGACACGCTGGCCGTATTCGGGCCGGATCTCGATCCGGACCACCACGTTGCGCTGCAGCTCGACGTTATTCCACGTACCGTAGAAATCCGGCGGTTCGCCATAGAGCGGATTGCGGGGCTGCGCTTCGACGGCAGCGGCGCTCAGCAAAAGGAACACAAAGATAGCGATGACTCTCATACTCACTGCCCTCTACTCTTAACGATAGGTACCAAGGCGGAGTATCGGGCGTACGCGTAAATTTTTAGTATAACTCGAATCGATTTTAACGGACGTCCCCGCGTTTGGTGTCATGCCAACCCGCTCACCCGAGCCTGCGAACTCGCCTTTGCGTGCTTGCAACGCGGCGCGTCCGCATCCGCTTGCAGATGAAGATGGCAGAGGGGGGCAGG
Organism: Rhodomicrobium sp.; assembly: GCA_052148445.1. Lineage (GTDB taxonomy): Bacteria > Pseudomonadota > Alphaproteobacteria > Rhizobiales > Rhodomicrobiaceae > Rhodomicrobium. The sequence goes on from JBKQIH010000090.1 coordinate 8,098, forward strand.
CCGTTTCGCTGCGAGCTAAGGCTTTATGAGCCGCTCCAGATAATCGAGTTCTAGCGCAGGACGCGAGGGCTCGCCCAGCCTCTTGCGAAGCTCATCCAGGATCCGGCGGGCTTGCTGCACGGTGATCTCGTCGGGAACTTTCACGCTGTCGCCCGGATCGGTCAGCTGGTTGCCCTGCTTGCGGCCGAGCGGGTCGCGATTGGCCTGGCCGGGCCCGTTGCCCTGGCGCGCCGCTTGCATCATTTGCTCCGCGATGGATCGCGCGCCTTGCCGCAACGCCTCCAGCGCACGGCCTTCCTGGTCGCTAGCCTCGCCAAGCTCGCTTTGATCGAGCGCGCCAGCGGCATCTCCCATAGCTGAGTCAGCTTCCTTAAGCTTACGCTGAACGGCATTGCCGTCCTTTCCAGGTTTCATTCCGGAAAGCAAATCCTGGAGCTGCTTTTGGACGTCCTCCTGGCGCTCTTTCAGACCCGCTAGGCCGGAATCCCTGCCCTGGCCTTGTCCGCGTCCTTGCTGCTGTCCACCGCTTTCTCCGCCCCGGCCGGCATCGGCCTGCCCGCTGTCGCCGCCTTGCTGAGCGCGGAAGGTCTTGTCGAGAAGCTTCTGCTCCTGCCGCATGACGTCCGTAAGCCGGTCGAGCTGCTGGAGTTTTTCGGCGTTTTCCCGTTCGGAGTCCTTGCTGCCTTGGTTTCCGGCCTGCACAGACTCCAGAATGTCTCGAAGCTGGTTCAACATTTGCGCAGCCGCTTCAGGCGATCCCGCCTTCGCCAGGTTCTCGATCTTATCGAGCAGCTGCTGCAGTTCTTGCGGTGTCACGGTCTTCGCGTCCTGCGAAGCCGTACGGCCGCTCTTCTGCGATTTTTGCTGAACGAGCGCCTGCAAATACCGGTTGAGCGCCTGACGAAGCTCGCTCATGAGCTTTTGAATTTCTTCCTGGGGCGCGCCTCTTTCTAGGGCGTCTTTCAATCTTTCCTGGGCCGCTCGCAATTCCCTCTCGGCAGCCGAGAGATTACCGTCCTCGATGCGCAGCGCGACATCCCAAAGCTGATTGGCAATCGCTTCGACGTCCTCGGCTTGAAGCGGTTCTAGGAGCCGGCGGTACGCCGAGCGTAAGTTCAGGTAGATTTCCGGAGCGATGCCATCGTCCGCGGCGCTAATGGAAAGCGCATTGAGGTTGCTTGCAATCTGCAAGGCGCCGGCCGGATCTTCGACGAGCGAACGCCTTTGCCCGGCGATAGCTTTGGCAAGAGGCTTCGTAAAGGTGCGCTCCGGCAGGATCAGGCCGCGCGCTGTGCTCAAAGCCTCGTGGCCCGCTTCGTCCTTGGCGGCGAGCGTGATGACCACGGGAAGCCCAGCCCAGGGATGTGCAGTCAAATCGCGGTAGGTTTTGGCCTCCGCAGCGATGACAGGCTGCCTTGGTAGCGAAAGCGGGAACACGGGCGGCTTGCCGATTTGCGCTAAGGATTGCGTGGACGCGGTTGCGGCGCTGCCGTCCTTGCCGGCCTGCGGAAGGATGCGCTCGATCCGTGCTTCGGCGGACACCACGCCGTAATCGTCCTCAACCTTATATTTGAACAGCATCACGCCGCGCGGCGACACCTCGACCGGGCCATCGAAGGCGATCTTCGGAGGCAGATCCGGAATGGCCTGCAAGCTCCAGCTGCGTTCCGCTCCGAAACTCCGCCGGATCGAAAGCGTTTGCGACCGCTCGATTTTTTGCGAGAATTCGGCATAGGTCCCGCTGGACTGCCCGGCAGGCTCCAGCGTTTGCGTGCGAGTACCGTCGTTGAGTTCAACGCTGTATCCGGCCGCATCCGGCCCATTGATTTTGACGGTCAGCACCGACCCTAGCGGCACGGCGGCGGCGCCCCTGGCGGCCGGGCCGGCCGGAAGCACGAACGGTTCCTTCCGTGTGTAGGCGGGGGGCGAAATCCAAGCATCGATACGGAACCCCGCGCCCGCCGGAATTTCCGGAATGGTGAAGGCCGCCTGCACGCGGCTGCGCAAATCGCCCCATCCCCAGCTTCCCGCCGCCGCCAGCAAAAGCAGAAGCGCCGCGCGAAGTGCAAAGGGATCGTATTTGTCGATGCGCGGGTGCGGCGCCCCGGCCGTGAGATCCTTCAGCGCCTGGGCCGCATGGGCGCGATGCGCCTCCCAAAGCGCTAAGGTTTCAGGAGAAGGGTCCGCCTGCAAAAGCGTGTCGTTGAACGCCGTCAGCGGCCTGTGGTCGAGCGCGGATGCGCGCTCAAGCCGTGCGATCGATGCCTCACGTGTGGGCCGCCGCGAGAAGTAGAGAGGCAGAAAGGAGAGGACGAAGGCGGCGGCGAAAGCGCACAGCAATCCGAAATGGATGCGCGGCGGCAGAAGCTGCCACACTTCGAAAACCGACAGAAGAATAAAGATTCCGGCAACCGATAAGGGCAGCCAAACGCGCGGCCAAAGCTTCTCGAAGAGCAGCGTGCGGTTGGCGGCGCGCACCTTGCCTTCGATCAGCCGCTCCTCGGGAGTTAAGGCCTCGGCCATTTCCTTTGGCCCAGCGTCTCCGGTTTCACCTTTTCTCTGCATCATCTCCACTCAATACCATAGAAGAAGGCCGCCCCAAACATTCCAATCGTTCGCTAGAGCATCGTGCATTTAATTGGGCGCACCGTCATCGCAAGGCGGCGTTTGCCGCCGTGGCGATCCAGGGCAGCGCCGGTGACTTTAGCCTGGATTGCTTCGCTTCGCTCGCAATGACGGCGATACCGATTTTCCGCACAGTGCTCCATGCTTCAGATGGGCTGCCTTAGCTTGATTGCCGCCGCGAGCGTGCCTTCGTCTAAATAATCGAGTTCGCCGCCGATGGGAACCCCGCGCGCGAGCCTTGTGATCCTAACAGGTAGCCCTTCAAGCTCGGCGGCCAGATAGTGCGCCGTCGATTGCCCCTCGACGGTCGCGTTCAGGGCCAGAATGATCTCGCGAACCTCAGGCGCGTGCGCGCGCTCTACGAGCTTGGCGATGGAAAGGTCGTCCGGTCCGCGCCCATCGAGCGGCGACAGCGTCCCGCCGAGCACATGATAGCGCGATTGCACGATCCCGGCCCGCTCCAGCGCCCAAAGGTCCCCCGCATCCTCGACCACGCAAATCACCGATGCATCGCGCGCCGGGTCGGCGCAAATCGCGCAAGGCTGCTGCGTGTCGATATTGCCGCATTGCTTGCAGATCGCGATCTTGGCGGCGGCCTCGCCCATGGCGCGGGTGAGCGGCATAAGCAGCTGCTCGCGCTTTTTGATGAGATGCAGCGCCGCGCGCCGGGCCGAGCGCGGCCCGAGCCCCGGCAGTTTCGCAAGCAGTGCGATCAGCTCTTCGATCTCGGCGCCGGAGGTCTTCTTTTGCGGGGCGGGCATGAAGCCTTAAGTAACGGATGGATTCTCGATACGCAACTGCCCGATGGCTTGGCCATGCTGCAAATCTTCGCTGTAAAGCCGCTCGCAGCCCGCTTCGAGCGCTGCCGTCCCATCGTTGTCATCGCGGAAGCCGCCCGCCCCCGAAATGTCATGGCGGAAAGCGCTTTAGCGCTTATCCGCGATCTCCCATCAAATCGAGCCATCCGGGGTTTTCCCGTTCGATCAGCTCCACCTTCCAAACGCGCCGCCACTTCTTGAGCCGCTTCTCAGCGGCAAGCGCCTCGTTCACGTCTTCGAATGATTAAGCGTAAACGAGCTCGGCGCGGCGCGAGCGCCCGATGCAGCTGTCATTGCTGTGCGGCTCTCGCCGCCGTTTAAAACCACCCGCTCTACTTTTCGTAGGGCGGAAGTATAGTTAAGATTAGGATGGTAAACGGCGCGCCTGTTTTGTATCTTCCCGCCGCGAAAAGCGTGATTTTTCGCGTTTTCACCCGCAAAAGCTGCATCCAAAAAGTCCGTTAAACATAGTTTGTTGCTGAGATTAACCGCAATTTGCAATCTGCGCCTGTGCTTCAGTGTTACACAAGCAGAGGTAAGTCCGCGGCGCTGCTGGTTTTTTCCTCGTGTTATCAATACACTAGATTGCCAAACTCCACCGCTTAAAGCTCCGGTAAGGCGCTTTCGTTATAATGGCGCGTTAAAGGAGAAGGCACCCATTGAGCCAAATTGCCAAAATCGTTTGCAGAGTCCGGTTAACGCTCCGTTACGCGAAGTTGGTACCGCGGTCCGCTGCTGGCACGCACCATCAAGCTGGAGCAACGGCGCCACAGATGGCGCCCGGCTCACGCCGCCGCGGAAGCGAAACCGGGCGCGACTCCTGCGGCAGGATCGGGGATAAGATTGGCCCGGCCGAGCCTATCGAATCCCTCGGCGATATCCAGCATCGCGCGTTTCGCCTCCGGCTCTCTTATCTTTTCCGCGAAAAAGCGCGTTTCCGCCGCGCGTTCGCACCAGCCGCTGCGATCGCCTCGGGCGATAGGCAGCGAAACTGGGATTGGCGCCGGCAGCCGGCAGGGTTCGCTTGGAGGGTCCCACGCGGCCGTCCCGAGAATTTGCCAGGCGGCTTCGTTATAATCTCTTGCTTGGATACACATTTGGCGCATACGGGCCAGCTCAAGCCTAGACAGCTCAATCAACGCCTGGGTTTTAGCCCAGCTATTGGACACGCTCTGTGCCGGCATAATGTTTCCCCCCGCTTCTTCTTGCCGGTGCAAGTGAAACAGTTGTTCGTTTTGTGAGTGCGACCCCATAGCCGTAACCTATGCCATACATTCGAGCCGTTCGAGGGAATTCCTGCACAACTGGCAAAAAATCGGTTAATAACTTAAGCGGAGTCTTGGTTGTACCGTGCGCCTTCGCTAGCGCAGAGTGTAGCGGCCAGAGGCGATGAGCGGGCGCCCCAAAATGCTTCCAGCAAATGGATAGGCCCACACGGCAAGCGTTCCGCCGCGCTCCAGTTGGACCTCGATGACGTCGCGGAAGAAAAGATCGGGCTTCGCGCCTTGTCCCCCGCAGCCTTCGTAGGCGTCGAGCGCAACAAGAAGCGCGGCGCCATTCAGCCGGAACAATTCGCCATGAACCCGGCCCGGGCTACGCCCGTCGAAGACCGCGCCGGGGAAGCGCCCCAAATGATAGAGCCGGCCCGGGGCGGAAGCCTCGCCCTCGAAGCGCGCCCGCATTTGCAAAAGCTTGGCGTACGGGCTCCGGCTGCCCCGCATCAGCGTGCCGTACACGAACAGATGCCGGGGCTCCGCTGGCATCATGGCCTGACGATAATTTTGCCCTTGATCTGCCGGCTTTCGATCATGTGCAGCGCCTCCGCCGTCTTCTCAAGCGGAAACACGCGATCGATGTGAGGGCGGATCGCGCCCTCCGCGCCCCAGGCTAAGAGCCGCGCCATTTGCTCGCGGAAGGCCGCCGGGTTCAGCTTCGCATGCCGCCCCCAAAATACGCCCACAAGCTCGCAGCCCTTGAGCAGCAGGAGGTTCAGCGGGATCTTCGGGATCTCGCCCGCAGCGAAGCCGACCACCAAATAACGGCCGCCCCAGGCGACGGAGCGGAGCGCCGGCTCTGAGTATGGCCCGCCGATGCAATCGTAGATCACCTCAGGCCCCTTGCCGCCGTTGAGGCTGCGGACAGCTTCTTTCACATCGGTGCCGGTGAGATTGAGCAGCTGCTCGACGCCCCGTTCCGCGCAAATTTTCAGCTTCTCGTCCGACGATCCCGCCGCAACGACGCTGGCACCGAGCTTGAGTGCGACCTCGACCGCCGCCAAGCCCGCGCCGCCGGTTGCACCAAGGATCAGCACCGTCTGCCCCGGCTTCACATGTCCGCGATCCTCAAGGCCATGCAGCGCGGTGCCGTAAGCAATCGGAATGGCAGCGGCAGCTTCATCGGAGATGCCGTCCGGCAGGGCGATGGTGCCGCCAGCAGAAGCCACCGTCTCTTCGCGGCAGCCATTATAGCCGGTATACGCTAGAATGCGCTGGCCGGCGCGAAGCCCCTCCACGCCAGGCCCGATGCGCACGATGCGGCCCGCAACCTCACCGCCCGGCGAGAAGGGCAGTTCCGGCCGGTTCTGGTATTTTCCGCGCACCATGAGCGTATCGAAAAAATTCAGCGAAACCGCCGAAACGCGGATCGCAACCTCGCCTTCGCCGGGCACGGCCTCCGGCACTTCGCCCACTTCGAGCGCATCCGGCCCATCGAGAGACTTGCACAAAACTGCTTTCATCGCCTACCTCAGTGAATACGCCCTCACTTTAAGCGAAAAGGCGCGTGGATGCGCGGATACTTTGCCATCGGAGCCGAACGGATATCGAAACCGATGAACCTCGGCAACCTGCTGCGCTCGGCTCACGCGTTCGGCGCGAAGTTTTTTTTCACCATCGGCGTCCACCCGCGAGCTTTTGACGCACGGTCCGACACGTCGAAGGCTTCCTTTCATCTGCCTATCTATCAATGGGCAACGGCGAGCGATATGGTTCTGCCGCTGAAGTGCAAGCTTGTCGGCATCGAACTGATCGAGGGCGCGGCCGATCTACCGGCCTTCCGCCATCCGCTGCACGCCGCCTATGTGCTTGGGCCAGAGCTTGGCATGCTGTCGGATGAGCTTCTCTCGCGCTGCGACCACGTCATCAAAATTCCGGCGGCTTTTTGCATCAATGTTGCGATGGCGGGGGCCATCGTCATGTACGACCGCGTGCGCAGCCTAGGATCTTTTCCAGACCGGATGGAGCCCAGCGCTCTCGCAAGGTTCGGAAAGCCTCCCTCCGGGCGCTGACGGTAAACGGTTTCTCTTGACGGCGGCGCCGGGTTTGGCAAAGGCTACGCTTCCGCGAAACGGGATATTTCACATGCAGCTCCGACTGCTCCTCACTGCAACGTTCATCGCAAGCTTCATGCCGCTTGCCGCGGCACAACAGCTTCAACCGCAGATCGAGCCGGCGAAGCCTAAGCCTGCGCCAAAGCCAAAGCCTGCTAAGAAGCCGGTCCCTGCGCCTGCGGCGGCCCCTGCCCTCAAGGCCCGCCTCCTCGAAAAAATCGGCGAATGGTCGGTGTTCGTCTATGAGGATGGTAATGGCCGCGTCTGTTTCGCCGCCGCCGCGCCGAAGGATATGCAGCCGAAAGCTTCAAAGCGCACAAATGTCGTTTTCTACGTAACCACCTGGCAGAAGGACGGCATCCGCAATGAAGTGAGCGTGAAGCTCGGCTATGCCATCAAGGCGAAGTCGGCCGCGGCTGTCACGGCGGGAGGTCAGCATTTCGCTCTGCCGGGCGACGACGACAAAGCTTACACCAAAGACGCGGGGGACGAGAAAAAGCTCCTGGCCGCGATTGCGAGCGGCGGCCAAATGGTCGTGAAGGCCACCTCTGCCAAGGGTACCGCCACCATCGATCAATATTCTCTGGAAGGCGCCTCCACGGCGGTGCAGAAGCTGCAGCAACTTTGCCCGTAGCGTTGGAAGCACATAAGTAGCTGCATCGGAGCGTCTTTATCTTTTACGGATAAAACGTAATTAGCCCCTAAGATGCGTTGGGCGGGTCGCTCTTTTGCGAACATGCCGGAATTTCCGGCCAGCCCGGGATCGGCTCCGCAGATGTAGGTATTGACGTGACCCGCGCCGGCCGCTGCTGCACTAAACGGAGGCGGCGCAGTGGCGATCTCACTTGGCAGGAGAGCCCAAGATGACGGTAGCAGCAATTACCCTAATTGGCGGCCCCACAGCACTCGTCGAACTCAACGGCCTGCGGTTCCTTACCGATCCGACCTTCGACGATCCTGGCGATTATCAGCTCCCGCATGTGACCCTGCGGAAAACCGCTCCGCCAACCTTGTTCGCAAGCGAGATCGGCGCCATCGACGCTGTCCTTCTCAGTCACGACCAGCACGCGGACAACCTCGACCTTTCTGGCCGCGCCTTTCTTCCCAAGGCCAGCCGTGTGCTCACCACTTCCGCCGGTGCGGCCCGGCTTGGCGGCAATGCGGAGGGGCTTCTCCCTTGGGAAACGCGCGAACTCACCGGGACCGATGGCTCTGCCCTCTTGGTTACTGCCACTCCTGCCCGGCACGGACCGGCTGGCATCGAGCCTTTATCGGGCGATGTCATCGGTTTTGTGCTCTCGTCGAAATCCCACGCGTTCAAACCGGTCTATGTCACCGGAGACACCGTGTGGTTCGATGGCGTTGCCGAGGTCCAGCGGCGATTCGAGCCCGGCCTCGTGCTTCTTTTCGCTGGCGCGGCGCAAACGCGAGGCAAGTTCAACCTGACGATGAACGCCAATGACGCGATTGAGGCAGCTCTTGCCTTCTCCAGCGCGTCAATCGTGCCGCTCCACACCGATGGCTGGGCGCATTTCACCGAGAGCGGCGACGATTTAGAACAGGCGTTCAACGCTCTGGGCCATGGCGAGCGGCTCCGGAGACTGAGACCCGGCGTGCCGGCCGCGTTTTCGCTCCAGCCGTAGCCATTAAGCCAAGCTTAAGAGTGGTGACTGTTTGTTAATTCAATCAACTTTAATATCGCATTTGGGGAAGCAAAGGGTAGTGGATCGTTTTTCGGGACCGGGGCAATCGGAGTAACAGGAGTAGGTCTCGATATGCGAAAAACTCAGATAGCACTCTACGCAGCGGCGGCGCTTGGCCTTTGCCTTATAGGCCCTAAAGCCGCGTCAGCGTTCCCGGCGGCAGCCGATAGTGGAAAAGCTTATAGCCAGACTGCGGCAGGCGAAACCGGTCTTATCCAAGTTAGAGGAGGAGGTCGCGGCGGCTTCGGCGGCGGCGGTTTCCGTGGCGGCGGTTTCCGTGGCGGCGGCTTCCGCGGCGGGTTCCGCGGTGCAGGCTTCCGGGGCGGGTTCCGGGGCGGGCGCGGTTTCTATGGACGCAGAGGCTTCGGCCGTGGCTTCTATGGCGGATATGGCGGTTATGGCGGTTATGGCGGATACGGCGGATACGGCTGGGACTGGCCGCTCTGGGGCCTTGGCGTTGGCGTAGCGGACTGGGGTTATCCCGGTTACTACGGCACTTATTATGGCGGCACAGGCTGCTATTACTGAGCCCGCCTTCTGTTGACGTCATCCCGGAAGCCGCCCGCGGCTATCCGGGATCGTCACAGGACTTGGCGCTCCTTACGATCCCGTGTCTGCACAGCGGTACTACGCACCGCAGTGCGCACGGGATGACGAACTAAGGGCGCGAAACCGCTTCGCGTTGCATAAGCCATTCGAGGGTGACGGCCTGCTCGCCCTCGCGAGCGAGAGGGCTGGCAAGTGTCTCGCCGAAGCGCCGCCGCCGGCCCGCGAGCTGAGCGAGCAAGAGCTGAATATAGAGGCCTGGGCTCGATGAATAGATGCGCCAGCCGCCATCGGCTGTGACCGACCCTTGCCTCACCCGTTCCCATTGCGCACTCGCTTCGTAGCGGTCGTCAAAAGCCGCGTCGCTGCTGGTGAAGGAGCAGTTGCGCTGCCGCAGCCCCGCATGGGGCAAGCGCTCCGTTACGGCGATGGGATTGACCGTTTGAAGCCCCTCCCAAAAGTCTTGCGCTTCGCCCATCGCGGCGGCGGCCTCGCAATAGCGAAGGTGAGCGTGGACGTACATCAGCCCGACCTCGCGGCCGAAATAGGGAGAGGATTCCGCCCGCCGGAAAATATGTTCGGCTCCGCCCCGGTAGGGAACCGGCCTGTCCATCAATCTGACCCCATCGGGGAACGAGAGATTGGCGCGGATCAGTCCCAAATGGTGACGCGCTTGCTCCGGCGTGAAGAGGCCGCCCGCGATGGCGCAATTCATCGCGATAAGCGAATAGCGCACGCCGGTTTTCTGGTCCGATGGATGCAAAAGCAGTTCGGAGACACCGCCTTCGCGATTGAAAATGGCGTAGCCGGCAACGGTGCCATCGCGCAGCAAGTGCCGGTTGAAATCGGTGCGCATGGCCCCGGCCAGTTCATCGAGCCGGCTTGCATGGTCCGCCTCACCTGCTCCGCGCAGAATTCCAGCGTAGCGGCGAAGCTGTTGGAAGAAAAGTGCAACGGTCCAGCTGCTAACCATCCAGTCTTTCAAAGTGGGATCGGCCGGTTGCAGCGAGTCGTTCCAGTCGCCCTCGCCGTAGCGGATAAGGTGCGTTCCGGGGATAAACTTTTCCTGCAAGCTCGCGAGCAAGGTTTCGCAATGAGCAGCGGTGCTGCTCGCGCTTGGGTTGTTTCTCCACGGCACCAGCTCGGACAGAACCGTGAAATCGTTTGTGCATTCGATATAGTCGCACAGCGCCTTCAGCGGCCAAATCGGGATGTCGCCATGGGAGTGCGGGTCCTGGATTTCGCCGTATGGCTCGTGCATGAACCATTGCGGCCAGCCGCCCGAGGTGAACTGCCGCCCGAAAACGAGCTTCAAAACCTGCTTTGCCGTCTCGTCATGTTCGAGCGCGAGCAGAAACTCCATCGGCCCCTGGCAAACGTCGCGCGTCCCCCATGCCGCGCCCGTATATTGCTCCAAGCCGTGCGGCACGGACAGATGAACGACGGCGTCCCGAACAAGCCACGGAAAGAACGTGTTGACGCTTCGTATTCCCTCGCCTTCGCCTTTAAGCCGGACATCGCGCGTCACGCGGGACCAGAAGCTATCGGCGCTGCGCAGCATATCCGGCGCTGCAACGCCGCCCTCGTACTTCTCTGCCAGCCGGGCGGCCTCAGCGGGGTCGGTCATGCTGCCAACCACGGCAATGCGTAATTGCCGGGTGGGTGCCGTCCTCAATGCCACGTAAGGGCCGCCTCGCGGCTGCCCGTCCGCATAGAGCAGTTCATCGCCGCCAATCGCCTCCACAGCGCCGGGCGTACCGGTGACAAGGTGATAGACGGCTTGCGGATAGTGCTTTGCCCAAAGCGAGTCCGGGTCCGGCCGGAAGGTGAAACGCTTGGCGTCCCCATCGACCTCGATCCGCCCCGCATTGGCGTAATCGCGCTCGCCGAGCACGACATGGCCGAAGACCAGAAATCGGCAGGGCTCGCCATCGACAGCGATCTCCCACTGCATCGCGGCATCCTCGCCGGACGCCGCGGCATGAACGGCGATGCTGCCCCCGTCCGTATCGTAGACCCAGCGGCAATCGCTGAGCCCCATCTCAAAAATCGACGGCAGCGTGAGCAGGCGCCATCCGCCGCGCGTTTCGGCGAGGATGCGAAGTCCGCTGGTCCTAACGATATTGAAAGCGTCGCGGGAAACGGAGAAAAGCTGGTGAAATCCGATATTACCAATCGCGAGCTGAGCCGCGAACACGCCGTGCATCCAGCATGTCGCGCTCAGCACCGCCTCATCGGGCAAGAGGCTCCGACCGCTTCGGAGGATCGTGCCGTGCCGGCGCGGCATTAGCCGGTCTTTGTCCCGGAGCACGGCGTGCCGGTTGCGCGGACCATCCTCCAGAAAATAGGAAAGAAGCTGCCCTTCGCGCCGCTCCTCGTGCATGCGGCCGCCTTGAGCCGCCGCTTCCTCGCCCGCACTGCATTGGAGCGGAGGCGCATCTTGCGGCAGGCTCCGGATTGGAGCACAGAGCGCTACCTCGGCTTTTGAAAACGCAGCCGCCGCTTCCTCAGCGGCATCCGCGCGAACGAGGTCTTCATCGCCAGACACCGCGCTGTGGTCCGGATCGAACAGGGCGAAGAAACTGCAGTCCGTCTCCCCACCCGGTGCCAGCTCCCGCGCCCCGGACTGCAAAACTGCGCAGGCGGCTTCGCGTTGCAGCCTGACGCCCGGAAGGCTCGTGCCGAACGGAAACGCTAAGAAGGCCGCATCGCGATAGGCCGGCCCGAAGAGCTGCGCTGCGTCGGTTGCAAAGCTTGCCGCGCCATCGAGGCAGCCATGCGCGAGCCAGGGGTGCCGGCCGTGTTGCGCGAGGATCTGCCGGCTCATGATAATCGGGCCGAGGCGCGGATGCGCGGCGATGCTATGGTCGATGTACTGCGAGGCGAAGGCTTCGTTGCCGGTTACGAAGCCTCGCTCGCCAAGGCCTAAATCTTGAACGAGGATGGCATCGCAGGAAACCGGCGCGCCGCTAAGATTAGCCAAGTCCAAACGCCAAAGCCAAAGATTTTGCGTTGGATGCAGCCAGAGGGTGACACGATGGCGGAGTCCCACGCTCTCACCAGCCCAAACGAAACGGTCGCCAGCCGACCCGAACTCCACAGCGGCGGCCGGGCCTGCCGCTTCTACCGTCTCCCCGCTGCCAGTCCGCAGAACAACGCGCACCACGCAACCGCCAAGCGGCGAGCCGAGCAGCTGGTTCAACATGATCCGCCCGTGCCCGTCGCCGTGCTCGATAGCGAATAGGCTGCCATTGGGAAGCGCGCTAATTCGCAGCCCGGCGGCGTTGCCGATCCGGATGAGGCCAAGCTCGCTCTCCAGCGGCATGCTGAACGTTCGTACCCGGTGCGGGCCAGCGTTCATGCGCAATCCTCTAGGCCTAAAGCCAGTTGGCGGGCATGCCGCGCGGTGATGAAGCAGGCGTAGCTCCAAGAGAGGTCCTTCGCGGAGGTCTGAGCGCCGGACATTTGGTCGAATTGCTCCGTGAGGTCTCCACGGGAAGGGATAAAATCGCGGACGCGGGAGAGGATCGCATCGCCTTTTGCAATGAGGGCTTCGCGGCGCTTTGGATCCGCCCGCGCCCGCCGGTAATAGTACTCCGCCGCGCCGAAAGTAGAAAAATAATAGGCGCCGCCGCTCACATAGCTGTCGCCCTTGTAGCGGCCGAACATGATCCCGTCCGCCCGGCTGCGGTTGATCGCATAATCCGCAGCGAAAAGCTCTTCGAGTTTGGCCATGGTGCGCTCGACCCGCTCGTCCTCAACGCTATGCGGGCCGCTTTCGAGTCCCGCGTGCAAAACCCCGAGGATGACCGCGAAATCGAGCGCTTTGGGGCCGTCTCCCTCGGGACCGGGCAAGCGGCTGCGGTAAATCCCAAGTTCGGGAGACCAAAAACTGTCGAGCAAATCGCGCAAACCCGCAGCTTTGGCGCGCAGATCGGCCCCTAGTACGGCAGAGCCGGCACGCTCGGCCCGCGCTGCGCCCTTCTCAAGGGCGGCAAACTGCGCAAGAACCGTATAATAGTGTTGCGCATTATCTTCCTCCCAAATGTCGAAGCAAGGCTGCCCGGCATTTGCGGCTGTATAGCTGAGATCGTTGTTGATGAGTTGGGCCAAGCAGGCATTCGCCTCCTCGCCTGGCACGAGCCCCGATTCCTCGAAACGCATCGCCAAAAGAGCGCGATGAGCGGGGCCATCGTGCTGCGGCCGGTTCCAGAGGATGAAGTCCAAAGTGCCATCGGCATTGTAACGGACGTCGCCCGCAACGCGGGCACCTTCGACGGCCGCTATATCGTCGTCGCGCCGCAAGAATTGCTGGAAATAGGGCTCGGTCCTGATCCTGAAATCGGAGGTCTCAAGAAAGCGTTTGCCGTCGATCCGGCGCAAATCGAGGCTGAACCGGACGAACTCGTTGAAGCGCCCGATCCACGCGCCGGCAGGCCTTTCAGCGCCGGCGAGAATGCGCACAGCCTCCATGACGGCGGCAGAGTCGCGAACCCAGTGGAAAAAATAATCGGGCTCGCCCTGACCGAAGCGCGCTGCGGGACTGGCGAGCACCGATCCCGGCGCCGGCCGCACGATTTGCCCGAACCAGGACCGGTCCATCACGAGCCCGGTTGCGGAAATGGCCTGCGCGAGCTTGGCGGCGCAGTGGCGCGCCAGATCGCCGGCCCATGATTCTATCGGAAGGGGGGCTGCGTTCATTGAAGCTTCCTTACGCTTGGGCCGGCTGCTCGAAGCCGAGCAGCGCGAGGCCCCGGCTTATCTCCGGACAGCTCATGAACAAACGCCACATCAGGCCGCTCCGGTAGTTTTCCATCATCACGATTGTTGGACCTTGATCGATGGCAAGGTTCTCATCGGAGTACCACCCCGTGGTGGGATTGAAGGCATCGGTGAAGCCAAATTTGCCCCAAAGCGGACTGAGGCCGGAAAAGTGCCGCAGAGCGCGGGCAGAATGCTCCGGCGTGTAAGGAAAGCTCGACAAGGCGGCGCATGGCGCGATCACACCTTTGTCTTCGCTAGGCGAATGCGGGAAGTATCCGTTGTCGCCTTCGCCGGCCGTCAATCCCCAGCAATCGGGGCCGTAGCCCTTGAAGCCGTTCGGATTGTGGACGCAGTGCTCGTAATTGATCAGGCTGTGGTGAAGGTTCTGCTGCCAATAATCGGCGTATCTGTCCTTCAGTCCGCGCGGATCGAGCCCGAGAAAGGAGTAATGCGAGAAGAATAATGGCCCGCCCAATTCGGGGCCTAGCTGCAGCTCGATGCCGTAATATTCTTTGCCATTCTTGAAATCCGCGCCCTTGGCCCATCCCTCGTGGTAGACGCTGGCGCCGATGGGATGGGTGGGCGAGGAGGCGGCGAGCACATAGGTAATCAAGCACTCGTTCCAGCCTCGGATCTTCTGCCTCAAAACGCCCTGTTCCGGGACCCAGTGCCAATGCAGCGCGTTTGTGCCTTGGGCGTGCCAATTCCACTTCACGTTTTCCCAAAGACGGCCGATGCGTGCGCGCAGCTCGGTCTCGGAGGCGCTTTCCCCGGTAAAATATTGCCGCGCGCAAAGAAAGCCGGCAACGAGAAACGACGTTTCGACAATATCGCCGCCTGCGTTATCGGCCCAGAACGACACCTCTTTTGCCGTGGCGCCGTCGAGATAGTGCGGAAACACGCCATAATAGCTTTCCGCCCGGCCGAGGAAGTTGAGGATTGTATGCAGGCGGTCCACGGCGTCTTGGCGCGAAATCCAGCCGCGTTCCGCTGCAACGATCATGGCCATAATGCCGAAGCCGGTGCCACCCACGGCGAGGAGGTCGTTCTCCACCGTGCCGTCCGAGCGCCCGCGGTCGCGGGCCATGCCGCTCGGGTCGTGCGCGAAGTCCCAGAAATATCCAAAACTTTGCCGCTGGACAGCTTCCAGCAGCGCCTCGTCAGCGGCGCTAGAATGCAGGTGCAAGGATGTGTCGTGCATGGGCGTCCCGAAGCGCTTTCGTTGTGCGGCCTTATCCTACAAGTTCATTGCGCAAAGCGAGCAAAAATTGCAGCGGCCGTGCAACCGAACTTTTCGGTCAGCGCCGGTTTTTGGGGCGCCCGTCCACGATGCGGTCGTAAAATGGATCCGCTTTCTCCTTAGGCTCGATCTTGCGGTTTTCCTCGTCTTTCGTATAGACCGCCCGGCGCCCGATACTTAAGACCGCCGTCCCTTTAAGCTCGGAGCCGAAAATCGATTCGGCGACTCTCCGGCTCTCCTCGTCGAGTTCGTAGATCGATTCGTCCTGGACGATCCATTCGGGCTTGTGCAGTAGCACCCGCGCCAAGATAACGCGCCGGCGCTCGTCAAGCGTGAGCTCTTTATCCCAGCGTTTCTCTTCGTCGAGTTCCTTCGCGTAGTAGCCGAGTTTCACCCGCTCAAGCACCGCTAGGATTTCGTCTTTGCCGAACCCGGTGCCGGGCTTGGGATAGGCAAGCGCCGCGCGCAGCGTTCCCAGCGGAAGATAGGGGAGCTGCGGCAAAAACATGATGCGTTCCCTGGGGGGCACGCATATCGTCCCGCTACCCCGGCTCCAAAGCCCCGCTAGCGCCTTATGGAAGGTGCTCTTGCCGGACTTTGGCATCGCTTCGATCAGGACGCGCTCACCAGGCTGCACGGTGAAGTTTTCTACTTCAAGCGGAGTAAAACCATTCCACCCGACCTTAAGGTGCTCGATGGAAATCTCCGGCGCGCCCGTCTCGTGGTGGATTATTTCGCATTTGTCCGGGAGCGCACAAGGCTCTTCCAGCGCGCTCCGGTAGCTGCTGACGCGGCCAAGCATCGCACGCCACTCCGCGATTGCGGAAAACTTGTCCACAAACCAGCGCAGCGCCGACTGCACCTGATAAAACCCGCCGACGACCATCATCAGTCCACCGAGCGTCAGCGATCCGCTGAAATAGCCCGGCGCAGCCAGAAGCAAGGGGGCCAAGATGGCGAGCCAGCCATAAGCTCCCGTTACCCAGGTGAGCCCGGCTAGCCGGTTTGCGATGCGGCGCATCGTCCAAAGCAGCGATTCGACACGCCCCCCGACGAAATTCCTTTCCACATCCTCGCCGCCGAAAAGCGCAATATCGTCGGCGTATTCGCTGACCCGGACCAGCGCGAAGCGGAATTCGGCTTCTCTGGCTCGCAGCTGGGTATGGGACTTGATCAAGGGCTTGCCGACGAACAGGGTAATCGTCGAGCCGATGGCCGAGTAGACAAGCGCGGTCCAGACCATGTAGCCGGGGACTGAAAATTGCTTGCCATAGGCGGAGAAGACAATCCCCTCCGAAAGCTCCCAAAGGACACCGATAAAGGCAACAAGGAGAAGAGTGGACTGCACAACACCGACTGCCAAATCGACCGAAAGCTCGGAGAGCCGCTTTGCATCGTCCTGAATGCGCTGATCGGGATTGGTGCTGATATCGGCGCGCTGCTTGAGCAAATATTGCCGGTGCTCGTGAAGCCACTCTTTCACCAGGTCGAAGGTAATCGCCTCGCGGAGGCGTACCTTCAGCATTTCATGCAGCCAAGTTTGAAATACGCCAAGACAAAGCAGCACGCTGACGATTAGGAGGAACACCTCGACCTGACGCAAAAATATCGAAACGTCCTTTTGGCCGATTGCGTCGTAAATGTTCCCTTGCCAATTGTTCAGGAGGATTTGAAAGCCGGCATTGAGCGCGATGACAAAGGTGATTGTTGCGGCGAGATATGCCAGCCTGCGTTTCGCCTGCGGATCGGGATGGATGTGCCAGAGCTCGCGAAGCTGCGCGCGTATACTCTCATTAGGTATCGCCGGTCCGCCCGTTATTGCCCTCATGGATCGCTTGCCTAAAATATACACACGGTTGCAGAGCTCACGCTATTATATGGCAGCGTATGGTTTCCCGAAAGATAAGGTTGCACTGCAATGACACAGGCCGGATTGCCCGCAACGCTCGAAAAGCTCATCGCCGCGATGAGCCTCGAGGAAAAACTCGGCCAGCTCACGATGATCCGTGAGGATGAGGCCCAGGTGCGCGGCAGCCGCGCCGGCAGCATCCTCGATTTACAGGACGAAAGCCGCATCCGCAAGCTCCAAGAGATTGCGATCAACGAGACCCGCCTTGGTGTTCCGCTTTTGTTTGCACTGGACGTTCTGCACGGCTATGAAACGATCTTTCCAATTCCCCTTGCGGAAGCGGCTGCCATGGACCCCGTGCTCTGGGAGGAAACGGCACGCGCAGCGGCGAGCGAGGCTGCAGCGGCTGGCATCGCGCTCACTTTCGCGCCCATGCTCGATGTGGCGCGCGATCCTCGCTGGGGACGGATGGCGGAGAGCCCCGGCGAGGATCCCTGGCTCGCCTCGCGCCTTGCAGAGGCGAAAGTTCGCGGTTTCCAAACGGGCAGCCTTTCCGCGGCCTCATCCCTCGCGGCAACGGCAAAGCACTTCGTGGCCTATGGGGCGGCTACGGCCGGGCGCGACTATGCTTCCGCCGATATCTCGAACCGCACGTTACACGAAGTCTATCTGCCACCGTTCGCCGCCGCTGTTCGCGAGGGCGCGGCAGCGATCATGCCCGCGTTCAGCGATCTCGCAGGCGTCCCGCTCACGGCGCATGCGGGTTTGCTGCGGGATCTGTTAAGGGTTCGCTATGGCTTTGACGGCGTTATCATAAGCGATTTCAACGCTATCGCCGAGTTGATCTCGCATGGGGTCGCCGCTGACATGGCCGAGGCCGCCGCGCTTGCCTTGAAGGCCGGGGTCGATATCGACATGGCGAGCGGAGCCTACCTTGTAGGCTTACCGCAAGCGTTGGAGCGCGGGCTTGTCTCCAAGGCCGATATCGATCTCGCCGCCCGGCGCGTTCTCAATCTCAAAGCCCAGCTTGGCCTATTCGAGCAACCCTTCGCACGCGAGGCGGTATTACGCCCGGAGGTACGGAAAAAGCACCGGGCGCTCGCACGCGAGGCGGCAGGCAAATCGATTGTGCTCCTGAAGAATCGCGAAGGAGTGCTCCCGCTGGCAAAAACTGGCCGTCTCGCGGTGGCTGGGCCACTCGCGAACGCCGCCGGCGAGATGCTTGGCCCGTGGCGCGCTGCTGGAAAAGCCGAAGATGCGGTGAGCTTCCTGCAAGGCTTGCGCAGTGCGCTCGGCGGTTGGCACATCGCCCATTGTGAGGATTTGGACAGCGCGCAAGCCAAGGAAACAGTTGCAAACGCGGACGCACTCCTCCTCTGCCTTGGGGAAACCGCTGCCATGTGCGGCGAAGCGGCGAGCCGCGCCCGGCCTGGCGTGCCCGATGGGCAGAGCAAGCTTTTGGAGGACGCTTTGCGCTTTGGAAAACCTGTCATCGTGGCGCTGACATGCGGCCGCCCTCTCGTCGAACCGTCGGTTTTCGAAAAAGCCGATGCCGTTCTTGCCGCGTGGTTCCCCGGCTCCGAGGCGGGCACCGCGCTTGCAGACATCTTAACCGGTGCTGCCAATCCCAGCGCCAAACTTCCCGTATCTTGGCCCGCGGATATTGGGCAAATCCCAATCTTCTACTCCCAGCGAAGAACCGGCCGGCCCGCCGATCCGGATTTGGACCAAACGAGTAAGTATCTAGACGTGCCGGTGGCGCCGCTTTTCCATTTCGGACATGGCCTGTCCTACACAGATTTTGCTTATAGCGGCTTGCGTGTGTCTACCCCAGTCTTAGGCCCGGAAGGCGGACTTTCGGTCGAGGCAGACGTGGAGAATCGAGGGCTCGCCGCAGGTGAGGAAATCTGCTTTCTCTTCATTCGCGACATCGTCGCTTCGGTTGCAAGGCCCGTGCTTGAGCTGCGCGGTTTCTCAAAAATCGCGCTCGCTCCCGGAGAGCGGGGAACGGTCCGTTTCGGCCTCGCCGCAACCGATCTGGCTTTTCCTAACGAGGATGGCAGCCCCCGGCTTGAGGCAGGCGCGTTCGAAATCTCGGTTGGCCCAAGCGCCGATCCGGCCCGGCTGATCCGGCAAACAATTTCCGTGACGGATGGATAACGTTTCGTATGCTTCATAGGGCGCAGCGTCAGCGCGAGGCGGCATTCGCCGCCGTGGGGATCCAGAGAGCGTCAGTGACTTAACCCCGGGATCGCTTCGCTACCCTAGGAAGAAAGAGTTCAGCGCGAAGCTGAGGCGGCGCGGGACTTTTTCATTTAGTAGGACCGGCCGCGGCGGCCGATGTGAAACTCCCAATGACGGCGATACCGCATTTCAGTTCCGCGCGAGCCAACCGATTGCGCCCTTTGCCGCTGCCGCGCCCGTGGAAAAGCAGGCCTGAAGCAGATACCCGCCGGTTGGCGCCTCCCAATCGAGCATCTCGCCGGCGACGAAGACTCCCGGCATCCGGCGCAGCATGAAGCGCTCGTCGATTTCCAATCGCGCGACGCCTCCGGCCGTCGAGATCGCTCTTTCTATAGGCGCGGTTGCCGTCAGGCGGACGGGGACGTCTTTGATGAGGGCCGCAAGCGCCGCGGGGCCCATGGTCGAAAGTGGCTCTCCGGCCCGGTGAGCGGCCTCTTGTAGAAGACCGGCGGCAACCGGCGAAAGCTTGGCGGCCTTGCGGAGATAATTGGAGACCGACTGCTTCGCGCGCGGTTTGGAAAGCGCTTTCTCCAGCTCCGCTGTGCTGGCGCCTGGGCGCAAATCGACACTTAAAACGGCTTCACCGGAGCGCTCGATGGCGTCGCGCAAACGCGGCGATAGCGCGTAAATCGCACCGCCCTCAAGCCCGGTCTTGGTGGAAACCGCTTCGCCCCGCACAGTTTCGCCCTCGAAACTTAGCGCGATGCCGCTCAGCGGCTGCCCCTCGAACCGGGCGCGGTACAAATCGGAGAAATCCGCCGCGAAGCCGCAATTCGATGGCTTCAACTGCGCAACTTCTATTCCCCGCTCTGTGAGAATCGCAGCCCAATGCCCGTCCGATCCCATGCGCGGCCAGCTCGCTCCGCCAAGGGCAAGGACAGCGACATCGGCTGAAACGCTCGTGTGCCCATCGGGCGTGCCGAACTGGAGCCTGCCGTCCGCGTTCCAACCCTCCCAGCGATGGCGCAGCTTAAACGTAACATTTAAACCGCTTAGCCTTGTGAGCCAAGCCCGGAGCAGCGGCGATGCCTTCATTGCTTTCGGAAATACGCGCCCGCTACTGCCCACGAACGTTGCCTGTCCAAGCCCCTCGCACCAAGCGCGGAGCGCTTCGGGCGGGAAGGTTTCGATGGCCGTGCGAAGATCCGGCGCCGCAGTTCCGTAGCGTGATAAGAAGCGCTCGAACGCCTCGCTATGGGTGAGATTGAGCCCACCCCGCCCCGCAAGCAGAAACTTGCGCCCCGGAGACGGCATACGGTCGTAGACCGTCACGCTAGCGCCCTCGCGAGCGAGCGTTTCAGCCGCCATAAGCCCGGCAGGGCCCGCACCGATCACGGCCGCTCTTGGTGTATTCGCCGGCAAGTCTCACCTATTCAAAGTTTTGTAAGGCTATTCGGGCGTCCTGCCGCGAAAGCGCCGTTGATAATCCACGCTATAGAGCGCGCTCTCGCGGAAATCGCGCTCCCCCAGGACCTCGCCCACAAAAATGATCGCCGTGCGCTCCATCGGATGCTCCTGCACGGCTTCGGGAATCGTTGCAAGGGTACCGCGCACGACACGCTCGTCCGGCCAGCTGGCACGAAATACCGCCGCCGCCGGGCAGTCCGCGCCATAGAAGGGAATCAGGCGCGCGGCCACGTCCGCAAGCACATGCACGGACAGATGGATCGCAAGCGTTGCGCGGGTTGCGGCAAAGGCCTCCAGCGTTTCGGTTTCCGGCATGGCCGAGGCGCGGCCCGATGTGCGGGTCAGCACAAGCGATTGCGCGACCTCGGGCAAAGTCAGCTCCTGACCGAGCGCAGCCGCAGCAGCAGCGAAAGACGGCACGCCCGGCGTTATGGTGTAAGGGATCGCAAGCCGCCGGAGCCTGCGCAGCTGTTCGCCCATCGCGCTCCAGACCGAAAGGTCGCCCGAATGCAGGCGCGCAACGTCCTCGCCCGCCGCGTGCGCCTTTACGAATTCCGCTTCGATCTCGTCGAGGCTCATGGGCGCCGTGTCCACGATTCGCGCGTCCTGCGGGCAATGGCTCAGCAGCGCTGGCGGGACGAGCGAGCCGGCATAGAGGCAAACCGGAGCCCGGGAAAGAATCGCAAGCCCGCGGACGGTAATGAGATCGGGCGCGCCAGGCCCTGCGCCGATGAAATGCACGGTCATGATGGAATCGCCACGCTTGCGGTTGTATTGCGCCCGCAAAACCTCGGCAGCAAAAGCCGGGCACCCGCGCCGGCGGCGGCGAGCGCGGCGGCCTCTGCCACCGAGGGAATGCCATATTGCTTCATGGACTTTTCAGAGTGTGTGACGCAGAGATGCGCCGAAGTCCGCAACGCGTCCAACGACAGTAGAATAAGGTCGAGCCCCGCCTCACGGGCCGCTTCGGAAATGACCCGGTTGATTGCGGGTCTGTCTAAGGCGGCAAGCGCTGCGGCGAGCTGCTCCCCTTCACCCCTGCCCCTCTCCCGCGAGTGGAGAGGGGAATCCACCAATTCTTCGCCGGTCGCGGAAAAGGGCACAGCGGCGCGGCGGGCACCACCTGCCCCCTCTCCCCTCGCGGGAGAAGGTTGGGGTGAGGGGGCTTTCTTGTACTTCCTCTCAGCCATCTTCGCTTCCGCCGCCGCAACGATTGCCAGCACATCCTCCACCGTGGCGCGGCTCGTAGTGCCAATTCCGATCACGGCCATGGCTTCACCGCAGCCCATTGCACAACTGGCATGGCCGGTTGCCACGCCGTGTAATTCCCAACCGCGTGCTCCCGTTCGATCCCAATCCGCGTTACACTCCCGCCCCGCAACGCCCGGCATTCCATGAGCGCGGCCTGCCCCTCGAAGCTGACGGCGTTACAAACCATCCGCCCCTCAGGCTTGAGCGCATCCCAGGCCCCGGCCAAAAGCCCGGCTTCGCTAACCCCGCCCCCCACAAAGATCGCGTCCGGCACTTCGGCGCCCGCCAATACCTCCGGCGCCTTCCCCTCACGCACTAGCAAATGCGGAACTCCGAGCGAAACCGCATTGCGCGCCGCACGCGAGGCGCGCACCGGGGATTTTTCGAAGCCTAAAGCACGCATCGAGGCATGGCTCAGAAGCCACTCGATGGCGACCGAGCCGCTGCCGAGCCCAATATCCCAGAGCAGCTCGCCCGGTGCCGGCCGTAGCGCGGAGAGCGTCAACGCGCGGATCTCGCGCTTTGTGATTTGCCCGTCATGTTCGAAATAGTTGTCTGGGAGACCAGGTGCGTAGGACAGCGTCCGTGCGTCCCTTCCCGCCATGACCTCAATGGCGGCGATGCTTAGCGCGCCGAAGCTCCTGGACCGCAGCTCTACCGCGCTCCCGCGATGCACGCGTTCGCGCGGGCCGCCCAAAGCCTCCAGGACATGCACGGTTGAGCCGTCGAAACCGTAACGGCACAGCAGCTCCGCAGCCTGCGATGGGGTCGAGCCGTCGAGCGAAAGCGCCAGGATGCGCTGTCCGTGGTGGAGGTAGCGCAAGAGGCTCTCGGGCCGCGCCGTGTGCAGGCCAAGCGTCACGGTGGACTGCAGCGGCCAGCCGAGCCGCGCGGCAGCCAGGGAAAATGTCGAAGGCGCGGGCAGCACCAGCATTTGCGCGGGCGGTATGGACTCGGCGAGCACCGATCCCGCCCCGAACCAAAACGGGTCGCCCGAGGCCAGCACACAAACGGGCTCGCCCGCCCGCTCCAAAATGCGCGCAACCGTATCGCGGAACGGCTTTGTCCATTCGAGCTTCTGGCCGCGGACAGCCCCGATCAAGTCGAGATGCCGCGCACCGCCGACCACGAGGACTGCGTCGTCGATAAGCTTGTTCGCTGCAAAAAAAAGTCCGCCGCGGCCGCTTTCGCCCAAGCCAACTATGGACAGCCACCGGCCGTCTGTGCCATTTCTCGGCGCTATGGCCGTTGTTACTGCATCGTCAAAAGCGCGAACCATGCGCGTTCTTCTCCTCGGGGGCTCAACGGAAGCGAGCGCGCTGGCAAAGCTGCTCGGCTCCGACCGGCGGTTCGAGGCAACATTGTCGCTTGCCGGGCGCACCGCTTCTCCGCGCGCTCAGCCCATCGCCGTGCGAAGCGGCGGTTTTGGCGGCGTCGAAGGGCTTGTCCGCTATTTGCGGGACGAGCGTGTCGATGTTCTCATCGATGCGACCCATCCTTTTGCAGCCCAAATGAGCCGGAACGCGATCGAAGCCGCTGCCATTGCGGACACACCGCTGCTTGCGATTGAAAGACCGGCCTGGGAACGCCAGCCCGGCGACGATTGGACCCTCGTGCCGGATATGGCTACGGCCGTCGGGGCGCTCGGCGAAAAGCCGCGCATCGTCTTCAGCGTCGGCAGCCTTGCAATGCCCGAGCTTCAGGCCGCGCCGCAGCACACTTATATCGTCAGGCTTATCGATAGACCTGCTGAGTCTTCCGGTCTTCCCAACGTCCTCTTTGTACAGGGACGCGGGCCATTCGCCGCCGTGGACGATATGCGTTTGTTCCAGCATCATCGCATCGATGTGGTTCTGGCGAAGAATTCGGGCGGTCATGCCACCGCCTCCAAAATCCAGGCAGCGCGCGCGCTCAAGCTGCCGGTCATCATGGTGGAGCGGCCCTTCATTCCGCCGCGGCCCACCGTTCCAGCCGCGGAATATGCCATGATCTGGCTCACCCGGCATCGTCAGAACTCCACGCCGCGCGGGGTGTAGACCCAGGGCATGGCGTCGCCTTCGCGCGGCAAAATCTTCGTGGCGCTCGATCCCACAATGACGAGCGTTTGCATGTCGACACAGCGCGGATCGGCGTCTTCTAGCGTGGTAATTTGCACGCGCTCATCTTCGCGGCCGATTGCGCGGGCAAACACGATCACGGTGCTGAGCGGCTTTGATCGCCGCAAAAGCTCGAAGGCGCGGTGAATGCCGGCGGGCCGGGCCAGCGAGGCCGGATTATAAAGCGCCATCGCGAAATCCGCTTCGCAGGCGAGCCGCAGCCGCTTTTCTATGGCGCTCCACGGTTTCAGATTGTCCGACAGCGAGATCGCGCAAAAGTCGTGCCCGAGCGGGGCGCCTATGCGCGCGGCGGCAGCCAGCATCGCGGTAACACCCGGCTCAACGATAACCTCGAGCGCGCGCCACGCCTTGGGACCGCGCTCGATCGCCTCGAACACCGCCGCGGCCATCGCGAACACCCCCGGATCGCCGCCAGAGACCAGAACGGCCCGGCGGCCCGATTGCGCAACGGCGAGTGCCGCTTCGGCGCGCTGAAGTTCGACGCGGTTGTCGCTTGCATGCACCCGCTGGCCCGGGCGGGCAGGCATGCGCTCGACATAAGATTTATAGCCGAAAATGTCGGTGGCATCGGCAAGCGCCTCTCCGGCTGCCGGCGTCATCCAGCGCGCCGGGCCAGGCCCGAGCCCGATCACGGTCAGCCGCCCGCTCATAGGATGCGCCGCCCCTTGCAACCCGGCACCAGCACGATGGAGAAATATGGAGCCGCTTCGCCGATTTCCGAGAGCAGCGCGATCCGCTCGCCCGCCATGGTTCCGCGTTCCACATAAATCGCCTCGCCGAGCCGGCCGGCGGCGCACAACGCCTCGCGGATCTTCGGCAGATTATACCCAACTTTCATGATCGCGGCGGCGTCGGTTGAGCGTAGCTTTTCGATCAGCGCCTCCTGTCCGAGTGTGCCCGGCAGCACGGTCAGCACATCGTCGCCAAGCGCGATGGGCGCGGCTGCGGCGGTCCAGCAACCAGACATGCCGGTTACGCCGGGGACGACCGCAATCGGAACGGTGCCGCGCAAGCGCTCATACATGTGCAAAAACGAGCCATAGAAAAACGGATCGCCTTCACTCAACAGCGCCACGTCCTGCCCTTCCTCCAGCAACTGCCGGATGCTTTCAGATGCGGTGCTGTAAAAGCGGCTGATCGCATCGATATATCCTGTTTCGGTAAAGGCGACCTCGGTCGTCACCGGATATTCCAGGGGAAGCTCCTGCACGCCTGGTTTAAGATGCGGCCGGGCAATGGTCCAGGCATGGCCGGGCGAACCTCGCTTGCGAAAATGCGCGATAATTCGGACGCGGCCAAGGATTTTGGCTGCCTTCACCGTGATGAGGTCGGGATCGCCCGGCCCCATGCCGACGCCGTACAATGTGCCGGTCACGGGCATTACCCCTCACCCTGTCCCTCTCCCAGCAAGCTCGCGTTGGCGAGGTTGCCACCCAACGTTACCGCATCCGCAAGCGGATGCGGCGGGATAGGGGACAATGTGACAGAGGCCGCAGCCTGCCCCCTCTCCCTGTGGGAGAGGGTTGGGGTGGGGGGTAACGCCTGCGCAAAAAAAGTATTGGCCCAAATCATTCCCGCTCGCTCGCCACCGCGTTTAGAGCCGCAACTGCCATCGCGCTGCCGCCCTTACGGCCGCGTACCACCGCGTAGGCCACGCGTCCATCCTCAATCAGTGCTTCCTTCGATTCAGCCGCGCCAACGAAGCCTACCGGCATGCCGATAATGGCGGCCGGGCGGTCCGCGCCTTCGTCCAGCACGTCGAGCAGGCGGAAGAGCGCCGTCGGCGCGTTGCCGATGACCACCACGGAGCCTTTCAGATGCGGGCGCCAGAATTCGAGCGCGGCGGCGGTTCGCGTATTTTTGAGCTTCGCGGCGAGCGCGGGCACTTCGGGCCGGTCCAGCGTGCAGATGATCTCGTTCTTAGCGGGCAGGCGCGAAAGCGTGATGCCGTTCGCCACCATCTTGGAATCGCACAGCACCGGTGCCCCAGCTTTGAGAGCCTCGCTTGCAGCCGCGGCGAAACCGGGATGGAAAACGACATCGCGCGCGATCTCAACCATGCCGCAAGCATGGATGATGCGAACCGCCGCGCGCTCCTCGGCCGGCGTGAAGCGGGCGAGATCGGCCTCGGCGCGGATGATCGCAAAGGAGCGCCGGTAAATCTCGTCGCCGTCGCGGATATAATCGCGCTCGCGCGGCGTCATGCAGCCCTCGCAAGCTCTAAAATAACGCTTGGCAGGTCCGCGCCTGCCACGCCGCTACGGGTTTGAGCCCCCGGTCCTGTCACGGTGTAGCCGCCATCCGCGCCAACGGCGGTAATATCCGCGTCATGCGGAAAGGCGCAGCGCTTCTCGCAGCCCGAAATGTGGATCGTGCCCTTGGGAAATCCCGCGGCGCCAAGCGCCTGCAAAATGGACTCGGCGTCTCGCCTTGCCGCCACCGTTGCCCTTGAGCAAGCGGGAGTGCCAGGACACCCATGCACCCGAAGCCGGATATCGCCCGGATCGGTGATCCCGCCGATGCGCACCGCCAGAGCTTGGAACGCAGCTTTCTCATCTCCTTGGACCGCAAACACAAGAGCGCGATGCGGCGACAGAACCGCTTCGGCGATGCACTCGCGGCGCATCAGCCCGGTGATCTCGTTGAGCGGCGCCTGCGCGATCTCCCCGAACGCAAAGCCGATTCCGTACACCGAGCCCAGATCGCCCAGGGGCGCTCGACCTTCTCTCAGGGGCAGGCCATCCATGGGAGGGGGAAGTCTCGCCTCTCTCGCCACAGCCTCGATCCCCACTTCGGCAATTGCATCGCGCATGCGGCGGATCGCCGGGTTCGCCCGGCGCAGCCTCAGGAAAACCGAGGCCAGGCCGGCAAAGCCTTCCATCGCGGCCCGGGTGCTGCCGAACGGAATCGCGCGTTCGAAAGCGCCTTCGAGGACCATCGTGAATCCGCCGTCAACGACAAAGGTGACGTCGCTCGCTACGGCTGGGTCCAAGTTACCGCCCGTCTGCACGGCGATCCCGAATTTACCGGGGAGCCCGTGAAGCGCTTCGGTTCTCACGAGCATGTCTTCCAGCTTCGCAGCTAATCCCGCGGCGAGCTCCGCATGGGCGCTGAATTCGGTGGCGGGCGAAACCATGATATTGCGAACGGCCTCGGCACGCGGGTCGCTGTCGATCAGACTGGCCCCTGCGAGGACGTTCAAGAGTTCGGGATGCGCCGCGGCGCTCACACCGCGAATTTGCACATTGGCGCGGTTGCTAAGATAGAGATTGCCATCGCCGAAACGCCGAGCGGCGCGAGCAAGGGTTTCGAGCTGTAAAAGCGACAGCCTGCTGATATGGGGCCGGATGCGCACAATAAGCCCATCGCCGGACTCCATCGGGCGAAGCGCGCCCGGACACCAGCCAACAACAAGATCGCTGCGTATGCTCATGACGCTTTTCCTCCATCGAGGCCTGATAAATCATTGCGCCGGGGTTTCCATAGGCTGCGTGCAATCGCCTCCTTGAAACGGCTTTGAATAGCTTCGAGCGCGGCGCCGTTCTCCCGTGCCAAAAAATTCGCCACGGTTGGGTCGCCGAGATAGGCTTCGTAAAGATGCTCCAGCCCTTCGCTATTAATAGCACCCGCCGCCGCGGCGAAGGCAAAGGCCGAATCGACTGTGCTAGCGATTTCCGCCGCTCCGCGAAACCCATGGCGCATCTGACCTTCAAGCCACCGCCCGCTTAGTGCCCGGCCATGGAGTACGCGGGCTGCCTCCTCCTCCAAGCTGCGGACGCGCGGCGCTTCCGGCACCGCCGCATCGGCATGATAGACCTCGGCGCTTGTATTGCCCAGTGCCAAAGCGGCAGCCGCAAAGCCGCCTTCATGGGCCGCGAAATCGAGGCTTGAAAGAATGTCGGTCTCGCGATGATCCTGGACGTGGACGAACCCTTCGGCGGCCTTCACCCGGCCTTCGAAGTCGGCGCGCGCGGCACGCCCCTCGCCTTCCCCGGTGAAAGCGGTGCTCGATGCCGCGATATAGCTTTCGCCGATATCTTCCCGGCTCTGCCAATCGCCGGTGTCGATGCGCTGGCTCACGCCGGCCCCGTAACCGCCATCCGCGGCCCCGAAAATCCGGTACAGCTCGCCCCGATGGCGGCGCAACGGATTGTCACTGGCTGGCTCGTTCAGGGCGGCAACGCGCTGAACGGCTGCATGAAAGAACGAAAGCTGCGAGGGGAACATATCGCGCAAGAGCCCGGAAATCCGCAAGGTCACGTCAACCCTCGGGCGGTTCAGCTTCATCAGCGGAACGATCTCGAAACCCGTCACCCGAAACGAGCTGTAATCCCAAACCGGCTTCACGCCCATAAGTGCGAGCGCGGTGCCGATCTCTTCGCCGCCCGTGCGCATCGTCTGGCTGCCCCAAAGATCGAGCACCATGCTTTTCGGCCAATCGCCGTGATCCTCGGCGTAGCGCGCGACGATGGCATCCGCCATGCGCGCGCCGTTCTCGCAGGCAAGCGGCGTCGGAATCGTGCGCGGATCGACGCTGTAGAGATTGCGGCCGGTGGGCAGCACGTCGGCGCGGCCGCGGCTCGGCGCGCCCGATGGGCCGGGCTCGATGAAGCGGCCGTCTAGCGCGCGCGAGATCGCCTCAAGCTCGGTTTCGTCGAGCACATGCAGCCCGTCGCGGATCGCGAGCGCCTTCACGTCGCACAGGAAGGCATCGACGCGCATCAGCGCCTCGGCTTCGGTCATTTCAAGCGCGATGCCGCAGGCTGCTTCGAGGCCGCCTTTCGCGACCGCCCCGAGAACATCGAGCGCAAGCCGCTCGCGGCGCTTCTTGTCGAGGCCCTCGGCGGCGGAATATTCATCGAGCAGGCGCTCGATCTCGCGCAAGGCGGGCGACGAGACTGTTTCCACAAGCGGCGGCGTATTATGTCCGATGGTAATGGCGGAGATCCGGCGCTTGGCCTGAGCGGCCTCGCCAGGATCGTTGACGATGAACGGATAGATAACCGGCAGCGGCCCTAAAAGCGCGCGAGGCGCACAAGCGTCCGAGAGCGCCGTCGCCTTGCCCGGCAGCCACTCCAGCGTTCCGTGCGCGCCAAGATGGATCAGCGCATCGATGCGGGCCTGCTCCCGCAGCCAAAGGTAAAACGCGATGTAACCGTGCCGGGGCGGCAGGTTTGGATCGTGATAGCTCGATTTGCGATCCGTGACGAAGCCGCGCTCGGGTTGCAGGCAGATCAGAAGATTGCCGTGCCGCGCTACGGGTAATGCCATCGAGCCGCCGCAGAAGGCTTGATCGTCTTTGGGGGCGCCCCACGCGGATGTCACCGCGACGCGCAGGAATTCGGGAAGGCCGGCGAAGGCCGCTTCGTATTCCGCGAGGGACCATGTAATCTTATTGGACGGGCAATACCCCTCACCCTGCCCCTCTCCCGGCAGGCTAGCCTTGGCGAGCTTGCCACTCAACGTGACCGCATCCGCAAGCGGATGCGGTGGGAGAGGGAGTCAGGCCCCGGCTTCACTTCGGGCGTGCCCTCTCCCATGGGGAGAGGGACAGGGTGAGGGGAGCGAGCTAAAACCTAGAGCGTTATTT
>JBKQIH010000091.1:0-7988 GCA_052148445.1 Rhodomicrobium sp.
TTAATGCTCGAGTGGGCATAGGTTACGCCAGACGGTGCCGGAATAGCCGGCGCGAACTACCGCCGGTGGCAAAGTCCGTATTTCGTTATTTGTTTGCGGGCGGTTCGCTTTTGGCCCGTAGTGTGAATCATGACCTGCGGTCCAAACTCACGCTGTGTGATGAGGTGCGGACATATCTGCGACGTTCCGCCGCACCTATGCAATCATCTTCTGCTGCCGGGGGTAGACTCTCCGTGGCGCGCGAGGCATCGCGATAGCCGCAATTGACCGAGGCTGTGTGAAAACGTGTACGGACGAAAAAATGATGGAATCTTTTTCCTCGTTGGGTCGCACTGAAACTTCCCTGTCCGCTTAATAGGCGTTCATCAAGCCGTGTGAAACGGCAAGATTAAATATAGCCAAGAATTCCCGCCGTGGTCTGAGCCTGCGAACCCCAACCGAGGGGACTAGAATTCTAATGGCGCTTTTTGCTCTGACGTTTTTACACGGCCTCGGCCGTGAACAGACTTCGCGCCAATTTCGATGGTTGCCTGCTGTTAGGCGCTTCCCACCACTTATCAAGCAGGTTTCTGGCTTTCGAAGTAAGGGCAAAACAGGGTTCGATTCTTGAGCATGGTGCAGGCGGCGTAGAGGAGACTATCTCCGATAGTGCGGAGAGAGCGGGCATGCGCCTTCCTCCACAGCGCGAGAATCCATTCCTTCCGTAAGACCGGAACCGAGCTGGAGCTAATTTGTTCTATCGTGCTGAGTGGGGGGCGTGCCTAAACAGTAAAGCTAAGGCAATAACATGAAATTGCTAGCAGTTGCATGCTTCGGGTTATCATTTGCGTCCGTATTTGCGCTGACATATATGCCAGCCTCGGCCCAAGCAGCGCCACCGCCGGACACAACACCCCCCGAAGCGCGAATACGCGAAGCGCCAATACCCGAAGCGCCAATGCACCACATGCACCACCATTACATGCACGCGCCGTTCCATCACCACGCGCCGGTCCATAAAGAAGCGCTCCGTCGACGATGAAGTCCATGAGCGCAGCGTGCGGGGGCTGCGGCTGCGGAACGCCGCCGCCGAGACCAGCCGTTCTCTTTCGGCTCATGGACGGTGACCGGCGAAATTTGCGACCTTGGATGCTGGGTCCGGTTCTGGAGGTTCAGCGGCTCAGATTTGCTCAACATGCGACCCACTCGAGACGATACGAAGTGGTTCACTGGATGTGTATGGCTGAACATCGTCCCGCATTTGACTCAGAAACCGGCGGCGGTTGATTTTCTGGCTGCAGAGTCCTAGTTAACGTAAGCGGCGCGTTTTTCGCTTGCTTCAGCCGGAACGGCTTTGCCGCAGCGAAGCAGTCCCCCCCGGCCGCACACTTTAGCCTCGCATATCTGTGTTCACCCAATGGAGAAAATTATGAGAGTTCTCGCGACAGCCATCTTGGGCGCTGTTTCCATCCTGGCCATAACCGCGTCCACTGCTTCGGCTGAAATCGTTTGCAACAGGGACGGCGATTGCTGGCACGTAAAGGATCACGGCTGGATTCGGACTGAGCATGGACTCATTGTACATCCCGATAACTGGAGATGGGCTGAGCACGAGCACCATCGCTGGCGCGAACATGAAGGGCGCGGCTATTGGCACGAAGGCCGTTGGATGGAAGTACGCTAGGCCGGTTGCGGCGGTTACCCGAAAAGGGCAACCGCCGCCATCATTGAGACGACGCAAGCACAACGGGCAGCATGGTCCTTGTCGCAGCGAGCGGCGTAAATGACCGGAATTCCGCTACCAGCGGCAAAGCGGTTGCGCCCCGAAGCCTCGGCCTAGCAGAGGACTCACCAACCGCTCCGGCTAAAACGCCAACAGGGGCACGTTGGCTATCGCGCCGTATCCGGCGCATCTCCAGAGACATGCTTCACGACGGCTGCGAGAAACGCCTCGCCATATTGTTCCAGCTTCGCGGCGCCCACGCCATGCACCATCGCCATTTGCTCGCGCGTTTGCGGCTTGAGGTGCACCATGTCGAGCAGCGTCTTGTCGGGGAAGACGACATAAGCGGGGACGCTCTTCGCGGTTGCGAAGCTGCGGCGGACCGCTTTCAAGGCTTCGAACAAAGCGGTGTCCGTACCCGATAAAGCCTGGCCGGCCGGGGCCGCGGCCGAAGCCGGGCGGCGGGCCTGCTTGTCTCCGCGCTCCACAAGCGCTTCCTTTCGGAGTTCGACCTTGGCCTTGCCCCGCAAAACCTCCCGTCCATGCGGCGTGATGGTCCAGGAGCCGAATCCGGCAATATCGAGATTGACGATGCCGCCCGCATAAAGCTGGCGGAAAATCGCCCGCCATGCATTGGCGCTGACGTCGCTGCCCACGCCGAAAGTCGGCAGCCGGTCATGGCCCAGTTGCGTGATGCGCTCCGTCGCCTGGCCGCGGAGCAGCGCGATTAAATGCTCGGCGCCGAAGCGTTCGCCGGTGCGGGCGATGGCGGAGAGGGCTTTCTGCGCGAGGACCGTGCCATCGATCAGCTCGACGCCCTCCTCGCACAGATCGCAATTGCCGCAGGGCTCGGTGGTTTCCCCGAAATAAGACAACAGCGTCTGCCGCCGGCAGCGCGGAGCCTCGCACAGCGCGATGAGTGCATCGAGCCGGCGGCGTTCGACTCGCTTTTGCTCATCGGCCGCCTCGCTTTCCTCGATCTGCTGGCGGCGCAGGCGCATGTCGTCGAGGCCGTAAAGCGTCAGCGTCGAAGCCGGCAAGCCGTCGCGCCCCGCCCGCCCAATTTCCTGATAATAGGCCTCGATGGATTTCGGCAGATTGGCGTGGGCCACAAACCGCACATCCGGCTTGTCGATGCCCATGCCGAAAGCGACCGTCGCCACCATGACCAAGCCGTCCTCCTGCAGGAAACGGTCTTGATTTTGCGAGCGCAAAGCGCTGTCCATACCGGCGTGATAAGGCAGCGCCGCAATCCCCTTTTCACTGAAAAACTCCGCCAGCTCCCCGGTTTGCCGTCGCGCGCTGCAATAAACGATGCCGCTTTCGCCTTTGTGCCCGCGGATAAAATCCATCAGCTGGCGGCGGGCGTCGCTTTTGGCGCGCATGGCAAGGCGCAGGTTCGGCCGGTCGAAGCCATGCACGAAGACCGTTGGCGTCCGCGCGAAGAGACGGGAGAGAATGTCTCCGCGCGTGGCTGCGTCGGCCGTTGCGGTGAGCGCCAAAATCTGAACGCCGGAAAGCGAGGCCGCGACATCTCCGAGCCTCAGATATTCTGGGCGGAAATCGTGCCCCCACTGAGAGACGCAATGCGCTTCGTCGATGGCAAGCAGGCTGACATTTGCCCGCTGCAGCATAGCCCTGGTAACGCCGAGTGCCAGCCGCTCCGGCGCAACGTAAAGCAGGCGCAGGCTGCCGTTTGCAACGCCGTCGAGCAGGACGGCCGTTTCCTCGCGGCTGTTCGAGGAATTGAGCGCCCCCGCCGCGATGCCGAAGGCTTGCAACTGCGCGACCTGATTGCGCATCAGCGCGATCAGCGGCGAGACGACGACGGTAAGTCCGGCCCTCAGTAGCGCCGGCAACTGGTAACAGAGCGACTTGCCGCCACCCGTCGGCATCACGGCGAGCACATCGCTGCCGTCGAGGATCGCGCTTATGATATCGTCTTGGCCCGCCCGGAAATCCGCGAAGCCGAAGGTCTTCCGCAGCGTTTCGCGCGCATCGTTCAAATCGCTCATGCCGCGATTTACACGATGTTAACCTGCGCTGGAAAGGGCGAAGACGCGCAGGGAAGCGGCTTCCGGCACAAATAGTGTAGCGATTGCCCCCAACACGGTGCACGGCCGCTCGCCAGCGCAACCTTCCGTTCCCAGCATCGGCATAGCTCGATGGTCCGCGTTTAGATCCTTCAGCCGCCGGCGGTGCGAATACCCTTGCATTACCCTTGCACAGCTATCTTGGTATAAATGCCTGCGTTGACCGGGAGATAAATGGCTTCTTCACCAGGCAAGCAATCCGGCGCCCTGAAGTTGTTGGGTTGAGAGCGGGGCGTGAGCAAGCCTGAGCGTCAGTGCCCATAAAATAACACTTGTGGATTGCAATAAAGGCTATGGCGATTAGGAGATAGCCGCCGTTGCTTGCTTTCTGTGGCTCATTAGGGAGCGTTTCTAGAACCCGGTTCAAGGAAAAAGGTTGATACAATGCATTGTAATGTAACAGAACTATCAAGAGTTATTCAGTAACATATGTGTCCATTATCGTTTTTGAATTTAATGTAAGCGTTATTGGCTGAGACTTACCCTACTGTAGCAGCGCAATCGCTGCATCTGGTACAGTGTTACTATCGAGGTCAAAAGATGAAAAAGCTAACCGTCGCAGCCGCAACAATGCTAGCGGCTGTTCTTCTCTCTGGAAGCGCTTTTGCCATTACCGCAGGTGGGGCAAACGGCGTAAATATATCGAGCAGCGCCCTGCAAGTGCGCTACGGCCATTGCGCGCACCGGCACCATGCTTACGGTCACGTCAATAGAGCATACTGGTGGGGATGCGGAGATCATGGCTGCGGATATTATAGCTTGGCACACTGTGGTGCCGGCGGCTGCGGCACCCGTATCACAGGCTCGGGGCCCTTCTTCTGGCCGCTCTAAGAGGGAGGGGAGGCAATCGCCTCCCTTTCCATTTAGGGGGGCGATTTCGCGGATGGCACCTTTTTATATTTCAACTCTTTTTTTGCGGCGTCCCGGCAAAGATGTGAAAAGCCGTCATGCCGCTCCGAGTGCCCGATTCCCCGTAGTTGCTCGATAGCGCCCAAAGCGATCATGGCTTCCGCCCCCGATGTTAGCGCGGCCTCCTTGAATGCTTTGCTTTCTGGCCGCGACATCCTTAAAGCCTGATTGCCGCCAAGACCGGCGCGATAGCGCTGTTAAGGACCCGTGCCTTCATGCCCAGAATCCACATCAAACAGCTCCGCGCGGGCGAGGACGCCATCGACGTTCACGGCCACGTCAATAACCAGGAATATCTGCGCTGGATGGAGGAGGCCGCCATCGAGCATTCCTCCGCGCAAGGCTGGCCGATGGAACGCTATCTGGACAGCGGGGGATCCTGGTACGTCCGCTCGCATTTCATCGAATATCTGCGGCCGGCACAGCTCGGCGACGAAATCGCGGTATGCACTTGGGTGGCAGCGATGACAGAGCGGGAATCGCCGCGCCGCACCTTGTTCCTGCGGAACGCCAGCCGCCGCCAGATTCTGGCGCGGGCGGAGACCCAGTATACCTTCGTGGATATCCGGCGCGGACGGGCGATAGCGATACCTGACGAGGTGCGCTCGGCCTTCGAAATCGTGGAAGCGGAGGATGAAGCCCTGCGGGAGGCGGGCTGGCTGCCGGACGCCGGGCTGCTCCCGTTCAAAACGCCGTCCTAACGCGCGTGACCCGTCCGGCGCGGACCTTTCCCGTAAGGTATACGTAAATTATGGCGCCGGCCCGGACAGCGTGGCAAGATTCAAGATGGCGTCCGTGGAGGCGCGGCAGGAAGGGGCCACAATGTCCGACATATTTCAGCTCTCCCCGAAGGCAGCCGATTACAAGGCGCGCGTCGAGCGCTTCATGGACGAGCATGTTTATCCGAACGAAGCCGCGCTGTTCCACACGGCGGACACACAGCTAGATCGCTGGGAGCCGCTCGCGCTTTTGCAGGAGATCAAGGACAAGGCGAAGGCGCAGGGGCTCTGGAACCTGTTCCTGCCCGATAGCGGGCATGGCGCGGGGCTCAGCAACCTCGAATACGCGCCGCTTGCCGAGATCATGGGACGATCGCATTGGGGGCCCGAGGCGTTCAACTGCTCGGCACCGGACACGGGCAATATGGAGGTGCTGGTCCGCTATGGCAGCGAGGCGCAGAAGGAGCGCTGGCTGAAGCCGCTGCTCGCGGGCGAAATCCGCTCGGGCTTCGCTATGACCGAGCCGGATGTAGCCTCGTCGGACGCCACCAATATCGCGATATCGATCGAGAAGGACGGCGGCGATTACGTCATCAATGGCCGCAAATGGTGGACGTCGGGCGCGGGCGACAAGCGCTGCAAGATCCTAATCCTGATGGGCAAGACCGATCCCGGCAATCCCGATCCGCATAAGCAGCAATCCATGCTGCTCGTGCCCATGGACACGCCGGGCGTGGTCAAAGAGCGGATGCTGCCCGTGTTCGGCTATCTCGACGCGCCGCACGGCCATGGCGAGCTGAGCTTCACCGATGTGCGCGTGCCGCAAGACAGCGTGCTACTCGGCGAGGGGCGCGGCTTCGAAATCGCGCAAGGCCGCCTCGGGCCGGGCCGCATCCATCACTGCATGCGCACCATCGGGAGGGCCGAGCGCGCGCTGGAGCGGATGTGCCTCCGCCTGCAGGCGCGCATCGCCTTCAAGCGGCCCGTCGCCGATCAGGGCGTCTGGCTGGAGCGCATCGCCGAAAGCCGCATGATGATCGATCAGGCGCGGCTGCTGACGCTGAAAGCGGCGCATATGATGGACACGGTTGGCAACAAGGCCGCGCGCGCCGAGATCGCGATGATTAAGGTCGTGGCGCCGAACATGGCGTGCAAGGTGATCGATTGGGCGATCCAGGCGCATGGGGCGGCCGGCATTTGCGACGATTTCGGCCTGCCCTACGATTACGCGTGGATCCGCGCGCTGCGCATCGCGGACGGACCGGACGAAGTGCACCGCAACCAGATCGCCAAGCTGGAGCTGCGGAAATATCGCGCGAAAGGCTCTTAAGGCGGGGCAGGCGTTGCCGGGGTCAACGTATCGCGGACGGTTCCAGCCTCTCCCGAATGCAGCAATGACCGGGAGAGGCCGACAAGAGACATTTTGGTCAGCAGCAGGAAGTTCCGTTGATGAGGGTCAAGCCGCGGTCACTAAAACTTTTGACGGATAGAGTCCGTCGCACTTTGATGCGCTTCGGCCTTGGGACAATGTCAATGCGCGCACACCAGCTGGGCAAGTACGCAGCCAGCTTCATTCGCGACGGCATCGACTGGATCAAGCGTATCTCTATGACGCAGGCCAGCAAATGGCTAACTTGGTTTTGTTTTATTGTGGCACCGGCACTCGGCATTCTAGCCCTTCTCTTTGGCTTTTCGCTTGAGGCGGGCCTTTGGAAAACTGCGCCTCACTATGGCTTCCTGGTGGCGGCAATCTTCCTGGTTGTGTTGGCGGCCTCGCTACTTCTGCTCTACTTCGTGTTTGTATCGATGATCCTCACCTGGGATATCGACCGGATTTCTTACGCCGTCGAAGAAGAAGCTCAGAGGCAGTTTCTTACACGGATCGCCCCCGATAAAGACGAGCGGGACGACGCCCCGATCGAACGGGAAATCGACGCAGCCGCGGGTGCGCACTCAACAGTGGACTCTGTCCTAGAAAACCTGGTTACCCGGCGAGCGGAATTTCTCTGGCAGAATTTATTGCAATCGGGTTGCATCGACTTTCCGCGAGCGAATGTCAAACTCGCCATGAAAACCATTCGCGAGGAACATCCAACTCAGGATGCAGGCATACTCGATGCTCTGAAAACGCTCATCATGTCAAAGCTCTTTGCGCGCCGCTATGTTCCGCGGCTTAGATTGAGGATCATGGACAAGCTTGTTTTCAAGTTTGTTAGAGAAATATCTCTTTTGTTTGTTTCGGTCTGGATTGTGTTTCTGGCGACCGTTGTTTTGTGGGCTGTGCTCAGCCCCGGTATTTTCCTTAGCAAGGCCGAGATACCGTCGATCTTCGTTTTCGTGACCGATCTTACGTTACGCGGCGCGATTTTCACGATTGTCGATCACCTCGGTTTTTCCCTCACTCATTTGGCGCCAAACCCGAACGCCAAGGCCTTTGCAATTCATACCCTGGGCTTTCGATTATTCATGTCGCTCTTTGTTATCGCCACCATTATTAAACTCGTGAAATTGACGGTGCGCCGCCGCCATGCTTAGGCGGCCGAAGCCTGCCGCCGTAAACCCCAC
>JBKQIH010000092.1:0-26856 GCA_052148445.1 Rhodomicrobium sp.
GGGCCGGGCTTGACCGGGCCATGCAGAAAGTATTTGATGGGCCGTGATTTTTTCCTGGTTGGCCGCATCATGTGCGGCCATGACGACTATCTGCCTGGTTTTGCACTTCAAATATAAATCCACCTTCCCAATGTTCCGGAAAGCGGCCGGGTAGCGCAGCATGACAGAAAACGGCGAGACGTACTCCGATGACTTGGACCCTGAAGGCCCGCAAGCCGATGCGCTTAGCGGCCCGGAGGCGATTGCGGCTTACGTCAAACATCTTGGCAGCGGTCCCGGCGTCTACCGCATGCTCGATAAAGCCGGCGAGGTCATTTATGTCGGCAAGGCGCGGAATCTAAAGAACCGCGTGCAAAATTACGTGCGCCTCGGCGGCCACACCAATCGCATCGCGGCGATGATCCGGTCCACGGTCTCGATGGAGTTCATGAACACCGCGACCGAAGCCGAAGCGCTGCTTCTCGAAGCCAATCTCATCAAGCGCTTCAAGCCGCGCTACAACGTTTCGTTCCGCGACGACAAATCGTTCCCCTATATCGTTGTCCGCCGCAACCAGGAGGCACCGCAAATCGCCAAGCATCGCGGCGCGCGCACGCTGAAGGGCGATTATTTCGGGCCGTTCGCGAGCGCGGGCGCCGTCAACCGGACCATTAATACGCTGCAGCGCGCCTTTCTCCTGCGCTCTTGCTCCGACAGCGTCTATGAAAGCCGCACGCGGCCGTGCCTGCTCTTCCAAATCAAGCGCTGCTCCGCGCCCTGCACGGGCGAGATTTCGCTCGAAGACTACGGAAAGCTCGTGGACGAGGCCGGAACCTTTCTCCGTGGCAAGACCGACGCCGTGCAAAAAAAGCTGAACGCGCTGATGGAGGAGGCCGCGGAAAAGCTCGAATTCGAGCGTGCCGCGAAATACCGCAACCGGCTGTGGGCGCTGGCCCATATCCAGGCCCATCAAGGTATCAATCCGCACGGTGTGGACGAAGCGGACGTGTTTGCCATCGCGCAGGAGGGCGGCCAGACTTGCATTCAGGTTTTCTTTTTCCGCAACAGCCAGAACTGGGGCAACCGCGCCTATTTTCCACGCGGCGGCGCTAGCTTCACAGAGGAGGAAGTGCTGGGCTCGTTCATCGCCCAATTCTACGACGATAAAATCGTGCCCCGCTGCGTCTTGCTTTCCTGCGAGGTGCCGGAACAGGCGCTGATCGCTGAGGCGCTGTCCGCCAAGCTCGGCCGCAAGGTGGAGGTGCTCACGCCGAAACGCGGCGAAAAGCGCGAGCTCGCGGAACACGCTCATCAGAACGCAAGGGAGGCGCTCGGCCGCAAGCTTGCGGAAAGTTCGAGCCAGGGCAAGCTCTTGGCCGCCGTCGCCGCGGTTTTCGGACTGGAGCGCACGCCGCGCCGCATCGAGGTCTACGACAATTCGCATATTATGGGCACGAACGCGGTTGGAGCCATGATCGTGGCGGGTCCGGAAGGATTCGTGAAGAACCAGTACCGCAAGTTCAACATCAAGACCGAGGGCCTCACGCCCGGCGACGATTTCGGCATGATGCGCGAGGTGCTGTCCCGGCGCTTTAAGCGGCTGTTGAAGGAACACGGATTACCGGCCGGAGAAACGGCGGTACGTGATGAAGCGTATTACCCCTCACCCTGTCCCTCTCCCACCAAGCTCGCCCTGGCAAGCTTGCCACTTTCGCTGCCGCATTCGCAAGCGGATGCGGCTGGGAGGGGGGACGACGCTGCAGAGGCCGCAGCCTGCCCCCTCTCCCATGGGGAGAGGGTTGGGGTGAGGGATGTTGCCCTTGCAGAAGAATGCTTGGCCGTGGATCCCATAGCAGAGGAAACAGAAGACGATACCGAAGCCCAGGGCGGCGATGTGGGCGCGTGGCCGGACCTGCTGCTCATCGATGGCGGCGCGGGCCAGCTCTCCGCCGCGCAAGAGGTTTTGGCCGCACTCGGACTGCACGGGCTCGCCGTCGCCGGCATCGCGAAGGGCCCGGACAGGAACGCCGGCCGTGAACGCTTTTTCATGCCGGGCAAACCGCCCTTTAGCCTCGCGCCCAACGATCCGGTGCTCTACTTCGTGCAACGCTTACGCGACGAAGCGCATCGCTTTGCCATCGGGTCGCACCGGGCCCAGCGCAAGAAGGCGATGAGCGAGACCTCGCTGGACGATATTCCCGGCATCGGTCCGTCGCGCAAGCGCGCGCTGCTTAGGCATTTCGGTTCTGCGAAGTCGGTGAGCCGCGCCGGGCTTCCGGATCTTCAAGCTGTGGCCGGGATCAGCGCGGCTATGGCCCAACAGATTTACGACTATTTTCACGACCGCAAATAGGGCTGCCTGGCGTCTGGGCTTGGCTCGAAATATCGATACATGCCCATGTGACACTCTATGTCGCATCACCAATGGCCTAGTCAAAAAGTCTTGTGCTTAAGCGGCCGCAAACATATGCTTGCAGCGACATGTGAATATTTGAATTCCGTGTGACGTTCGAAGGGGAAACGCACCGTTGCCATGGCACTGGCAGGGGTGCATCGGCTAAGGAACAATCGCCGGGGAGGCTCTTTCCACGCTAGGGGCGCCGTAATGGGGCTCGCGCGCGTCAGCGGATGGGCTGCGACTGGCAGGCTGCGATATTTAGGGAGGACTGCCATGAAAGAACAGATGATCGACATCATGAATATGATGTTCCCGTACATGAAGATTATCGCCTATGTGGGCGGCGCCATGCTCGTTATTGGCGTTTTGGCTTGGCTGCTTTGGATTTTTACCGGATGGTGCACTTGGCTCCTGAGGCTGTCCGGCCGCCTGCTGATCATCCTCGGCCTGTTCTTTTTGGCCTGCCAGGCTGCGGGATATTTCCTTGGAATGTCGCCGGAAATTAATTTTGGCGATTTCCAGAAGGCAGAGTTCAACACCGAGCCCTTCTGGATCGTTGGCCTGATTCTGTTCATCCCCGGCTTCGTTCTGCGTATTTTCGGGTCGTTCCGGCCGACTCACTAGAGTGCTTCCGGAAACGTGTGAAGCGGTTTTCCGATAAAAAGCACGATAAAACAAAAACCTAGAGCCCGCTTTCGATTCCATCGAAAGCGGGCTCTAGGTTAGGGACGGCGCAAATTTGCATCGCGCCGGGACGGCGGGCGCGATGCTGCCCGTCCGCGCGCCGCCCTGCGCATATGCACTGGAAAATCGGGCTGTGAATGCTGCCCGGCTCACGGCTTAAAATCCGCACCTCAGCAGGCAGGCGAAGCTGCCGGTGGCTGAAGCATTCCTGCATTCTGAGCGCGGGCGCTCCTCAAACGCCGGCGAAAACCACCCGGCGCGATGGGAACAACGCCGGGCGGAATTTATTCGCGTTCGCAAATTTAGAGGCGTTTGCTCACTATAAACGAAATCGGCAACGCGACGAGGAACCCTGCAACCGCCGCAAGCGGGATCATTTTCATTCCCTGGCTATAAAGATGGGGGTCGCTCACCACGACGAGAACCGCGACACCGGCGATCACTGTGCCGAGCATTAACCAAATTACGAGCTTTAGCATGGCCTTCTCCCTCGAGGGTTTATCCTGTCCCAGGCGATAAAAATTAAGGCAGAACTGAGAAGCCAGATTTGATTTTTGGCAAATTCCTGCGCAATTCCACGCACTGCGTCCTTTTGCGCGGGACTAGCCTCCCGCCCCGGCCTGCCAAAAGAAAACGGCGCACCTTCGTGCGCCGCTTCGCTGACCTCAGATGGGGGAAAGGGTCAGGCTACTTTAAAGGGACAAGGTCGTGGCTGAAGATGTCAGCCTTGTAAGAAAGCACAAGGCGGGCCGACTGGATGTCGGTCTGATCGGTGAGATTAAGGTTATAGTTTCCGAAATTCTTATCGTAGAGGGTTTCGGTGCTGAGCTGGGTGTAACGGTATTCACCCTTGAGGAACCAGGCGCCACCCAACCGTGTCTCAAGACCGCCGCCCAAGGTGTAACCGTCGCGGGTGGGGTTGCTCAGGCCGGCAGGAACGCCGAAGTCGCCTTGTGTGTAAGCAACGAGGCCGTAGAGGAGCGTCTCGTTATTGATCAGATAGCCAAAGCGGCCGCCAACCGACCAGGAGTCGTCCAGATCGAAAGTTGCTTTGTAGTTAAAATTAGGAGCGCTGAGCTTGATGTCGCTGCTCACGCTGGTAAAGTCGTAGTCGAAGAAGATACCGCCGACGAAGCGGCCGAACTGGCGGTCGTAACCGACTTCAACGGTACCGACAACGCCTTCGCCACCTAGTCCGTTGATCTCTAAGCTCGGGTCGATGTTGTTCTTTGTGAGGCTTCCCTTCAGGTCATCGGTTGCCGAGCCGCCGCCGATGCCGACGCCGACGTAAAAGCCCGTCCAGCTTGCAGCCGGAGCGTAAACGGGGGCGTCTTTCATACTGCCGGTGTAGATGTCAGCTGCGGACGCTGCGCCGCCCATACCAAGAACCGCCGCGAAGGTCGCGGCAACAAGTGCCTTTTGCATTGTGTGAATTCCCCTAAATTGCCCAGTGGAACGCGACGCAACGCTTACGATCTGAGTTGAGAAAATGCCGGCGAGGTCGAATACCTCGTCAACTACTTCTAAAGCAGCTATCGCGATTCGGGGCCGTTGCCGCGCTCCGATAACGGCGATGGCTACGATTAGGTGGAAATGTGGCTGCAACGTCACAGCATGGGAGGTTGTATAAGGACGCGCAGGCCCGCACCGGTTGCATTTAGCGCGGGGCGACGCGCCAAATGGTGCCGCCGGCATCCTCGCTGACATAAAGCGCACCGTCCTTGCCTTCCGCAACGCCCACGGGGCGGCCCCAAACGCGGGCGTTATCGATGGCAAAGCCCGTGAGGAAATCCTCGTACTCACCCGTTGGAAGGCCGTCCCGGAATGGAATGCGCACGATTTTGTAACCGGTCCGCAAGGACCTGTTCCAGGAGCCGTGCAACGCGACGAATGCCGAGCCGCGGTACTCCGCCGGAAACGCGGTGCCGGTGTAGAACGTCATGCCGAGCGGCGCTGAGTGCGGCTGCAGCAGAACGTCCGGGTTCGTCACCTTGCCGGCCAGTTCCGGCCTGGCGCCCCTCCAGCGCGGGTCTTCGCGATCGCCCATATAGCGCCACGGCCAGCCGAAAAACTGCCCTTCACGGACGCGCGTCACATAATCGGGCGGCAGATTGTCGCCAAGACCGTCGCGCTCGTTCGTCGAGCAATAGACCTCGCCCGTTTTGGGGTGCACGCCGAGGCCAACGCAGTTGCGGACGCCAGTCGCGAAAATACGCCGCTCCTTGCCCTCGGGCGTGAAGACAAGCACATCGGCGCGGTTTTCCTCCAAGCCCCATGCAGCGCCAAGCCGGTGCGCGGCTTCCCACGCTGCGATCTCCCGCGGGGTCTTTGCCGGCATGCCTTGGGCGTCGTTCGTGGCCGAGCCCACCGAAACGAACATGCGCGTGCCGCCCACGGAAAATGCCACGTCGCGAGTGACATGCCCGCCATGGGTCTGGGAAAGCTGGGGTACGATAATCTCGGGGCGCGATGCAGGTTTCAAATCGCCCCCCTTGTAAGCGAACCGGATAACGCGGTTGTTTTCCGCGATGTAAACCCATTTTGCCTCCGGCCCAGGCGGATAGAAGGCAATGCCGAACGGCCCCGAAAGTCCGCTCGCATAGACCGCGTTCACCAGGAGCTTACCGTCCGAGCCAGGCCTTAGGATGCGGATGCGGCCTGATGCGGTCTCGGCAACGAAAAGATCGCCGTTGGGTGCGGTGCGGATCAGGCGCGGCTGGTCCAACCCATCCGCGAAGAGCGTAACCGCGAACCCTTCCGGCGCTTGCGGCTTTGCCCCGGCCGGACGATCCGCCTCGCGGGGCGCGTTGCCGGCGGAACGCGTCTCGTAGGGCGCGGGCAGATCGCCAAGGCCGATCTTGTGGCGCAGCCCTGGCCGGTCCCTCTGCCAATCGCCAAACAC
Source organism: Rhodomicrobium sp. (assembly GCA_052148445.1). Classification (GTDB taxonomy): domain Bacteria; phylum Pseudomonadota; class Alphaproteobacteria; order Rhizobiales; family Rhodomicrobiaceae; genus Rhodomicrobium. The sequence goes on from JBKQIH010000092.1 coordinate 5,964, forward strand.
CGGCGCGTCCGCTGCGTTGGCGGCGGCTGCCGAAGATGCGCTGAGGTTCAGCGTCTTCAAATAGGCGATGATGTCCTCACGCTCTGTCCGGTCTGGCACGGAAAAGGGCATCGCGGTGCCAGGCACCGCCGCCGCCGGATTGGCTAGAAAACGGTCCAAATGGGCGCCGTCCCATGTCCAGCGGCTCGCCTTCAGCGCTGGGGAGTAGCTAAAGCCGGCGGATGCAGCCTTGCGCCCGAAGACGCCGATCAAATTGGGGCCTTGCGCGCCGCCGCCATCTTCTGTGTGGCAGAGTGTGCATTGCTCGCCGAACAGCGTGCGCCCGCGGGAGGCATCGCCTTCTTGCGCCGCTTGCAAAGCGCCGCTTGCGCCAGAGCAGAACGCGGCTGCGGCAAAAATTGTCAAAGCTGCTCTGCGCATGACTGCCGCTCCTCGTAACATAACCCTAACGGTAGGGGAAAACCGGGGGTTCCCAGCCTATTAGAGTGCTTCCGGAAAAGTGTGAAGCGGTTTTCCAATAAGAAGTATGAAAAAACAGAAGCTTAGAGCCTGCTTTTGTTTCCATCGAAAGCGGACTCTAGCGCCTCCGCTCGACCGGACACCACTATGAGATTCCTATAGTGGGCCATTCGCGCCTCCTATTGCTTTTTTATGCCAAAAAGCCGAGTTTCCGGGCACTTTGCTGCCCAAGATGCGGCCAAACCGTGGCCCCGCGCCGAGGGAGCAACTTTACTCTAAGAGGGGTCGATATGACGGATCTCATTATGCTTGCCATGGGCCTGGCCTTCTTCGCCATTGCCCTCGCCTACGTCACCGCCTGCGATAGACTGTGAGGAAGCCATGACAATCGATTACATTTTGGCCGGCGCCGTCACAGCGTTCCTGCTGGGCTATCTCGTTTACGCGCTGATCCGCCCCGAGCGGTTCTGAGGGACACCCAATCATGACATTACAAGGCTGGGCGCAAATCGCGCTCTATGTGTTCGTTATCGTCCTGATAACGAGACCGCTGGGCTGGTACATGACCCGAGTGTTCAACGGCGAGCGCGTGCCGCTCGCCCCGGTGCTGCGGCCCATCGAGCGCGGGCTCTATTGGGCGGGCGGCATCGACGAGACGCGCGAGCAGAGCTGGGTCGCCTATGCGGTGTCCATGCTGCTCTTCAGCATCGCGGGCTTCGTAACGCTGTACGTGTTGCAACGGTTTCAGGCGAGCCTGCCCTTCAATCCGCAAGCTCAATCCGCGGTCACGCCGGACCTCGCCTTCAACACGTCCATAAGCTTTATCACCAACACGAACTGGCAATCTTATGTGCCGGAAACCACTATGAGCTACCTCGTACAGATGGCGGGGCTCACGGTGCATAACTTCCTTTCCGCCGCCACGGGCATCGCGCTCGCGATGGCGCTCGTGCGCGGCTTCTCGCGCCGCCAATCCAACACGGTCGGCAATTTCTGGGTCGATATGACCCGCTGCACGCTCTATTTGCTGCTGCCAATTTCCATTGTGGTGGGGCTGTTTTTTGTCTGGCAAGGCATGCCGCAGAATTTGCACGCCTACACCGATGTCACCACCCTCGAAGGAGGCAAACAGCTCATCGCGCAGGGCCCCGTCGCCTCCCAGGAAGTCATCAAAATGTTGGGGACGAACGGAGGCGGCTTCTTCAATGCAAACTCCGCGCATCCCTACGAGAACCCCAACGCGCTCACGAACTTCATTCAGATCGTCTTGATCTTCTCCATCGGCGCGGCGCTGACGAACGTCTTCGGCCGCATGGTGGGCGATCAGCGGCAGGGCTGGGCCATTTTCGCGGTCATGGGACTTCTGTTCCTCGGCGGTACCACTCTTTGCTACTGGGCCGAAGGGAATGGCAATCCCGAAATCGCGGCGCTCGGCGTCGATCAAACCCCCAGCGCGCTGCAATCTGGCGGCAATATGGAAGGCAAGGAGGTTCGCTTCGGCATCGCGAATTCCGCGCTCTTCACCACGGTGACAACCGACGCGTCCTGCGGCGCCGTGAATAACATGCACGACAGCTTGACCCCGCTTGGCGGCATGGTTCCGCTCGTGAACATCATGCTGGGCGAGATCATCTTCGGCGGCGTGGGCTCGGGCCTTTACGGCATGCTCTTGTTCGCGATCCTCGCGGTCTTCATCGCTGGACTGATGGTCGGGCGCACGCCGGAATATCTCGGCAAAAAGATCGAGGCGAAGGAGGTGAAGATGGCAATGCTCGCGATTCTGATCCTGCCGCTTTCGATCCTCGGCTTCACGGCCATCGCGGTCGTCGCCAAAGACGGCCTTGCGGGCATTGCGAACGCAACGGACGGCTTCGCTGGACCCCACGGCTTCACCGAAGTGCTTTATGCTTACACGTCGGCGACCGGAAATAATGGCAGTGCGTTCGCCGGGCTTTCCGCCAACACGACGTTCTACAATACGACGCTTGCCTTCGCGATGCTGATCGGGCGCTTCCTGATGGTTATCCCGGCGCTCGCCATTGCGGGATCGCTCGCAAGAAAGAAGATCCTTCCGCTCTCTGCAGGCACGTTCCCAACCTACGGCATGCAGTTCGTGCTGCTCGTCACCGGCGTGATCCTCATTGTCGGCGGCCTGACCTTCTTCCCCGCGCTTTCGCTCGGTCCCGTCGTCGAACATCTCGCGATGACGGCCGGCTTAACCTATTGAGGATCGAAACTTATGTCTCCAGCATCGAAATCTAAACGGACTGCGACGGCAACGATCGGCGATCCCAAGATCCTGATCCCGGCCATCGGCGGCTCCTTCAAGAAGCTCGATCCAAGGCTGATGGTCAAGAACCCCGTCATGTTCGTGGTCGAGGTTGTGGCCGCGCTCGTGACCGTGCTGTTCATCCGCGATGTCATTGCGGGCACAGGCGCGCATTACGGCTTTTCCATCCAAATCATCCTATGGCTTTGGTTTACCGTCCTGTTCGCAAATTTCGCGGAAGCCGTGGCCGAGGGCCGGGGAAAAGCGCAAGCCGCGAGCCTTCGCGCCACGAAGACCGACGTGATTGCCAAGAAACTCGCCGATCCGCGCAACCACGGTAAATTCACACCGATACCTGCCGTAGAGCTAAAGCCTGGCGACACCGTCTTCGTCGAGGCTGGCGATCTCATCCCGTCGGACGGCGACGTGATCGAAGGCGTGGCTTCGGTGAACGAAGCCGCCATAACCGGCGAATCGGCGCCCGTGATCCGCGAGTCGGGCGGCGATCGCTCGGCGGTGACGGGCGGCACCATGGTGATCTCCGACTGGATCGTCGTGCGCATAACGGCGGCCCAGGGCCACACCTTCCTCGACCGGATGATCGGGCTCGTCGAAGGCGCGGAGCGGCAAAAGACGCCCAACGAAATTGCACTGAACATCCTCTTGGCGGGGATGACCATCATCTTCGTGTTCGCGGTCGCCAGCATCCCGAGCTTTGCGCGCTACGCAAAAGGCGAGATTCCAATCCTCGTGCTCGTTGCGCTGTTCGTGACGCTCATCCCGACAACCATCGGCGCGCTGCTCTCCGCCATCGGCATTGCAGGGATGGACCGGCTGGTTCGTTTCAACGTGCTTGCGATGTCCGGCCGCGCGGTCGAGGCGGCGGGCGACGTCGATACGCTGCTCCTCGACAAGACCGGCACGATCACGCTCGGAAACAGGCAGGCGGCCGAGTTCATTCCGCTGCCGGGCGTTACAGAGATGCAGCTTGCCGATGCCGCCCAGCTCGCCTCGCTTTCCGACGAAACCCCCGAAGGCCGCTCCATCGTGGTCTTGGCGAAAGAACGCTACGGCATCCGGGGCCGCGACATGGCCCCGCTCGGCGCGCATTTCATCCCCTTCACGGCTCAGACACGCATCAGCGGCATCGATCTCGAAGACGACGAGATCCGCAAAGGTGCGGTCGACGCGGTGGTCGATTATATCCGGCACTTTAAGGGGAACCCGAACATGCCGGTCCCGCGCGAACTCGAACGCATCACCGAATCGATATCGTCGAGAGGCGGCACGCCGCTGGCCGTCGCCCGGCATGGGCGCCTGCTCGGGCTGGTTCATCTGAAGGACATTGTGAAAGGCGGCATACGGGAGCGTTTTGCCGAACTCCGGCGCATGGGTATCCGCACCGTGATGATTACGGGCGACAATCCTCTAACCGCGGCTGCCATCGCGGCCGAGGCCGGCGTCGACGATTTCCTCGCCCAAGCGACGCCGGAGAATAAGCTCCAGCTGATCCGCGACGAGCAGGCCAAGGGCAAGCTCGTCGCCATGTGCGGCGACGGCACCAACGATGCCCCGGCGCTGGCACAAGCCGACGTGGGCGTCGCCATGAACACCGGAACCATGGCGGCGCGCGAGGCGGGCAATATGATCGACCTCGATAGCGATCCAACCAAGCTCATCGAGATTGTGGAGATCGGCAAGCAGCTCCTCATCACGCGCGGCGCCCTCACCACCTTCTCCATCGCCAACGACGTGGCGAAGTACTTTGCCATCATCCCGGCGATGTTCGCCGTGTTCTATAAGGGCCCCAATGGCAAGGGACTGCTGGATGCCCTCAACGTCATGGGCCTTGCAACGCCCACGAGTGCGATTTTGTCGGCGATCATCTTCAACGCGCTGATTATCATCGCACTCATTCCGCTTGCTCTGCGGGGCGTCACCTACCACCCGGTCGGGGCCGCGAAAATGCTCACCCGCAACCTGCTGATCTACGGACTCGGCGGCCTCGCCGTGCCTTTCCTCGGTATCAAGCTCATCGACATGGCTGTGTCAGCCATCGGTCTCGCTTAAGGAAAATAGCCATGTTGAGACAAATCCGCCCCGCGATTACGATGATTATCGGGCTCACGCTGATCACTGGCCTGGCCTATCCGCTCGGGATGACCGGCATCGCCCAGCTCTTATTTCCGCGGGAAGCCGACGGCAGCCTGATCGAGAAGAACGGCGTTGCGATCGGCTCGGCGCTGATCGGCCAAAATTTCACCGATGCGCGCTATTTCCACGGGCGCCCGTCGGCGACCACCGACACGAGTGACTCAACGAAGGCGGTGCCGTATAATGCCGGCAATTCCGCCGGGTCGAACGCCGGACCGACTTCAAAGGCGCTGATCGACCGGGTAACGGAGGAGGTAAAAAAACTGCAGGCCGAAAACCCCACCGCTCTTGTCCCCGCGGATCTTGTGACCACATCCGCTAGCGGGCTCGATCCGGACATATCGCCGTTGGCGGCACAGTTCCAGATTCCCCGCGTTGCAAAAGCAAGGGGAATCTCAGAGGAGCGCCTGCGGCAGCTCGTGGGCCAACACACCGAAGGGCGCGTTTTGGGTGTTCTGGGCGAACCGCACGTTAACGTGCTCAAGTTAAATTTGAGCCTCGATGCGGAGCGCCCTGCGAGCGCCAGCCATTAGCCTTAAACAGCCTTGCCGGGGAGGCAAGAGCTGAGTAGAAGCGTAATCGCTGAGATTGGTTAGCCTGAAGCCGGAAACGGCTTCGGGCCGTTTTGACGAGCAGGTAAAAGCATGCGTCTGTCCGACATCATCAGCCCAGCTACGATTGCGGTGCGCGTCCATATCGACGACAAGGCCCATGCGCTAAGATTCGCGGCTTCGTCGCTTAGCGCAAGGAGCGGACTCGAATGCGAGCGTATCCGCGAGGCTCTCGCGGCCCGGGAAGCTTTGGGTTCGACCGGGATCGGACGCGGCATCGCCGTTCCCCATGTCTGCTTTCCCGACCTCGACCGGCCCTACGCGCTCTTCTGCACGCTGGCGGCCCCGATCGACTTCGACGCCATCGATAACAAACCGGTCGATCTGATTTTCACCATCATCAGCCCGGCGGCATCCGGTACCGGCGGAGGCGAATCCCTTGCCTATCTAGCGGCGGTCTCCCGTACGCTTCGCGACCCGGATTTGGCTGCGGCAATACGAGGCGCGAACAATCCTTGGAGTATTTACGATATTATTGTTAAATTCAACACGACAGCTGCTCAACTCGTAAGCTGAGAGGCATGGCGGACACCGATTCGATAAGACGGCCATCCCCGGATGCGCTGCTGCTCGAGGCACAGCGCGAGGATAAAAGCCGTGGCCGCCTCAAAATTTTTCTCGGCGCGGCACCCGGCGTCGGCAAGACCTACGAAATGCTGCTTTCGGGCAAGGCCAAGCTGCAGGAGGGCGCCGGCATCGTCATTGGCGTCGTCGAGACGCATGGGCGGGCGGAGACCGAATCGCTCCTCAAAGGTTTCGAGATCATTCCCCGGGCGCGGATCGATTATCACGGCCACGTGCTCGAGGAGATGGATTTGGATGCCCTGCTCAAGCGCCGCCCTCAGATCGCGCTGGTGGACGAGCTCGCCCATACCAACGCTCCAGGCAGCCGCCATCCGAAGCGCTATCTCGATGTCGAGGAGCTGCTGGCCGCGGGCATCGACGTTTACACCACGCTCAACATCCAGCATGTCGAGAGCCTGAACGATGTGGTAGCGCAGATCACCCGCATCCGCGTCCGTGAAACGGTGCCCGACTCCGTGCTGGACAAGGCCGGCGACGTCGAAGTCATCGACCTGTCGCCCGACGAGCTGATCCAGCGGCTGCGGGAGGGCAAGGTCTACGTTCCCCAGCAGGCTGAGCGCGCGCTCAATCACTATTTCTCGCCCGGCAATCTGACTGCGCTAAGGGAACTCGCGCTCCGCCGGACGGCACAGCGCGTCGACGAGCAGCTCCTAACCCACATGCGGGCGCATGCCATCGCCGGCCCTTGGCCCGCGGGCGAACGCCTCCTCGTTTGCGTCAGCGACGACCCCCGCTCCGCTGGGCTTGTGCGTTATACGAAGCGGCTTTCGGACCGGCTGCACGCGCCTTGGACCGCGATTTACATCGAAACGCGCCGCAGCCAGCATCTCACCGAGGTGGAGCGCGACCGCGTTGCCGACACGCTGCGGCTCGCTGAAAAGCTTCAGGGCGAGGCGATCACGATTCCGGGCGGCACGAATATCGCGGAGGACGTTCTGGCGTTCTCCCGAGCCAATAACGTAACGCACATCGTGATGGGCAAATCCGAGCGGTCGCGCTGGTTCGAGATCCTCAACGGCTCGGTCGTCCGCGATATCGTGCGTCATTCGGGCAATATCAGCGTGCATGTGATCGCGGGCGACCACCTCGCAAGCGATCCCATTCCGAAGAAATCGGTCAAGACGCGGGCGCCCGCCGATCAAGGCCTCTGGGAGGCTGTTCCCTATGTGATGACGATCTTTGCCGTCGCGCTGGCGCTAGGCTTCGCCTATGTGCTCCAGCCGTTGATCGGCATAGAAAGCGCGGACCTTGTCTTTCTCGTCGCCGTCATCGCTATCGCCTATAGCTATGGCTTGTGGCCGTCGATGTTCGCGGCCGTGGCTAGCATGCTGGCCTACCAGCTGTTTTTCCTGGACCCGGCTTACAAATTCGCCGTCGCGGATCTCAAGAACTTTGCCGCGCTCATCTTTTTCTTCTTCACCGCTTTTGTGGTCAGCAACCTGACCGCCAAGGTGAGGGCGCAGGCTTTCACCGCGCGCAACCGCGCCTCCACGACGGAGGCGCTCTATATTTTCTCGAAGAAGCTGGCCGGCATCGTCTCGCTCGACGATCTGCTTTGGGCCACGGCCTATCAGATCGCGCATTCGCTGAAGACCGATGTTGTGATCGTGCTGCCCGACACCGATGGCGTCCTGCGCGTGAAAGCGGGCTTTCCACCTGAGGACGATCTCGATCAAGCCGAACTCGGCGCGGCAAAGTGGTCGTTCGAAAACAACCGGCCTGCCGGGCGCGGCTCCGAGACCTTGCCGGGAGCCCGTCGCCTGTTCCTGCCGTTGCGCACCGGCTCCGGTGCTGTCGGCGTCGTGGGCTTGGCCCGGGGACAGCGCTCGGAGATGCTGCTCACGCCGGATGAGCGGCGTCTCGTCGACGCGCTGATGGATCAGTCGGCGGTCGCTATCGAGCGCGTCCGGCTGGCGGGGCAAATCAACGAAGCCCGTTTGGCCGCCGAGACCGAAAGGCTGCGCGCCGCGCTGTTAACCTCCCTGTCGCACGACCTCAAGACGCCGCTCGCTTCCATCCTTGGCGCGGTGACCTCGCTCCGGAAATACCGCGACGTCCTCGATGAGCCGGGGCGCGATGGGCTGACGGAGACGATCCAAGAGGAGGCTGAGCGGCTCTCCCGGTTTGTCGCCAACCTCCTCGATATGACAAAAATCGAATCGGGCGGCATCGAGCTGGACCGCCAGCTCGCCGATATCGACGAAATCGTCGGAACGGCGCTGCAGCGGGTCGCCGGCGTCGTCTCCAATCATCGTGTTACGGTGGATCTTGAGGCGAACCTGCCGATGTTGCACCTCGACGTCATGCTGTTCGAACAGGTGCTGGTGAACCTTCTCGACAATGCCGCGAAATACGCGCCAGCCGGCTCGCAGATTACCGTGCGTGCCCGCCGGAGCTTCGGCTCGATCGCGATCGAGGTGCTGGATGAAGGGCCGGGCATTCCGGAGGACCGGCTGGAGCGCGTTTTCGAAAAGTTCCACCGGGTCAAGCAAGGCGACAGGCAGCGGGCCGGCACGGGGCTCGGGCTCGCGATCTGCCGCGGCTTCGTCGAAGCGCTCGGCGGAAAGATCGTTGCTACGAACAGGTCCGACCGGTCGGGGGCGATTTTTAGGATCACATTTCCAAATCCGGAGAAAGAAATGGCGGCCTGACGCTGCCAGCAAGCCATGGGTGCCACCAGCGATAAGACGCGGGTTCTCGTCATCGACGATGAGCCGCCGATCCGGCGTCTCCTGCGGACGAGCCTAACCGCTGAAGGCTTCGAGGTGATCGAGGCCGAGAACGCCCAGAAGGCGCTCGCGCTCATCGCCAGCGCCAAACCCGAAATCGCGATCCTCGATCTGGGTCTTCCCGATCTGGACGGTCTGGACATCATACGCCGCGTGCGTTCCAGCGGTTCGAAGATGCCGATCATCGTCTTGTCGAGCCGAGCGGGCGAGCGCGGCAAGGTCGAGGCCTTGGATCTTGGCGCGGACGATTATGTCACAAAGCCGTTCGGCATCGCGGAGCTTGTCGCGCGCATCCGCACCGCACTGCGCCACCGCTTCCAGGAGCAAGGCAGCGAGCCGCTTTTCAAGAGCGGCGATTTGACCGCCGACCTCGTCCGCCGCATCGTCACCGTCAAGGGCGAGGAGGTGAAGCTTTCGCCGAAGGAATATGACATCCTGCGGCAGCTCGTACTTCATGCGGGTAAAGTCCTCACGCACAGGTTTCTCATGCAAGAGGTTTGGGGCGGGGCGTGCGACGTGCAATATTTGCGGATATACGTGCGTCAGCTTCGCCAGAAGATCGAGGCCGAACCGGAGAACCCCGCGCACATCCTCACCGAAACCGGCGTCGGCTACCGGCTGCGAGTGCAGGACGACGTGCCGAAACCCGTCGCGTGACCCGCGTCCTCCCGCTCGCACGGCGCTGCGCCCTCTGTTGTCATCCCGTGCGCGCCGCTGCATGTAATGGCGCTGCGCAGACACGGGATCGCAAAGCGCGCGGGCGTTCGTAACGGTCCCGGATAGCCGCAAGCGGCTTCCGGGATGACGGTAGAGGGAAGAGCACCGCTTCGCACTGCCCTCTGCACTCGGAGGACAATAGCGGGCGCCGCGACCTGCTAAGGCAACGAGGCCTACCCGAACTGCGTTCAGCCGCCGTTTGCGTTGGCTACGATTCCAGACTTACCAGCCGGGGATGCTTCCGCGCGCTGCACCCCGTTTTTGTCCGCCGGCGGGACCTTGCCATGGAGAAGGTCTATCGCAGCCTTGAGCTGGTTGTCCTTGTCCTTGTCCTTAGGCACATAGGAAATGCTTCCGAGCGCTTCAGGCGCGGAGCCATTCTTAAGGTGCCCCGGCAATTGGGCCTCGGCTTCGAGCGGTGCCGAGGAAAGCTGCAGCTTAAGTTCGGCGGGCAGCTCCGGTTCGACAACGTAATCCGGCTCGATGCCGGTCGCCTGAATCGAACGGCCGGAAGGGGTGTAGTACCTTGCTGTCGTCAGACGCAGCGCCCCGTTATCCTTGAGCGGGATCAAAGTCTGCACCGAGCCCTTTCCGAAGGAGCGCGTGCCGATGAGTTTCGCCCGCTTGTGATCCTGCAAAGCACCGGCCACGATTTCGGAGGCCGAAGCTGAACCGCCATTGATTAGGATAACAATGGGTTTGCCGCCCGTGAGGTCGCCCGGCTTCGCGGTTGCACGCTCCACATCGTTCGCGCCGCGGCCCTTGGTGATGACGATGACGCCGCGGTCGAGGAAAGCATCCGACACGGCGATGGCCTGGTCGAGCAGCCCGCCAGGATTGTTGCGCAAATCGATGACATATCCGGCAAGGGAGGGCCCTGCCATCTTCTTGATGTCCTCGATGGCCTGCTGGAGGTATTCGGTGGTGTGCTCGTTCTCGAAGCTCTTGATCCTGATCCAGCCGGTATCGCCTTCGAGACTGTATTTCACCGGATTGATGCGTATGACGTCGCGGACGACCTTCATGGCAATCGGCTTAGCGGCGCCCTTGCGGTCGATTGTGAGCGTGATGGCCGAACCGGCAGGCCCGCGCATGCGGTCGACCGCCTGATCCATGCTGAGGCCTTTGATCGGCAGGCCGTCGAGTTCGGTGATGGCGTCCCCGGCAAGGATGCCTGCCCGCTCGGCCGGCATGTTGTCGATAGGAGCGATGACCTTGAGGATGCCGCTCTCCATCGTGACGTCGATGCCGAGGCCGCCAAATTCGCCGTGCGTCTCGACCTGCTCTTCTTGGAACTCTTTCGGGCTCATGTAGCTCGAATGCGGATCGAGCTTGGCCAGCATGCCGCTGATCGCCTGCTGGACGAGCTTTTTGTCATCGGGCTTTTCAACATATTCCTCGCGCACGTGCTGAAGAACTTCGCCAAAAAGCTCAAGCTCCTTGTAGACCTGCGAGCCCGCCGCCTCCGCCGCCTGATTCCGGTCGTGAGAGGGGGGAATGAAAATTCCGCTAGCGCTGGCCGCGATAACGAGAAAAGCGCCAAGCGCAAGTCGACGTATGCGCATTTACTTCCTAACCTTCCGATCTTTTCAGCACGTGCTAAGCTTACGGTGTCCCCGTTCCCGAACGGTAATTGAGGACCGGCGTTTTCGCGCACCGGTTCCAAAGCCTTTCTTTACCATAGGCAAGATTGGGGCCAAACGGCGGCTTTAATCGAGGCGCGATATAGGCCTTCGGTACGTGGTTAAGGAGCCTGGACGGAGCATTTCGTCATCCCGGAAATGCCGGAGGCACCATCCCGGACCGTTTCGATTTTCGCCGATCGAAATTGGATCGGAGCAAAAATAGCCCATTGAGTGCAGTTTGCGAAAGCAGCCATACTGGCACCGGCTTCTCCCGGGTCCCTGATTTTTCGCATTGGGTCAAGGGCGGGCTTTATTGCTCCTCGCGCTCACTTCTCTGCTTCCGTATTCGCAAAGCAGCCACCGGTGGCGCCCGCGGCAGAGCGAAGCGCCGAGTCTTCTCGCCACCCGGTCCAGCCGTTTCGCCTTCATCAGCCGGGGAGGGCGGCTTGGGAGCGAGCACCGCCGTCGCGGCAGCACCCGTTAGACTTGGACCGCCAATTTCGTAACGCTGTGGCATGGTTAATTCCAGCGTGGTGAATGAAGGCGGGTTTTATTTTCTTCCCGCCACCAAACTCACGATTTTTCGCGTTTTCACCCTCAAATGTGCGATTCAAAAAGTCCGTTAAACATAGATTGTTGCGCGCATTCACCAAGAAATGTAATCTCCGCTTGCTGCCACACACAAGCGCAACCGGATGCCTTTCCAGCGATGGTCTTAGCTTTCTCTTGTATTATCAATAGGATGACTGCGCCTTAAAGCTTCGTCAAGGCGCCTTCGCTATAATTGATAATTCAAAGCAGGCCACCTTACTCGAGCAAAACTGTTTAAAAGCGCGGCACAACCAGAGTTAACGGAGTTTTAATTCAGGCATCCCGCCCGCCCTGGCTGGGCAGCGAATAGGTCGCGGTTGCGTGGGCCGCCAGCTCCGCCTCGCCGTCCGAATGCAACGCGATTTCGCCCATCGCGAGCCGCTTGCCGAGCTTCAGTATGCGCGCCTCGCCGAGCATGTCGCGCTGGCCCGGCTTGCGCAGAAAGTTGATGGTCAGATTGGTGGTCACAGCGTGCGCCATGGGGCCGATGGAGGCAAGCACCGCCGCATACATCGCCACATCGGCGAGCGAGAACATCGAGGGGCCGGAAATCGTGCCGCCCGGCCGCAGCAGGTGATCGCCGTAGCACATGCGCACACGCGCGAACAGGTGCCGCGTTTCCTCGACTTTATAGGCCCGGCCGATGGCGATTTGCGGAAACTCTTCGGCGAGGAACAGGTTCACCTCGGCCGCGGAAAGCTTGGGCGGGGTGAGCTGCGCCTGCATGCGATTGTCCATACCGTCTCCGTTATTTCACCAAGATTGCACGCAATGAGAGCGGCTTGCAATCCGGATACGCGCCGGAGAATGGGAGCGGCTAGCATGGGCGGTTTTAGGAATTTGATCGGCGGAATTTTACTCGGCCTCGCGCTGGCGGGCTTCGCGGCGTCCGGCCCTGCCTCGGCCAAGGAGACTGTGCTCACTGAGGACAGCGTCTCGCGGTTCCTCGCCTCCTTCGCGGAAATGCGAGTGCTCGCCATCGGCGAAGGGTTGCGCACGGGCATGGATCCGCAGGCCCAAAAGAACCCGCTCGGCGCGGTGCTCAAGGCGATCCGGAAGACCAAACTCAAGGCCGAGGCGGAAAAAATCGCGGTGGCGCATGGCTTTGCCAGCCTGCCGGATTGGGCCCGCACAGGCGGCGCAATTGCTCAAGCTTACCTTTACGTCACCGTTGGCCCGGCGCGCGGTATCGCCAGGGATACCCTGGAGCAGAACAAGGACAGCGCGATCAAGCAGTTGGAAAAACTTGGGATTTTGACCGAGAGCAGCAAGCAGAAACTTAAGGAGAATCTCGACAGCTTGGAGGACCGGCTCTCGCGCGAACCGCCGGCGGAGAACACCGCGGTTGTGAAGAAAATGAAGCCCGACATCGACGCGGCGGTGAATATCGGCCTGAATTGAGCTATATGTTTCCCAAAAGGGAGACGGCCATGGATACGCTTACGCCACCAACCGCCGGTATTTTGCTGAAGGAACGCCGCGGCGCCATCGCGGTGCTCACGCTCAACCGGCCGGCCGCGCGCAACAGCCTGTCGCTCGATCTTATCGCCGCGCTCCACGCAGCGATCGAGCGCGAGGGGGCTGCGCGGGACGTCGCCGCCATCGTAATCCGCGGCGCACCGCCGGCTTTTTGCGCGGGCCACGATCTGCGCGAGATGACCGCACGGCGGCAGGATGCGGACCGGGGCCGCGCCTTCTTTGAGAAGACCATGCGGACCTGCGCCGCCCTGATGCAGGCCATCGTTGCCTGCCCCAAGCCTGTGATCGCGGCCGTAAACGGCATCGCCACTGCGGCCGGCTGCCAGGCCGTCGCGAGCTGCGATCTGGCGGTCGCAGGTGAAACCGCACATTTCGCGACACCCGGCGTCAATATCGGCCTGTTCTGCTCGACACCGATGGTCGCGCTGACGCGCAACGTCTCGCGCAAAGCGGCGATGGAGATGCTGCTCTTGGGCGAGATGGTATCCGCCGCCAAGGCGCTAGAGCTGGGCCTTGTGAACCGCGTCGTCCCCGATGCCGGGGTGTTCGATGCCGCGATGGAGCTTGCGGAGAAGATCGCCGCCAAATCGCCGCTCACCCTCGCCATTGGCAAGAAGGCGTTCTACCGCCAGCTCGAAATGCCCCTCGCCGAGGCCTACGATTACGCCGCCAATATCATGGTCGAGAACATGCTCGTTCGCGACGCCGAGGAGGGCATTGGCGCATTTCTGGAGAAGCGCAAACCGGAGTGGACAGGGTCCTAAGGAAGGCGGGGCACGGTTACCCCCTCGTAACAAACTATTTTCCTGCCTCGATCTCGGCGGCCGCGTGCGCCATTAGCTCTATGAGTTTTTTCCTCAGCGTCCCCTCGTCCAAGGCGACACCCTTCGCTTTGAAATCGCCGAGCACCTTTTCCATGAGGCCCGCATCGTCCGGATGCTTGAAATCCTCGCGCAGGATCTCTCTTGCGTAGTCCTCCGCCGCTGCACCCGTAAGACCGAGCTGCGCGGCAGCCCACACGCCAAGCGCCTTGTCCCGGCGCGCCTTCGCCTTGAAGCGGAACTCCTCGTCGCGGGCGAATTTCGCCTCGTAAGCGTTTTCGCGTTCGTCGAATGTGGTCATGGCGCACCCCTTTCCGTGACGAGGGCTCATATGAGGCGCCGCGAGGGCTTTAATCCCGGGGGCGGCGGAGCCATCTCTTCGTTGAATCCTTGCTTCGCTATCATGGCACGGATAGCTTGCAATTGCAGCTAAATCAACCGGCGAGCAGGGGGCCAACATTGAATCTGCCGGAGGGAGGCCGATGAGGCGTGAACGCAAAGGGCTTTTTGGGAATGCGTGACATTCACGCAAATATGCGCTTGAAGTATGGCTTGAACCTTATCCGGTTTCCTGATTCCGTTTCAAAGTTGAGGGTCTCCCATGAATAACCGCCGCCGCCGCATCTATGAAGGAAAGGCGAAGGTTCTTTATGAAGGACCGGAGCCAGGCACGCTTATTCAGCACTTCAAGGACGACGCCACGGCGTTCAACGCCAAGAAGCACGAAACTTTCGAAGGCAAGGGCGTCCTGAACAATCGGATTTCCGAGTATATTTTCAGCCGGCTGAACGAGATCGGCGTGCCGACGCATTTCATCCGCCGCCTCAACATGCGCGAGCAGCTCATCCGCGAGGTCGAGATCATCCCGCTTGAAGTCGTGGTGCGCAACGTCGTGGCGGGATCGATGTGCGAGCGCCTGGGCCTCGAAGAAGGCATGCCCCTGCCCCGTTCCATCATCGAGTTCTATTATAAGGCCGACAAACTCAACGATCCGATGGTCACCGAGGAGCACATCACGGCCTTCGGCTGGGCCGCGCCGCACGAGATCGACGAGATGATGGCGCTGGCGTTGCGCATCAACGACTTCCTCACCGGCCTCTTCCTCGGCATCGGCATCCGCCTCGTGGACTTCAAGATCGAATTCGGCCGCGTCTTCGAGAACGAAACCGTGCGGATCCTGCTTGCCGACGAGATCAGCCCCGATAGCTGCCGGCTCTGGGACATCGAAACCAAGGACAAGCTCGACAAGGACCGCTTCAGGCGCGACCTTGGCGGCCTTATCGAGGCCTATTCCGAAGTTGCCAAGCGGCTCGGAATTCTTGTGGAGAATCCAGCGCCGAAGCCCAAAGGGCCCGTGCTCGTTCAATCGAAATAGGCTAAGCAACCTGCGTTGACCAGCCAACGCAGGTTGCTGAGAGTCTTTTGTTTTCGCAGAGTTTTTTCGCAAAACCGGAAAGGCGACTTTTGCGAACTCTGCTTAGGCCCAAAGGCAAGATGGAGGCCACGCGGCAATGAAAGCGCGCATAACCGTCACGCTGAAAAACGGCGTTCTCGATCCGCAAGGGCGCGCCATTGCGAACGCCCTGCATTCGCTCGGCTTCGGCAATGTCGAGGATGTGCGCCAGGGAAAGTTGATCGAGGTGCAGCTCAAGGCTGCAGGCGAGGCCGAGGCCCGTACCGAGCTTGACGCCATGTGCCGGCAGCTTCTGGCCAACACGGTCATCGAGAATTACCGCGTGGAGTTCGTCGCGTGAAATCGGCGGTGATCGTTTTTCCGGGATCGAATTGCGATCGCGACGTCGCCGTCACGCTCGAAGAGGTCACGGGCATCAAGCCCGCAATGGTCTGGCATCGCGAGATGGCGCTGCCCGCCGTCGACCTGATCGTGCTGCCCGGCGGTTTCTCCTATGGCGATTATCTGCGCTCGGGTGCCATGGCAGCGCACTCTCCGATCCTGCGCGCGGTGGCGGAGGACGCCAAGCGCGGCGTCGCCGTGCTCGGCATTTGCAACGGGTTTCAGATCCTGACCGAAGCGCAGCTTCTGCCGGGCGCATTGATGCGCAACGCCTCTCTTCACTATATCTGCCGCGATGTTGGCCTGAAAGTTGAGCGCGCCGATACGCTTTTCACCACCGGCTATACGCCAGGCGAACAGGTGACGATGCCCATCGCCCACAAGGATGGCGCCTATTTCGCGGACGAAGAAACGCTCGACCGCATCGAGGGCGAGGGCCAAGTCGTATTCCGCTATTGCGCTAGGCCCGGCCTTGAGGATACCGGTAATCCAAACGGCTCGCGCCGAGGCATCGCTGGCGTTATCGACAAAACTGGGCGTATCATGGGCCTCATGCCGCACCCGGAACGCGCCGCCGACCCTGCCCTTGGCGGAATCGATGGCCGACGCGTCTTCGAATCGCTTACACGGAGGCTGCAATAGCAGACTTTGGGGGTTATGCGTTTTAAAGTTCAACCGTTCTAGCGAGAGGATGAGCACATGAGTTTCGACGAAGAAGTGGATGAAGTGAAGCGCGAGATGCAAACTGCAAAGCTCGACCCGGAAGCGCGCCGCGCAACCGCACAGAAGCTTTGCGAGCGCCTGAAGGAGCAGATTGCGAGCCGCCGCTTGGACTTCGCTCTCGCCGAGGAGAATGGCGATCCCATCGTGCAAGTGAAGTATAAGCCCGATAGCGAGACGCTCGCCTCCGTGTTTGTGAACGAGGATGGCAGCATCACTTTCCAAGCCGCCGGCGCCTCCGACGAAGCCGAGGACGACGATGACGATGCGGGCTACTTCCCAAGCTATGTTGAATATATGGACGAGGACGAGTTCCTCGAAGATGCCTACGACATGCTAAAAGTTGGCATCGCGGAGTACGAGCTCGACCGCGAACAGCGCGCCTAAGCAGACTACGAGTCATGGCTGGGAAAACCGGCCATGACCGCCCATTCGGGACAACGATTTCCACAAAAAAAGAGCGTACAGTGCCGGCCGGAATCACCATCGCAACCGAAGAAATGGCCGCGTCCCATCGCATGGCTCCGGCCGAGTTCCGGCTCGCTTGCGAGAAGCTCGGACGGGCTCCGAATTTGACGGAGCTTGGCATTATCTCCGTGATGTGGTCGGAGCATTGCTCTTATAAATCCTCGCGCGTTTGGCTGAAAAAGCTGCCGACGGAAGGGCCGCGGGTCATCCAGGGCCCAGGCGAGAACGCCGGCATCGTCGATATCGGCGATGGGCAGGCGGTGGTTTTCAAGATGGAAAGCCACAACCATCCCTCTTTCATCGAGCCCTATCAGGGCGCCGCGACCGGCGTCGGCGGCATCATGCGCGACGTGTTCACCATGGGCGCGCGGCCAATCGCCAATCTGAACGCGTTGAGGTTTGGCGAGGCCAGCCACCCAAGAACGCGCCACCTCGTTGCCGGAGTTGTCGCCGGCATCGGCGATTACGGCAATTGCATGGGTATTCCGACCGTTGGCGGCGAGACCAATTTCGACGCGCGCTACAACGGCAACATCCTAGTCAACGCCATGTGCGCTGGGCTCGTCAGCACGGACCGTATCTTTTATTCTGCGGCATCAGGCGCCGGCAATCCAGTGGTTTATGTCGGCTCGAAAACTGGCCGGGACGGCATCCATGGTGCAACCATGGCGTCGGCCGAGTTCGACGAGCAAACCGAGGAGAAGCGCCCCACTGTGCAAGTCGGCGATCCCTTCGCCGAAAAGCTTTTGCTCGAAGCCTGCCTCGAACTCATGGCTGAGGACGCAATCCTTGGCATTCAGGACATGGGAGCCGCGGGGCTTACCTCGTCCTCGGTCGAAATGGCGGCCAAGGGCGGCTCCGGCATCGATCTCGACCTCGATCTCGTCCCGCAGCGCGAAGCGGCTTTGACGGCTTACGAAATGATGCTGTCGGAGAGCCAGGAGCGCATGCTCATGGTGCTGCGGCCCGGCTCGGAGCCGCTGGCCGAGCGGATCTTCCGCAAATGGGAGCTCGATTTTGCGATCATAGGACGCACCACGGACACAGGCCGTCTTGTCATCCGGCACAAGGGCCGCCTCGAAGCCGATTTGCCAACCTCCATGCTTTCAGACGAAGCGCCGGTTTACAACCGCCCAATCGCGCGCCGGCCGAGACCCGTAGCCGTTGGCGCGGAAAGCGTCCCCGCTCCCGAAAGCCTCACCGGCACCTTGCTGGCGCTGATGGGCTCGCCGAACATGGCCTCCAAACGCTGGATCTGGGAGCAGTACGACCACATGGTGATGGGCGACACCGTCGTGCGCCCGGGGTCCGACGCCGCGGTGGTGCGCGTGCACGGCACGCAGAAGGCACTCGCATTCACGTGCGATGTGACGCCGCGCTACTGCTACGCCGATCCGTTCGAGGGCGGCAAGCAGGCCGTCGCCGAAGCGTGGCGCAATCTGACTGCGTCTGGTGCCAAGCCACTGGCACTGACCGATTGCATGAATTTCGGCAATCCCGAGCGGCCGGAGATCATGGCAGAGTTCGCCGATTGCATCGAGGGTATGGCAGAAGCCTGCCGGGCGCTGGATTTCCCGGTCGTGTCCGGCAATGTCTCCCTCTACAACGAGACCAACGGCATCGCCATTCCGCCAACCCCCGCGATCGGCGGCGTGGGGCTTATCGGCGACTGCAGACGTGTCGCAACGCTGGCCTTAAAGCCTCAAGATGAGATGGTGATCCTGCTCGGAGCCGAGACGGGCCATCTTGGGCAATCGCTCTATCAAGAGCATGCGACAGGGCGCGTCGGAGGCGCCCCGCCGCCGGTCGATCTCGGCATCGAGCGGAAGGCGGGCGATTTCGTGCGCGGCCTCATCGAGGACGGCGCCATAGGGAGCGTGCATGACCTATCGGATGGCGGCCTCCTCGTCGCACTGTCCGAAATGGCGTTGGCCGGCGGGCGCGGCTTCCGTTACCTTCCGCATCCGCTTCTCCCCGCGCACGCCTGCGCGTTCGGCGAGGATCAAGGCCGGTACCTGATCGCGACGGGGGCGGAGCGCGCGGAGGCCATCGCGGAGCAAGCCGCGGCACTCGGCCTGCCGGTCCGCGCCGTTGCCCAAATCGAAGGCGATATGATCTTAGTGCCTGGCGAAGAGGCGCTTCCTCTCAACCGCTTAAGGCAGGCCCACGAAGCTTGGCTTCCCAGGTTCATGGCAGGCGGGCTTTGATGGCTCAACGGTCCGAACCTTGCACCGCTGGCCAGCGTCCGGCCGTATCACGACATTAACAAGGACATTCCCATGCCCATGCGACCCGAAGAAATAGAGCTCCTCATCAGGGCCAGCTTGCCCGATGCCGAGGTCTCCATCGAAGACCTGGCTGGCGACGGCGATCATTACGCAGCGACGGTCGTTTCCGAAGCCTTCCGGGGCAAATCGAGAGTTCAGCAGCACCAAATGGTTTATGCGGCGCTGCAAGGGAATATGGGCGGGGTTCTGCATGCGCTCGCCCTGCAAACGAAGGTGCCTGACGGGAAGCCTGCGGCATAGGCGGCCGGCGCTTGTTTTTTCGATGCGCCGGCGCATCTATTACGGAGCTAGAACAGGAAGGCAAGTATGAGCGAACAAGACGTACAGAGCTGGATCAAGGATCAGGTCACCGCGAACGACGTGGTGCTGTTCATGAAAGGGACGAAGGATTTTCCGCAGTGCGGCTTTTCCGGGCGCGTGGCGCAAATTCTTGGCTTCCTCGGCGTCCCCTATAAGGACATCAACGTCCTTGCCGATCCAAACGTCCGCGATGGCATCAAGGCATATACCAATTGGCCAACGATCCCTCAGCTTTACGTCAAGGGTGAGTTTGTCGGTGGCGCCGATATCATCACCGAGATGTTCCAATCCGGCGATCTTCAAACGTTGATGACCGAAAAGGGCGTCCCTACCAGTAAGACGCACCAAGTCGCTTAAGTTCAATGAAGCCGGGCGCGCATCCCCTCCAGCCATGACACAGCGGGGTTTGCGCGCCTTTCTTATTTTCGTTTTGACGGTGAGCGCCGCGACTTGCCTGGTTCTGGGGCTCACCTTGCCGGTGATGCGGCTTACCCGCCTCTATTTCTGGGAGGATACGCACTCGATCCTCTCGATCCTCGCCGCCCTTTACGCCAACGGCGAGACCTTTCTCGCGGGCGTCATTTTTATCTTCTCGATCGTCTTTCCAGCATTCAAACTGCTCTACATCACCATGGCGGGCACGCTTATAACGTTCGATCCCGCCCGCCGGAGCCGCTGGTTCAAGCGCATCGAGTGGCTCGGCAAATGGTCGATGCTCGATGTGCTGGTGCTTGCGCTCCTGGTCTTTTACGCGAAATCGACTGGGCTCGCCGATGCGGTGGCACTCCCAGGCGTATATTTTTTCGCGGCTTCGGTCATCTTGACCATGATCGCTTACGCACTCATCGAGCGCGAGTTTCATCCCGCCGAGGGTGAGAAGCCATCTTAGGCATTCGATCCAAGGGGCGCGTTATCCACTCCGGAGCGGATGCAAATTCTAGACTTTTATCTATTTCACAGAGATGCCAAAAGGAGTGTGCGCCTGCTGCATTCCGGGGCTTTTCGATTGGGACGCGAAAGGGTCGAAACGTGCCACGCAGCGGGGCGGTAGTCCGGCCGGGTCTGCTTTCCGGCTAGTTTCCGTTATCTAGCCGCTTCCCGAAGGAGGACATTAAGTCGTCCTTCGTGATAGGCCCTTTGTCTTCGCTAATGGGGCGTGTGACCGTTGAACCTCGCTTATCGGCTGCCGGCCGCTCCCTAAAGCGGTTTTGCAACCGTCCGCCTTTCGTGCCTTCCGGCCCCCGGATGATATCGGGGTCGTGGTCGTGCACAACATTCACGT
>JBKQIH010000093.1:0-13410 GCA_052148445.1 Rhodomicrobium sp.
TCCCGTTGCCTCAGGCGCGCTGTCGTTCTTCAAATGGCCGCGCAGGCTTGCCTCACCCTTGGGTGCGAACGCGGTCATCTGCGCTTTCATGTCCGCGGGAAGCTCCGGCTCGACGATGTAGTCGGGACCGATGCCGGTTGCCTGGATCGAGCGCCCCGAAGGCGTGTAATAGCGGGCCGTCGTCAGACGCAAGCCCCCATTCGCGCCAAGCGGGATCATCGTCTGCACCGACCCCTTGCCGAAGGAGCGCGTTCCGATAACGCTTGCACGCTTGTGATCCTGGAGAGCACCAGCGACGATTTCAGAAGCGGACGCGGAGCCGCCATTGATGAGCACCACTATCGGCTTGCCGTCGGTGACATCGCCCGGCTTGGCATTGGCCCGGCTGCTCTCGCTGGCGTTGCGGCCCTTCGTCAAGACGATTGCGCCCTTATCCAAGAATGCGTCCGAAACCGCGATCGCTTGGTCGAGCAATCCGCCGGGATTATTGCGAAGGTCGATGACGTAACCTTTGAGTTTCGGACCGATCGTCTTCTTGAGGTCGTCGACAGCCTGCTTCATATACTCATAGGTATGCTCGCTTTGGAATGTCTTGATCTTGATCCAGCCGATGTCATCCTCAGCGCTATATTTTATGGGATTGATACGGACGATATCGCGCACAACCCGCGTCTGAATTGGATTGGGGACGCCCTTGCGCAGGATAGTCAGCGTAATCGGCGAGTCTACCGGCCCGCGCATTTTTTCGACGGCCTCGTTGAGCGTTAGGCCTTGAATGGATTCCCCATCGAGATGGGTGATGTAGTCGCCCGCGAGTACTCCGGCCCTGTCGGCAGGGGTGTTATCGATCGGAGCGATCACCTTCACGACGCCGTCTTCCATCGTCACTTCGATGCCGAGCCCGCCAAACTCGCCGCGGGTCTGCACTTGCATATCCTGGAATTCTTTCGGTGTCAGGTAGCTCGAATGCGGATCGAGACCCTGAAGCATGCCGTTAATGGCGCTCTCTATAAGCTTCGTGTCGTCAGGCCTTTCCACATATTCGGACCGGACCCGTTCCAGTACTTCTCCGAAAAGGTCGAGCTGTTTATAAATGTCGGCATTTGCCGCAATGGCCTGATCCCGGCGCGTGGACTGCAATATAAAAACGCTGGCACCGCAAACCAGCATGATGAGGAAGGCACCGAGCGCCAATTCCGATTTGCGCATTTATTTCTAACCTTTTCCTCCCGCGGACCACCATGGTGCGGGATCGATGGACTGCTGATCTCTACGAAATTCCACGTAGAGAATTGGGCGTGCGGCTGTCTTTTCGCTAGACCTGGGATCTGCGCCCATCGTAGCTATTGGCTCGCCGGCAAGAACGGCCTGATGTTGCGTCACTTGAATCCGGTCCATACCGGCTATGACAATATGATATCCTCCACCCGGGTCGATAATCAAGAGTTGACCGTAAGACCGGAACGGCCCCGCATACAAGATAGCTCCGTCGCAAGGCGATACAACTTGAGCTCCAGGGCGTGTCTCGATTTGCACACCCTTGGACGCCGCGCCATCGCGGCCGGATTGCCCAAACTTTATAAGCATTCTTCCCTGCGCGGGCAGAGGAAGAAGCCCTTGCGAATTTACAAAGGAGACCGCGGGCGCCATCCGGCCCAGCTGCGCAGCTGCAAGCCTACCCGGCGCGGCTTCTCCGCCTCTTTCTTCGTGTGAGGCCGGCTTACCCTTCTTGGCAGCGGCGTCCAAGACTGGAAGCATATCTTCAAGAGTTTTGAGGTTTGCCAGGTTGATTTGGCTTACGTTCTGGAGATGCTCAAGGTTTACCGACGCCATTTCGAGCTGTTGGCGATTTTCCATCATGAGCAAATCGATCTGCGCTTTAAGCCGGATAGATTGGGCCTGCTCCGATTTGCGCCGCTGCTCCTGAAGCTCGACAGTCCTTTGAGTACGGTCCAGCCGGTTTACCTCCTCGGCTAGCTGCGCCGCAAGCTTCTCCACATCCGAGTAGAAGGCGGCCAAAACCATGCCGGTGCGGATCATCTTGAGCGCATCTTTACTGTGCGTAATCATGACCGGCGGCGGCTGCCTGCTCATGCCTTGCATTAGCACGAGCAGGGCAGACATCTGCGCGCTTTTGTCTTCGAGTTTCTCGCGCTCTTCCTTAGCCTTGGCGCGCGTTTGACCGAGCTTCTCCTCAATCTCGGTTAACCGTTTCTCCGAAAGCCGCAGCGCGTGGGCCGTTTCGATCAGCCTGGCCCGCATTCTGGCGCGATTTGCGGCGAGCGTGTGCTGGTCTTTCGCCAATTCTTTCTGTTGAGCGTGGATTTGCTCAAGCCGCTGCTTGCGCCTGATGTAGAGCTCCCGCGCTTGATCGGCGTCGATCTTGGCTTCCGCGTGACCTTCTGCCCCGGTCCGATGTTTGGGGCGAGCACGGTTTTGCGAGTTCGTTCCCTTGCCCCCGGCGCCCTTTTGCTGCGCGTGGATCGGGGGCGATGCGCTGGAACTATCGGTCTGTGCGCCAACAGTTTGGAATGCCGGCACAAGGATGCCCGCGGCCACTCCTAAACAAACCGGACGCAACAACCGCAAGAACAAGATGCGAGGTGTCATCATTCCTACAGGCCGAGGTCAATCTTCATGGTCGCGTTATAGATGCAAGAATGCCGTCCGGCAAGTTTAACATCGTCCTCCCAGAAGGGAGCCGTCCGCGTCCGATCGGGCCCGGCCGGCACGCCGTGGTTCCGTATCTGCGACGATCCCAGATAGACACGATGTGTGTTCCCGCCACCCGGGCCGGCGTGCCGGGCGCCGGGATGAGATTGCACACGTGGAATTTTGTTGATTCAAGCTGGTAATCATAGCAGCGTACCGCTCCTAACAACAACCAGGAGTTTGGCATGACCATCGCTGTTGGAAGCGCGCTGCCGCCTGCTACCTTTAAGATAATGACGGGGACCGGTCCCTCAGAAATCACGGCGGCTGAGCTGTTCAAGGGCAAGAAGGCTGTCTTGTTTGCCGTTCCGGGCGCATTTACGCCAACGTGCCACGGCTTGCACTTGCCGGGCTTCTTGCAGCACGCGGCGGAGTTCAAGGCAAAGGGGGTAGATTTGATCGCTTGCACGGCGGTAAACGACGTTTTTGTCATGGATGCCTGGGCTAAGGCGAGCGGCGCGGAAGGCACCGTCACCTTCCTGGCCGATGGTAATGGCGATTTCGCCAAGTCGGTCGGGCTTGAATTGGACGGCGCGCCCATCGGTTTCGGCATCCGCTCCAAGCGCTACGCGATGCTGCTGGATGACGGAGTTGTGAAGGCGCTCCATGTCGAGGACCGGCCGGGAGCGGCGCAGGAAAGTAGTGCAGAGCGCCTGCTGGCCGATTTATAAGGCTTCGGCGGGCGGCGCCCAGGTGCCGCCCTCCTTTGCAAGTCGCCTCGCGCCTTTAAGCGGGCGCCGCGAGTTTGCCCCTTGCGGCCAGCCCCATGGCAGCCTCGATTGACGCGTGCCGGCAAATAGCTCTATCTATAAGCCTAAGCCGAGCCCATCGAGACACGAAAGTAACCCGCAATGACACAAAGAACCTATCAACCCAGCAATTTGCGCCGCAAGCGCAAGCACGGTTTCCGCGAGCGCATGGCTACAAAGCAGGGCCGCGCGGTGCTTTCGCGCAGGCGCGCCCGCGGCCGCAAGAAACTTTCGGCCTAGCCGGGAGATTCCTGCCGGCTCATGCTGACGCTTAAGACTCGCGCTGAGTTCCAGCGCGTGCAAAAAGGGAAGAAGTGGGTGACGCCCGCCTTTATCTTACAGGGACTCGCCCGTGCCGATGGCGCGATGGAAGCGCCGCGCTTCGGCTTCACGGTTTCAAGCAAGGCTGTCGCAAAGGAAATCGGGGCTGCGAAAAAGCGGGGCATGGCCGTCGACCGCAACCGCGCGCGCCGGCGCCTGAAAGAAGCCGTGCGCCTCACCTTCCCCGCCCACGCCCAGCCCGGCTTCGACTACGCGATCATCGGCCGTGCCGCGGCCTTGACCAGAAATTTCGAAAGCCTACTTGCGGATATGGAGATCGCGTTCCATAAAGTGAGCCAGCCTGCGCGCTCCGGTAGGGATCGTTACCCTATGCCGTAAATGCCGCACGGGTTCGCGCGGTTTATGTTCCCTCACGGGCCTAAGCCGGCTACAAGCGGATCGGCTGTCTCGCTGCGGCGGGGCGCCACCTCGCGTTTTGACGTCTCTCCCTTGAGCGGGTTATGGAAAACAACAAGAACTTCATCCTTGCTATTGCGCTGTCGCTTGCGGTGCTCCTTGGCTGGCAATATTTTTACATGAAGCCGGCTGAGCTGGCGCGGCAGCAGCAAGCCCGCCAGGCGGCATCCCGAGCGGCAAGCGCAAAGCCGGGTGAGGCAACCGCACCGGCTGGACAGGCGGGAATGCCCGGAGCGGTTGCCCCGGCGACGCCCGCGGTTACTACCGTGTCGCGCGAGGCAGCGCTTGCCGCGTCGCCGCGCGTTCGGATCGATAGCCCGGATTTGCTTGGCTCCATCAATTTGAAGGGCGCCCGGATCGACGACGTGATCCTGCGCAACTACGATGAAACCGTCCATCCGGATAGCCCGAAGGTTGTGCTGCTTTCCCCCTCAGGCAGCCCGCATCCCTATTTTGCGCTGACGGGCTGGTCGGGCCAGCCTGGCGTTGTCCTGCCAAGCGCGAGCACGCTATGGGAGCAGGAAGGCACAGGCCCGCTCACCGCAACCCATCCGGTCGTGCTGCGCTACGATAATGGACAGGGCCTCGTTTTCCGGCGCACCTTTTCCGTCGACGATCATTATATGTTCACGGTCTCCGACGAAGTTGAAAATAAGGCCGGTCAGGCGGTAACGCTGACGCCCTGGGGGCAGGTCGCGCGCTTAACCGAGCCTAAAACCTCGGGCTATTCGGTGCTGCACGAAGGCCTTATTGCAGGTCTCGGCAAAGATGGTACCAAGGATTTCACTTACAGCGCCGCGCTCAAGAATTATGAGGCTGGAGGAGCTAAAGAGACCTTCACCGATGCGGGCGGCTGGGCCGGTTTCACCGACCAATATTGGGCCACAGTTCTCATCCCGGACAGCAAGACTCCGTATCTCATTCAGATGTTCGGAAATACGGAAAAGCAGTTTTACGCGAACGTGCAGGCAACGCAGCCCGTTACAATCGAACCCGGCGCCAAAAGCCAAATCGACACGCGCATATTCGCGGGCGCCAAGCAGGTTTCAATCCTAAAGCAGTATCAGAACGCGCTTGGAATTAGCCGCCTCGACTATCTCATCGACTGGGGCTGGTTCCCGTTCCTCACTGGGCCGATGCTGTGGCTGATGGACTTTCTGTACAAGCTCGTCGGCAATTTCGGCGTCGCCATCCTTCTGACGACCGTGATCGTGAAGCTTGCCTTCTTCCCGCTTGCGAACAAGTCGTTCGAGTCGATGAGCAAAATGAAGAAGCTTCAGCCGGAAATGAAGAAGCTTCAGGAGCGCTTCAAGGACGACAAGGCGCGTCAGCAGGAAGCCCTCATGGAGCTTTACCGGAAGGAGAAGGTGAACCCCATGGCCGGGTGCTTGCCGATCTTCATCCAGATTCCGGTGTTTTTCTCGCTCTACAAAGTTCTGCTCATCAACATCGGAATGCGCCACGCGCCCTTCATCGGGTGGATCCAGGATCTTTCCGCGCCCGATCCGACCACGGTATTCAACCTGTTCGGGCTGATCCCGTGGACACCCCCGCAATTCCTCATGCTGGGCCTTTTGCCGCTGCTCATGGGCATCTCGATGTGGGTGCAGATGCGGCTCAACCCCACCCCGCCCGATCCCATACAGCAGCAGATCTTCACCTACATGCCTATCGTCTTCACCTTCATGCTGGCGCACTTCCCGGCGGGCCTGGTGCTCTACTGGACCTGGAACAATATCCTGTCCTTCAGCCAGCAGGCCTTCATCATGAAGCGGCAAGGGGTCGAGATCGACATCATGCACAACGTCGGCATCAAAAAGGTGCACGGCCGGGTGCAGGAAGTCCGCTCGCGCATAAAGGGCAACGGCCGAAGCCGCACACCGGCGGAGTGAGGTCAAGTCCAGCCTGCGATGGGCACAAAGGACCCCCTCACCCCAACCCTCTCCCCGCGGGCTCGCCTCGGTCAGCTTGCTAGTTTTGCTGCCGCCTTCGCGAGCGGACGGTTGTTTATGGGGCCTCCCTCCCCTCGGGGAGAGAGGCAGAGTGAGGGAAGACTTTGTAAATGACCGGGGAGATATTGAACAAGGCGGTTGTGTCCGAAGAGGACGAAGCAGGGGCGCAAGCGGCGGCCGCGCACGCCCTCGAACTTTTCAAGACGCCCGCGAGCTTTGTTCTGGGAGTCGCCGATGTGGAGGGGCTGCCGCCTGGCGATCGGGTCGAGATCGCTTTTGCCGGCCGCTCCAATGTCGGTAAGTCCAGCCTTCTCAACGCGCTGCTTGGCCGCCGGAGCTTGGCGCGCGTCTCGAACACGCCGGGCCGCACCCGCGAGTTGAACTACTTTGCCGTCGGCGACATCCTTTATGTGGTCGACATGCCGGGCTATGGCTACGCCAAGGCCCCGAAATCGATGGTGGCGGGCTGGACCCAGCTGATTCACGATTATTTACGCGGCCGCCCTCAGCTCAAACGCGTGATGCTGCTCATCGATAGCCGCCATGGGCTCAAGGGCTCCGACCGTGAGATCATGACTATGCTCGACAAGGCGGCCGTGTCCTATCAGGCCGTGCTGACGAAAGGCGACAAGCCGAAGTCCGGCGATCTCGCCCAGGTCATCCGCGAGACCGAAGCCGAGCTGAAGAAACATCCCGCCGCGTATCCGATCGTCCTGGCGACCTCGGCGGTCGAAGGGCTCGGCATCGAGGAGTTGCGCGCGGCCATAGCGGAGATGTGCTGAGGGCTCGCCGCTAAAAGACCTGGGTGACCGGTGGAACGAAAAGTCCTCCGAATCCAGGGAATTTCCCGCATCGCCAGGCGTTATGACACCTAAAGGCTCCGGCTAAGGCTGCGCCAGGTTGCCGCACTTGAGCGGTGCAACTTGCGCGCGTTGTTGCGAGCAAAGCACACGCAAACGCCAATCCCTCCGGATTGAAGATATAGCCGGTTTCCACCTTCTTCGAATCATCTACCCCTAATAAAGCCTCGGTCCTGGCGTGCAGAGTGGGGCAGGGCACGTTAAATTTAGGCACTTGGCGTCAATTTCCTTGGCGCAGGGAAGGAAATACCATGAACTTTATCCGTGTACTGACGGCTACTGCCGTTGCCTCTCTTGTTTCCACTGCAGTTATCGCCGCTCCGCATGGCCAGACGTCCATCAAGGGCTCGGCCGGCTACATCGCTGGCGGCAGCACGACCGGCAGCACGACCGGCCTTACCTATGCTCAAGGCCACGATCCGGTGGCGAACAGCACTCAATCCTCCACCAGCAACTTGACCTCCAACGCAACCGGAACGGTCGCGACCGAAACCTCGACGTCGACCAACACCGCGAGTGCCGGACATGACGGTACCGCCGCTGCTGGCGGTTCCACGAGCACCGGCACCACGGCTGTCTCGGGCGGTTACATCGCCCTCAGCGTCGGCGGTCACTAAGCTTTTGGCGGGGCGGCCTGGGCATGCCCTGGGCCGCCTTCCAGCCTTCCTCCGCGGCTACGCGGAAAAATGTACTTGGAACCAGTTCATTGAAGTATCTTTAAGGGGGGGGCTATGGGTTATCCGAACACACATATGCGGGCCGCTTTATTCGGTGCGATCGTTTTCGCTTCGGGGCCGGGTCTGGCTGGAGGCGGGGGCGATAACCTGCCGCCCGTATTTTCTCCCGCAGGCGCGCCTGGGCAGGGCGGCACTACCACGGCGTCCTACACGCCCGGTCTTGGCCGGTCCTCGAGCACAGCGAGTGAGACAGTTAAGGTAGTCGGTCCCGGGTTCGACGCGGCGGTCACAGTTGACGCCGATGCTTCCGCTAACAACCACCTGATCGGCCGCAGCACTTCGGCTGTCACTGGCGGCTATGGCGGAGTCGCTGGCAACGGTTCTGTGTCCGTGACGAATACCAACGTTGCCGAGTCGTTTCTGAAAGGTTCCAACGGAATTTCCGAAAGCGAATCTACCGTCTATGTGACGGTCACTGTGAATGGGCGCAGCTACGTGGTCGCCGAGGAAGTCGCCATAGCGCTTGCGCGCTCGACCCAGTTCGGATCGAGCACTGCCGCCTATTCGAACAGCGGCGTCAATCCTTTGGGTGGCGGGTACAGCAGCACCCAGGTCATCGCAAGTAAAGGTAGCCGATAGGCCTCCTGCGGTGCGAATGCCGCGGAAAATTTTCTGAGAATTCTAGTTTCTGAGACGGCTGTACTGTCAGGGGTTCCGCTTGTCCCCGGTCCGGGGATCCATGGAGACTAAGCGGCTGCGTATTTGCAAGCGGGGAGGAAAATATGGGGCGTTCACTTATAAGCTTTACGGCTCTTTGGGCAGCGGCCGCAGCTCTGCAGCCAGCCGCGGCGCAAATCTCACAACCCGCCAATCCAGACATGCCAGGGAAAGCAAACGTTGCAGATGCGGCGCCGGCGCCCATCGGCTTTGTGCTCGCCCCGGGCGTCACTTTTGCACCTTCGGCCTTTTCCGAAGTGGGCTACGACTCAAATCCAGCGCAAGCTATCGCCGATCCGAAGGATTCGGCTTTCATCCGCTCGGGAGCCGGTTTTAATTTGAGTTCTGTGAGTCCGCGCACGGTCGTGACGGTGAGCGGCGGCGGCAGCGTTCTGGAATATTTCAACGATGCCGTGTTCACCGATCCTGTGCGTTACGCCGGCTATACAAAGGCTAATGTCACCTATCTCGTCCAGCCGGGCATCACCGTTTCGTCCGGCGCGTTTATCGATTACGATGGACAGAGCGTCGATAAGAACCAAACGGCCGGTGCCAACACCGAGTTAGGCTATCGCGACGACTTCGTTTCGAGTGTTCTACGTGCCCGTTTTCTTAACGTGCAGTACTTGAACGGTCCCGATGTGGCGAATTCGCCCCTGATCCTAAGTTCCGCCTACAACTACAACCGGAGCGAGACAACCTGGACCGGCCTTCTCGGCAATAGCTGGCGCGTCGCCCCCTATGGCGAGGTAAGTGTCGCGCGCGTCGATTATACAGATCAGCCCGACCCGGCGGCTCTCGACCGCAGCGCTGACGATTATCACTTAAAAGGCGGCCTGCGTTTAACAGTTTCGCCCGCACTTTCTGCCGATGCTGGCTGGCGCTACAATTGGCGCGATACGGACGATCGCCGCGTAACCAGCTTCGACTCCAATTCCTTCGATGGTAGCTTGACCTGGCGCCCTTCGCCCTTCTTCTTCATAAATGCTGCTGTGGAACGCTATATCGGCGAGCCTGTGACCGGCCTCGCGGTTTTGGCGGACGTGCGCTCCTATAGTATGAAAGTGACTTACCTGCCGGTGCCTGGCGTAGCTGTCAGCGCGACCGGAGGTTATCAAGTTGTGAGCGACATCGGCAGCGGCGTTCATTACCACTGGGACTATGCCGAAGCCCAGGCGGCCTGGGATTACAACGACCGCGTTCAATTCTATACCGCGCTGCGCTACCAAAATTACGATATCCGATGGCAAAATACTGGCTTCGACGATGTGCGGGTCACGGCAGGCATGCGCATCGTGCCCGATGGCCAGGGCTTGCTGAGTGGTGAAAGTCTCGAAAGCCTGGTGGGCAGGCTTGCGGACGGCCACAGGCCCATAAACTCGGAACTAACGGTTTCGACCGGATATTCCTGGTTCGGCTTGCCCGATATGAAGATGGTTACGATTGTGGGCGGGCCGTTTTTCAACCAGGCGCTCGGCCAGCAAAACAACGGCGATGGCAACCTCAATGGGCTGCGCACAGATGCGCGGCTGGCGAATTTTGCCGAAGGAACTTTGCCGGATGGCAGGCTGGCGAGCTTTAGCGTCTCGGGGTTCTTCGCTAACTATCAAGGCACAACCAATTCGCATTGCATGTATAGCCTGACCACAGACTGCGCCATTGTGAATATCGTCGATTTCGACACTACTCAGGCGAATAATACCGGACCGTTCGGCAATCTCAACGTGACGGCGCGGCGGAATGTCGACTATTACGGTATCGCTGTCGATAGCCGCTTTGGCGACGGCGCGGAAGGCGGCTTCAAAGACGCGCCGCCCCAGGAACTTTCTCCTTTCAAGTTGGGTGTGGCCATGCGCGGCCTTTCCGGGACAGCGAACCTGATCTCGATCGACCCTCTGGTCAGCGATCCCGCGAAATACAAAGAAAAGCTGAATACCCTGTATTCCGGCGGCTTCATGGGTGTCGAAAAGAAGGTTGCGCTGGGCGAGGGCTGGACCGTCGGACTGGATGCCACCGCCGGTCTGTATTACACGGATACCGACTATCAAGGCCGCTATAACGGCTACACGCTCCTCATCCCTGGCGGCTACGTCCAAGAAAGTGGTGCTGTCAATTCCAATTTGGATAGGGGCTCGTTCATCGGTACAGTGCGGCTGGACCTTAAGCGGCAGCTGGGATGGGGTACAGTCGGCATTTTTGGGCAGGGCGAGTATCTGAGCTACGTGCCTCGCGTCGCCTACAACAACAATGACGAAGCGAGCGGCGTGCTCCTCGGCGGCCTGGCCGGTACGCAAGTTGGCACGCGCGTTATGTCCGGCGACGCCGTCAATTACACCAGCGGGCTTAGCGTCTCGGTGCCTGTGAACTAGAGCGCTTCTGAAAAAAAGAGACTGAAAACACAGAGAGTTAGGGTCCGTCAACCACCCGCACCGCGCGGCTCCGGGTCGGGCCCGTCGCCATGATAGATTTCGCGCAGGTCCACCGTCGGCCCTGCGCCGAGCATGGGATACACCCTATCGAGCCAGGCGCCAGCCGTTTTGCGTCCCACTTCAAACAGATATTCGAGAAAAGCCCATTCCGCGTTGAACTTGCTGGATGCGCCAAGCGGCACGAGCGCTTCATCGTTCGACACAACATGAACGTTGACGCGCTTATAAAGTTTGGGATCGAGCTTGCCCTGGTCGATCAAGCGCCGCGCGAAATCGATGGCGCGTAGCTCCTGCAGCAGACTCGAATTGAAGCTAATCTCGTTGACCCGATTCATGATTTCGCGCGCGGTCTTGGGCGCGCCTTTGCGGAAAACCGGATTGATCTGCACAATGACGTAGTCTTTCGTTTGTGTCGCGTCGTGGAACGGAAAGAGCACGGGATTGCCCATATAGCCACCGTCCCAATAGGGTACCCCGTTGATCTCCACCGCCTGAAACATATAGGGCAAGCACGCCGAGGCCATCACGGCTTCGGGCGAGATCATGCCGCGCTTGAAAATCTTGACGCGCCCAGTCTCGACATTGGTGCAAGAGATAAAGACGAGCGGCTTCGCGCAGGCGCGCACGCGATCGAAATCGACGATTTCTTCAAGGAGATCCTTGAGCGGATTGAGATTGAGCGGGTTGAGTTCGTATGGGCTCGCGAATTTGCTGAGCCAGTCGACAAAATTGTAGCCGGGCGAGGTGTCGAGCGTCCAATTTCCAAACAGCACGTCGAGCGGCGCGCGCTGAACCGGGGAAAATTTCGCTTCGTCGCTTACGGCACGCCAAAACTGCCGCAGCTTTTCGCGCGCGCCTTCCCTTCCCCCGGCCATGAGTCCGTCCGCCAGCACAACCGCGTTCATCGCGCCGGCGCTCGTGCCGCTGATGGCCTCAAACGTCACACGCCCGTCTTCAAGCAGCCGGTCGAGCACGCCCCAAGTGAACGCGCCATGCGCGCCTCCGCCTTGCAGCGCTAGCGCGACTTCCCTCGTTCCTGCTCCGCCGCCGGAATAATCGCTCATCTTCGCCTCGCCTGATTTTCTATCCGCTTATTGGGGGCGGCAGCCGGCGAGTCAATGCGTTCGCGTATTTGTGAACGGGCCAGGGCGAAACTGGCTCTGCGGCTAAGCGGCTTTTACACCGCCCGGCCCTTGCCACTTCATACGCACGCCGCCCCGAGATACGTTCTCCAAGGCTGGCAGAAACTCCACGCCCGCAACTTCCAACGCCGCCACGACATCCCGGAGTGTCCGGGGATGCGGGTTGACTTGGCTGAGTTCGAAGTCTGCGATTGTTTTGCGAGCAACCTGAGCGCGGGTTGCAAGTTCCTGCTGAGACCAGCCCAAAAGTGCACGGGCTGCTCTGCACAGCTCCGGTGAAATGCTCATATTTAGTCCCCACACGCTTAATATCTACTACAATATGGTCACGGTACCCCATTTTTGCGGTTTTTGATATCGTCAAATTTGGCGCACCTATTCATATCGTATCAAAGTTGCAATTGTGCACCTTCTTATACACGGAGCGCGGGCGCAAACAGCCCCCATAGCGCGAGCTACGACCGGCGCGGTCGTGCATGGTGGCCCACGATGGCCGGCACTGCAAGCGGCAGGCGTGCCTGGACCGGCTTGAAATCCCCTATTATCTCGTGTGCAAGCCGGGCATGCGTTACTAACCCCAGCGCGGACCGCTCCGCGGACCTCCCGCACCTTTTTGTCTGCATAGTAGTGGGCAAAAGATCACTTAAAGCACATTACGTACACTATAGGATATAAAGAGCGTAAGTATACATAGTGCCATTAATTTCGCTTTAGGCGCAGCAATGCCGATATCGTATGTGGCTACACTATGATCTTGTTGCTGTTCTGCATCTGTGGGTGTCGAAGTGGGCTATTAGGCGGCCTTATGCTGGTTTTTAACTTGCTGGTCCCCTGTCCTCTCTGCAAGGAATGTCGGTGTGGGGATTGGTCAGTTTTAAGTGCGTTGAGTTTGGCAGCCAATGCAACTACCCGATCCTGCCGGCATATTCGGATCAACTTGCCTCTGGGGAAATGTTATGAATACGGGGAATACGTCTAAGTCCGCATTTACCGCGGCACGCATAGCGCTTCTGGTTGGCGTTAGCGCCGCCGCTCTGGGCTTCGCCGGCTCGGCAAATGCACAAACAGCCTACGGCGACTCGACCGCAACCTATCTTCCTGGCATTGGCTGGGCCACGATCGATACCACTAATACTTATGCCGCGGGAACCATCAACGGCGCACTTTACGCCAATGGCCCTGGCACGACCAACACGACCATTTCGGGAAGCACCCTCACGAGCACCGACGGCGCCGGGAACACCACCACCGTTTCGCCGACCAGCGTTTCCGTCACCAACGGCACCACCACGAGTTCGGTAACTGCTCTCGGCTTCACCGGACCTTCGGTTGTCACAGGCCAAGCTCTCATCGGCACTGGCGGCCTTGTTTCGCTCGGCCAAGTTCAGGTTGGACCGTCCGCATCGGGCGTCACGCTGAACACCAACGGCACGA